>JBLHMA010000042.1:0-19916 GCA_047621545.1 Cognaticolwellia sp. | reverse complement strand
CAAGACCAGCCGCGGGGCTGGCGAATGTGTCGGCCGCTGATCAGAGTGTCGATGACCTGAGCCTGCACCTGAACGCCAGCCATGTCGGCCTGGAGCAAGGTGGGGAAGCTGTAGGGGGTCACGAATTGGTCGGCATCGTCTTGGCCGATGCGGTCGACCCGGCCGATGAGCACGACCTTGTCTTTGAGAGCCGCCTCCAGCTCGGGGGCCTGGGCGGACATCTCCATGCCCATCTCATGTGCCAAGGCCGCAGGGCCCACGGCGCGCAGGACGCTGGCGGCCCGTACACTGGTGATGCCGTCGTGGCCTTCGGGACCGCGGAAGTTGATCACCATCCCTTGCTCCAGAGGCAGAGGGATCTCCGGCAAGCCGAGCGCGCCCGTACCTTTGGAGCAGCGGAGCGCCTCACCGGGGACCACGTCACAGGCGCTCTGCAGAGCCTCCGCGTCGGAGCCCACATGCAGCATTGCCGCCAGCAAAGTCATGCTGGGCACCAGTGCGTGGTCGGCCTGCTCGGCACCCACGAGATTCCAAGGCCAGGCGCCGGCATCGATGCGCGCGGTGGAGACCTGTCGGACCAGGGGGGCGTGGCGTACCAGCTGGCCGTCGGCGAAGAGCCAGGGCTGCTCGACCTGCAGGTTGGCAAACCCGGGCTGAATGACGTCCTGGAGGCTTGGGCTCAATCCAGGCTGGAAATCACGCTTGGAGGTGGGTGCGGTAGGCACAAAGCGTGTGGCTGCGACCACAGGTGCACGTGCCTTAGCGGCGGCCTTGACCAGCGCGTCGTCGCCGGCCTGGGGCTCCTCCATCATCACGTCCAGTACGATGACGCTGGCCCCAGAGTGGTCTGCGAAGCGCACCAGCTCGGCGAGCATGGCCCGTGGTGTGATCTCCGGCTGCGGCTGCTCGGCATTCCACAGGTACAGGGCCTCTGGCCCGATGCTCAGGACGGCGACCTGGTTGGAGACCGGCGCGGAGCCTCTGGCCTTTAGGTACAGGTCTTCGAGCTGGCCTCGGCTGACCAGAAAGGCCAGGACGCCCACTGCGATGGCGGTAAAGCCCACCACCAGAGTCTCGTAGGCCATGCTGCGGATCAGGTGCGAGGCGGGCTCCTCACACTCTTCGTCCAAGCGCGCCTTTCGCCACCACGGGCGACTCACTGGGGAGCCAAACCCGCTTGGGTCTCCAGGGCCTTGCGGGCAGCCTGGAGCTCGGGGTCGTCCTGCTTGGCCAAGCGGGCATCCAGGGCCCACAGGGCGTCGCTGCGGTAGCCGGCATGCAGAAGCAGACCGGTCTCTAAAGCGGCCTGATCTGCGGTGCTGAGCTCCGCTGTGCCGGGTGCAGTGCCTACTGCGCTCAGTGCGCCGCTCAGGGTGCTCTGCTCATTGGAGGACGCCACCCTAAAGCCAAACTCTTGGCCCGCGACCGTCAGGGTGTAGGGACCCGCAGCAAGCTCTGGGCCCGTGTAAATGGATGTTCCAGCGCCGCTTCCAGCCCAGACCACCGTGTCCTCGCGGAAGGAGTAGATGCTGACCGCTTCGTCGGCGCAGGGGCCCTCGCAGTGCCAGGACACGGTGTGCATGGCCAGGATCTGGTCCCCAGGAACCGGACGCTGAAGCTGCAGTTCCCCAGCCGCACGGGTGGCCCCAGTGCGCTGGGTGTGGGCATCTCGGGCCAGGACCGTATCCAACACGGCGACCTGCTCCCCAGTGCTCGCGCTCGCGGCTTGCAGGGACTCCAGGCTGATGGTGGTCGGTCCCTTCACTTGGGTGGCCGCGCCACCATAGAGCAGCACGACGCTGGCACCCTCGGCCAAGACCAGGCTCTGCCCTTCGCCGAGCACCAAGGGGGCTGCGACGCGCTCACCGTTGAGCTGCACGGAGCCCTTGGCGGTGGTCATCATGGCCGGCTGAGCGGCAAGGCTGGTAGCGACAATAGCGAGCAGCAAGGGAATCTCCAGGGGAGGTCGGGACGCGGAGAGAACGCGCGAGGAGCACCTGACTTACAGGGTGTGTTCCCCATCATCCACCATCCCAGGGTCAGGCGGGCTATGTTCAGCGGCATGTCTTTGCCGCCAATGGCCTTATTTGAGCGCCTTCAGGAGCTGCGAGAGCAGGGCGACCGACCTGCCTTTCATGCCCTGGGTGACCAGATCCACGCCCAGTCTCCCGAAGCGCTCTGGTCCCTCTTGATGCCGCGCTTGCGTCCCGAAGATCGCAGCTTGCTCCTTGCCCTTGGCGAGGCGATCTCCCTGCGGCCCAACTTCGCGCGCCTGGGCGTCACGCTGAAGATCCGCAGTCAGGCGGCGGTCCAGGCCCTGACTCTGATCGGTCCCGACTTAGGGCCTGGCTTAGTACGCATGGTCATCACGCCCGGCGTTGGTCGTGAGGGCTTGCCTGAGTTGCTAGGGTGCCTGCCCACCGAGCGTCTGGCCGAGCTGCGTATGGACGAAAACGGCGTTCGCGACCGCCAGCCCCAGGTCAAGCGCGGGCCAGGCAACGTGATCCACTTGGGCTTGCTGGGCGACAACCGGCTGATGGAGGCGCTCAAGGCGCTGCCAGCTCTTCGGGATCTGCGCCTCTGCGAGAACCGAATCGCCAAAGAGGGCGCAAGCTACTTGGCCGCTATGCCCCTTCGCAAGTTGGATCTGCGGGCCAACCCTGTGGGTAACGCCGGCGCGATCCGCCTCTCTGCCTCCAAGACCCTGCGCGTGCTGAAGTTGGCCGACTGTGGCATTGGTGCCGCTGGGGTGGTCGCTCTGAGCAACCTGCCCCAGCTCTTGGAGCTGGACCTGTCCGGCAACAGCTTGGGACCCGAGGGCGTGCGTGCCCTGAGCCACACCGATGGACTACTGCGCTTGACCCTGGGCGGCTGTGTGCTGGAGGAGGACCAAATCTCTCGCCTGCGATCAGCTATTCCGGAGCTTCGATGCTAATTATGTGGACCATTTTTGCAGGCTGTTCCCCATGCGAGGTCCCTGCGACCGGCGGCAAGGCCCTGGTCTGGGACGGCAGCTCGGCCAGCTTTCAAGATGTCTCTGGCAGGGCCCGCCGCATCGCCCGGGACGGAGATGGCGCTCTCTGGACACAAGCCGACGGGGCGCTCTTCAAGGACGGTTTGGAGAGCACGCAGCTGGTCGGGCCCTCTGAGGATCTCCGTATTGTGGACGGGCGGGCAGTCTTTCTGGAGATCAATCCACAGCGACAAGTCTGGCTACATGATCCCGCAGGCAGCGCCGGAGTAGAGATCCCCGAGTCGGGAAACACCTACGACGCGGGTCTCTGGGGGGACTCGGAGGGCCTGCATGTGTTGCGGGTGGGCGATCCAGGCGGTCTCTTCCTGCACAGCTACGCCGGGGGATGGGAGCTGCCCTATGAGTTGGTTCCCGGGCTGCCCCAGCGCAACTGGCTCATCGTCGGCCCGGGACCCTCTTGGGCGCGGGCTGCGGGCTTGGACTTTCGGGTTGAGGCTTGGGATGGGACCGAGGTCCAGTCCATCGGGACCATCGAGGGTGTGGACTTTGTCTGGGCCCTGATCCAGGACGACCAGGGCGAGCTCTTCGCCCGGGTTGGCAGCGTGGATCTGAGCCAAGCTCTGGTCGCGCATGCGGCCAGCGGCTGTGTGGTGGAGCTCTCCGAGCTTGTGGCCCCCTTCGCCTTGGTGCCGCAGGAGCAAGGGGTGCTCGCATTCGGGGTGACCTCGACTGGGGAGCCCAGCACTGTGGCGGTCTACTCAGACTGCAGTCTGGGCGCGCGGGAGAGCGTGGGCAGCGCCATCGATGCTTCTCTCCACAAGAGCGTCCTCGCAGGCGATGGGGAGAACCCGGTGGTCTTGCTCCAGTACGAGCAGGGCAGCGGGTCGGAGACCTTCGAGTTCGAGGAGGAGCCGCTCTGTTTGTAGGCTCTGTTTGTAGGCCGGGTCGCTGAGCCGGGTCGCTGAGCCGGGTCGCTGAGCCGGGTCGCTGGGGTCGGTCGCTGGGGTCGCTGGGGTCGCTGGGGTCTCTGAGGAGAGCTCCCCCTCTCAGAGTTTTTCCCGCTGAATTCACTACAGGTGTAGCGCACCCATCTCTACACTTGTAGTATGCCCCCGAGGCCACCGTCCCCGTGGCCAAAATGGGGACGCTGTGCTACGTCGCGTTTCCTTTGTGGCGGTGTCGTTCAGGCAGTTGCCAAGGCCCTTTCTATTATCTACCCCCCGATCAGCGGCCCAGGCCCTGACAACGGAGAGACCCATGCGGAACATGATCTTCTCGGCCCTGGCACTCGCCAGCTTGGCCGCCTGCGCCCCCAAGGCTGACCACGACGAGCTCGCCGCTCGCGTCGAGGCCCTTGAGGCACGCGTCGCGAAGGTGGAGACTGCTCCTGCTTCAGGCCGTGGTGCAGCCCCTGCAGTCAACGCTGCCGACGAGGCCAAGGCTCAGGAGGTCTTCGGACGCTTCAACGACGCCATGGGCAAGGGCGACATGACCGTCGCCAAGGCTGAGCTCGACACCCTGTTCAAGGACTTTGGCACCACCCAGACCGCTTCCAAGGCCATTCGCTACAAGCGCGAGCTGGACGTGATCGGCACCGAAGTCAAGAGCCCCGTCATCGACGCCATGTACGTTGGCGCCGAGAGCGACATTGACTTTGCCTCCGGAACCACCCTGGTCGTCTTCTGGGAAGTCTGGTGCCCCCACTGCCGCCGCGAGGTCCCCAACATGAAGGAGGTCGCGACCAAGTACGAGGGCAAGATGGACGTGGTCGGCCTGACCCGCATCACCAAGTCCGCGACCGAGGAGAGCGTCACCGAGTTCATCAAGGAGCAGGAGGTGAACTACACCATGGCCAAGGAGAACGGCGACACCGCCACTGCTTTTGCTGTGTCCGGGATCCCCGCTGCCGCAGTCGTGAAGGACGGAAAGATCGTCTGGCGTGGCCACCCAGGTCGCTTGAACGACGAGACCATCGCCAGCTTCCTCTGAGCCTGGTGCTTTGACGATGAGGGCCCCCTCGGACTTCGGTCCCTGGGGGCCTTTCTCTGTCTGGGGGTGCCTGCAGTGCGGGGACTGGGGGAGGGGACCTGCGGGGAGGGCATTGGACGTTGCCCAGTTGCCATGGGTGCCTTGTGTGGCGTCGGTTATTCTTAGGGCAACCTTTTGGAGGGCCCGTGGCCAACGACCGCATCGCTCAGCTCCTCGGCGACGAAGCCGACAGCTTGCTCAACCACAGCTGCACGACCATTCCCGCTGCCCGTCTGACCCAGACTGGTCCGGACTTGGTGAACCGCATCTGGTCCAAGTCGGACCGCAACGTGCGAACCCTGCGGAACATCCAGGCCCTCTACGGGCACGGCCGATTGGCCAACACCGGATACATGAGCATTCTTCCGGTCGACCAGGGGATCGAGCACAGCGCAGGCGCCAGCTTCGCTCCCAACCCCGACTACTTCGACCCCCAGAACATCATCGAGCTGGCCTACGAAGGTGGCTGCAACGCTGTGGCCAGCACCCTGGGTGTGCTCGGTATGGTCGCTCGTGAGTGGGCCCACAAGATTCCGCTCATGCTCAAGATCAACCACAACGAGCTGCTCACGGTGCCCAACACCTTCGAGCAGATCCTCTTTGCTCAGATCGAGCAGGCCTACGAGATGGGATGCACCGCAGTGGGCGCCACCATCTACTTCGGATCGGCAGACTCCAACCGTCAGATCGTCCAGGTCGCTAAGGCCTTCGCCCGTGCCCACGAGCTGGGCATGGCCACAGTGTTGTGGGCCTACCTGCGCAACCCCGCATTCAAGAATAACGGCGTGGATTACCACACCAGCGCCGATCTGACGGGACAGGCCAACCACTTGGCTGCGACCCTTCACGCAGACATCGTCAAGCAGAAGATGGCCACCAACAACGGCGGTTACCGCGCCCTGAACATGGGCGACTCCGCCTACGGAAAGTTCGATGAGCGCATCTACACCGAGCTGAGCTCCGACCATCCCATTGACCTGGTGCGCTATCAGGTGGCCAACTGCTACATGGGACGCGTGGGCCTGATCAACAGCGGCGGTGGCTCCGGTAACAACGACTTGGCGCAAGCCGTGCGTACTGCTGTCATCAACAAGCGTGCGGGCGGCGTGGGTATGATCAGCGGCCGCAAGGCCTTCCAAAAGACCCGCGCCGAAGGCATTGAGCTGCTCAACGCCATTCAGGACGTCTACCTGGACAAGGGCGTCACCTTGGCTTGAAGGGCCTTGTTGAGTTGAAACGCGCTATCCTCCTGCCACACGCCCAGGCCCTGTGGACCCGGGCAGGAGGATATCGATGCTGTTTGCGCTCACGTTGATGCTGGCCTGTCCCGAGCCCCCCTCGGAGGCTGGACAGCCGAACACCGCTACTCCTTTGGGCGGCGGTGCTGGACAACCCGGTCTGCCGGGGGAAGGTGCAGGACAAGGCCCCGCCCCCGAAGCTGGTCCTGGCCCAGGTGGCGGCAGCGGTGGCCCACCCGCTTACAACAGCGAAGTGGTCAACTCCCAGGACGACCTCTCCGGTCTCCCGGACGCCATCACCATAAGCGGCACATTGGCCTGCGCGACCAGCGAGGGGCCCTTTGTGGTGCATGTCTTCCCGCCGCCCCCCAAGGGCAAGGCTGGGGAGATCAACAATGAGCCGCCCCAGCCAGTGGCCGGCCTGACGGTGAAAGAGCCAGGGGAGTTCTCTCTCAAGGCCCCCAAGGGCACCATCGGTATGGTGCTCGCTTTCGAGGACGCCGACGAGAACAATACGCCCTCGGACGCAGGGATCTTCTTCGCCAACAGCGGCCAGCCCGTGGACTTGAGTGGAGATCTGTCGGTGAGCTTAGACTGCTCTCAGGTCGCTCCCCCGCTCTCTGGCGATGAAGCGCCGGAAGGCCCAGCATCACCTCCTGCCCCGGTCGAGGCCCCCGATGCACAGATCGAGGGTGGCGAGATGGGTCCGCCCCCGGAGGGTGCCGAGATGGGTACGCCCCCAGAGGGCGGCGCGCAGGGGCCACCCCCAGAGGGTGGAGCACCTACGCCAGGAGAAGCGGGTCCGCCCAGCGATGGCAGCGAGCTCGGCCCATCCGGCGAGCCTCCCGCGGGCGGCGAGGGTGGCCCTGCTGGACCTCCTCCCGAGGGTGCCGCAGCATCTCAGTAGGGGAGTGTTCCCCGCGTGTCTTGCCCGAGTCGGTTAGCCAAGGGATCCAATGAAATCCTGGACTCCTTCAAGCTGGCGCGGGCTGCCGATCTCTCAGCAGCCCGACTACTCCGACCCCCAGGCCGTCAAGGCCGCTACGCAGCGCCTTGCAGCCCTGCCGCCCCTGGTGCATACCGGGGAGGTGGATCGTCTGCGGCAACAGCTCTCCCGCGCCAGCTGCGGGAAGGCTTTTGTGCTTCAGGGCGGCGACTGCGCAGAGCGCTTCGTTGATCTGAACGCCCAAGCCATCCAGGACAAGCTCAAGATCTTGCTCCAGATGAGCGTGGTGTTGACCTGGGGGGCGCGCATCCCAGTGATTCGGGTGGCGCGCATGGCAGGGCAGTTTGCCAAGCCGCGCTCCAAGCCCACCGAGATCCTAAATGGCGTGGAGATCCCGACCTACCGGGGGGACCACATCAACAGCCACGATCCTTCGGATCGCCAGCCCAACCCTGACCGGCTGGTTCAGGCTTACTTTCACGCTGCCACAACGCTTAACTACGTGCGGGCGCTGCTCGACGGTGGCTTTGCCGATCTGCGGCACCCCCAGCACTGGGATCTGGGCTTTGTGCGCGAGCCTACCCACCGGGCCGAGTACCAGGACATGGTCTCCCGGATCTTGGAGGCGGTGGACTTTATGGAAGCGGTGGGGGCCGACTCTCAAGGCTCTCTCTCGCGGGTGGACTTCTTCACCTCCCACGAGGGCCTGCTGCTACCCTATGAGCAGGCCATGACCGTCGAGACCGATACGGGTGCGTACAACCTTGGCGCGCACTTCCTCTGGATTGGTGACCGCACGCGCAAGTTGGACCAGGCCCACGTCGAGTATTTCCGTGGCATCCGCAACCCAATCGGCGTCAAGTGCGGGCCCACCATGGCGCCCGACGAGCTCAAGCGCGTCTGCGAGACCCTGAATCCGGACAACGAGCCTGGTCGCCTGACCTTGATCACACGCTACGGCGCCTCCAAGGTCCAGGAACTCCTGCCTGGTCACCTCGAAGCTGTGAAGGAATGCGGTGCCAAGGTCACTTGGTCATGCGACCCGATGCACGGAAACACCCGCAGCACTCAGGACGGCCTAAAGACCCGGGACGTGTCCAATATCCTAGGAGAGCTCTCCGCGGTCATGGACGGTCACCAAGCCGCCGGCAGCGTATTGGGTGGGGTGCACTTTGAGATGACCGGAGAAGACGTCACAGAGTGTGTGGGCGGTCCCCAGGACCTCGCCGACCATGAGCTTGCCGACGGCTACGAGAGCTTCTGTGATCCACGCTTGAACTACGGCCAGAGCATGGAGATCGCCTTCCTCATCGCCCAGCGGCTACGCCGGGACGCCTGAGCTGTGCGCTATGTCACTGGGATGCTGGACACGCTGTTCCAGCTCATCGGCGTGCAACTCCCCTCCTGGGGTGGCACGGTCTTCCTGTTGTGTGTGTTGGCGCTCTTAGGGCCGTTCTTCTACCGGAATAGCCGTACCAAAAAGGCCCGCAAGAGGCTCCAGGATCTCAGCTTGGAGGGCGGCCAAGCCCGCCTGGATGGCGAGGCCGAGGTCTTGGAGCTTGTGCGTGGTCACGCCTTTGGACTGGTGGTCGTGGTGGAGGAGGCCAACAAGCGTGGGATGCGTCGCTTGGTCGACCAGGCGCTGGAGGAACTGGATCGCACTGGCAAACACCGGGACCAGTTTCGCCGACTCTCCAGAGAGCTTGGAGAGAAGCCAACCACTGCCGCCGCTGAGGCCATCGCTATCGAGCGTCTGCGGGAGACCGGTCTCGACGGTCAGGCGCAGGTGCGCTTGGACAAGGCCCTTAGCAAATTCCCCGGACATCCGGAGCTCTTGGCGCTCATACCCGGCGAGGAGTAGGTCGCCTGCGCCGGTGAACTCTCGGACGTAGCGTATAGTCTTGGTCAAGCCCTTACACTCTGGATCAGGCAGACATGACCACATGTGGGACTTGCGCTCGCACGCCTCCGCTGCGTTCTTTGTCCTCGAAATGCTTGCGCATTCTTCCGTTCTCACGCCTTGGGGATCTGCACTCCGCTGACGCCTCCCACGGGTCATCTTGCCTGACCGAGGGTATAGCAGAGCGTTCCGTTGTAGCGACATGAGTGCGCTCGACAGACCGGATTCCCTGCGTATGTCGCTCGGAACTGAGCCAGATCTACGGGGCTCGGCCCCACCCCAATTGCTGCGCAATTGGGGTTACTCGAAGAGCGCGGCTCGGATAGTTGGATTGATGGCGGATGCGAGGACCAGGCTGATCACAAAGCCCAGTCCGACGTTGAGCAGGTCCTTGCCCATCAGCTTGAAGCTGTTGATGAGGGGACGGTCGTGGGCCTTGGCGAAGCTCATTCCGATCTCGCGTCCAGCCAGCAAGCCGACGAAGACCCAGGTGGTGCTCATCGGGATGTCTGACTGCACCTTGAAGATGTAGAGGATGATCGCGTAGAGCAGGTCGATCACCGTTGCGGCACGCACATCCACCACGTTGGACTTCTCGTCTACAACCTTCTGGATGCGCTCGCCACCCTGCCAGAAGAGCAGGCCCAAGCCACCGAAGATTACGCCTGCAAAGGCTGCGAACTGCCACACACTTAGGCTGCGGGGCAGGTAGACGGCCACGTTGGCGGCGTCTTGCTGTAGCCACACGGACCACAGGGCGCCGGAGATCACCCACTGGCCCACGTTCCAGGCGGGGTGGGCTTTGCCAACGAACTTGCGCTGCATGTAGCGGCCCAAGGTCACCCACAGCAGGATGGCCAAGCCAAAGGCGATGCCGTAGCCAGTCAGGCTCTTGGCGGTGATGGCCCAGATGCTCTTGCCGCTGGCAGCAAAGCAGCTCAGCAGCAGGAAAGTGGTGCTCACCGGCATGCGCATGCGGGTCAAGATCAGAAGTACGAGCGGCGCGGCCACTTGGAGCCACTGAAACTCGGTGGGCGCGGTCTCAAAGCCCTTGGAGGCCAAGCGGCCGTAGCTGACGTCTCCGCCGTAGTTCACCCATGAATACGCGGCCGTGGCCAGAAAGATGCCTCCCATGAACAGCCAGAGCAGCCACCAGGGGCGGTGCTTGTTGGACGCGATGAAGGTGCCCAAGGTCTGGATGGAGTCATTGGCGACCGCAGAGTAGGCCGCGATAACGAAGCCGACCCACATTGCAATGTGAGGGGTCTGGTAGGTCAGCCCAGTGATCAGAAAGGCCACCAGGAGGAGCGCAATAAAGACGCTCTCCCGACGGATCAGTTCGATGAAGACTCGGATGGGTGCCTGGCGGGCAACCTGATCTTGTACGGGCGCTGGTGCGTTCACGAGCAAGAGACTCACGGGTAGGTGACTTCCCGTTTACATTCCCATTGTGTCGGGACGGTGGCACGGCAGAGCCGCCGAAGTTTCACCCTGACCTTGGGCGGGCTCGTCGGCCTCTAAGGGGTCGGAATGGCTCCTAAAGCGTAGGCGCCGCTCCAAAGCCGCGAGCTGTAAGATTCCTGTTCCCACGATCGCATCCTCACCTTAGATTACTGGGTGGGGTAGTGTTGCGCCCCGATTGGAGTACACGATGCTTATGCTGATTCTCGCGCTTGGTTGCGCTGGCGAAGATGACGGTTGCCAAGCAGGCCCCCCCAGCTTCTATGTAGAGCCCTTGAACGATGCCGGTGCTTTCATCACCGATATCGAGGTGGACTGGGGACAGGCCGCCGCTGAAGAAATCAACAAGGTGCCCTGCACCATGGGTGATGAGTACTGGGAGTGCGGCCAGGGCCAGCCCGACGCCTACTCAGTGTACTTGGGTGGTCCCGGCTGGAACCGCCAGGTCGAGCGCATCGACGTAGCGCTCCCAGCGGATGCCTGCGATGTCGAGCGGGACGTGCTGACCGTCACCATGGCAGCCGAGTAGCCCCCTGCTCTGAGTAGGTGATCACCACTTCGCCGGCGTCTTGTAGTCCGTTCATCTGAACACTTTTGGACGTTGCGTCGAAGGCCCAGCTGTTGGTTGTGGTGCCGTCTACCTGCACTTGGGTGGAGCCGTTGGCGGCGGGCTCACTGAGCTCGAACTGCCAGGCATTGCTCAGGGTGGCCAAGGCAATGTCTTCTGCGTACTGCGCCCTGGCATCCAGCTGGCGAAGGCCTCGGTCCAAGATCTTGAAGAGGGCCTCGTCATCGCTGATCTCTCGGTCCTCTCCGGCGTTGACGGCTGCTGAGAACACGGCGCTCAGGGCTGGGGTTGTTGCCTTGAGCCCGCGGCTGTTGAAGCAGCCCGCGTCATAGGTCAGCACGCCGATGTGCCAGGCGCTCGTGACCCCCTTCAGCGTGGTGACCAAGGTCTCGAAGTTTGACGCCAACGCGTCGGCATCGTTGTCCATCGAGCCGCTCTGATCCACGGCGAAGATCAGGTCCATCGGTGGATTGGGGTCGATGGTGAAGCGGGCCTCCACTTCGGCGGTCTGCAGTCCGGTTGCTTGCTGTTCCGCCCGGCTGCGTAGAGGTACACTCTCGATCAGGCGGACTGACCACATGCTAGGCTTGCGTTCGCACGCCTCCGCTGCGTTCTTCGTCCTCGAAATGCTTGCGCACTTGTAAGTCTGGGCGTTGGTGATGGCCGTCCAGGTCAGGGTCGGGCTGAGCAGCTTGCTTCCCAGGTCCGGGTCCTATGCGCTTCAGTCCTGTGCGCTTCAGTCCTATGCGCTTCAGTCCTCTTCGGCGGTCTGCGCCCTAAAGTCGCAGGCGCCGTCAACACCGTCAGTCTCGCAGAGCTGTGGATGCGCCATGGGGGTGCTGCCCTCCCAGGCGTCTTGCGCAAAGAGCAGGATCTGCTCCAGAGCGGCATCGCCAGCGATGGTGTTGCGGGCCGCGAATCCGTGTACGTCGTAGGGGCCAGTGTCCGAGACCCAGAACTGCTCCAGGGTGGCGCCGCTCTGGACGACCTGGTCGGTGGACTCGAGTCCCTCGACACGGTCGAACATGGGCTCGAACTGCACAGCGTTCAGGCTGCGTGCCAGCAGGTTGGTGCCCAGGTTGGGTAGCACAGGGTCGCCCATGGACTGCTGCAGCAGGAAGGAGCCGCCTACTTCCAGAGCCTTCTCCGCCCAGATGGCGCCGTCCACATCGTCCCAGCTGTTCTGGCCAGCCAGAATGACCAGGTGAACGTCGAGCAGGGAGCCGTAGTTGTTGGTCAGGGCGTCCCCTACGCCGATGTCGTAGAGTAAGGAGTGGGGAATCATGTGGCTCCAGCCAGTGCCGGGCACGTTGAGCACAGCCTTGGTCAGGCGGTCGTCTGCTGAGACGATGACCGCACCCAGGGTGCCACCCAGAGAGCCGCCCATCCAGAGAACCTCGTCGGTTCGGGGGCGCACACCAGCCACCGGATTGGGGTCGCCCGCTAGGGTGTCTGCGCTCAAGGCGTCTCCCAGCGCGCCGTCCAAGGAGGTGAGCAGCACGGTGCCGCCCGCCAGGGACTCCAACAAGCCCGCGGTGCTGCGCTCGGAGCCTTCTAGGAAAGCGCCCAGACTGCCCAAGGTGTATACAAAGTCCGAGCCGGTCCATCCCTCAAAGCGAAGGTTGAGCTTTGCGATTCCCTTCTCGGCCAGCTCGGAGTCGAAGGAGGAGTCGGTCACGTCACCGCCGGTGCCGTGGCCGTAGAGCACCACTCGGTAGTCGGGTGCGTCGGCTGGAATGCTGATGCGGAACTCAATGTCCGTGGTGCCCACGATGGAGGGGTCGCCAGCAGCGTCAAGTTCGAGACGCCCATCCTCGTTCAGGAAACTGGGGGCGCCGACCAGTCGGCCACGCACGATGGCAGCGATGTCGGGATCCGCTGGCTCGACCAGAGTGTCAATCACAACCTCCAAATCGCCGCTAGCAGTCTCCAATGCGTCCATCATCGCGAACATGCGCCGCTGTGGATCCTCTGCGGAGCGGGTGGTGAACTCCGAGAAGCGGACCACCTCGTTTAGGTTCACACCCTGTTCTTCCAAGAAGGCCGCGGTTGGGGCGTAGTGAGCCGCCATCTCCTCCTCGAGCTTGCCGCGAGGGTCCTCCAATCCCAGTGAGACGCGGACCATCTCAGAGGCCTGGGCCCCGACACTGTCCAGGACCACAAAGACATGGTCGGCGCTCGCCTCCATGACTTGCTCGGGCCGGCCGATCAGCATGCTCTTGTCCGCCGTGATCGAGCTCACGTCGATGACCTCGGTCCAGAACGCTTGGCGTTCGCCGTAGCGATCGGAACCTACTTGGGCGTTGATCACCTGCAGAGCACCGTCAGCGCTCAGAGATGGCACGACCGATTCATCTGAGGCCACATCGTTTAGCAGAACATCAAAGGCCACCGTCACGCCGCTGACCCGGGAGAAGCCGTTGCCCAGGTTCAAGAAGCTGGCATCGTCGTCCACGCCTAGGGGCGTGGGATCGAAGGCCATGCGCAAGCCCGTCGAGGTGCTCTCATCCAGCACGGTGTGTGCGTTGGATGGGTAGGGGAGCATGCAGTGAACCGGGTCCAGCGCGTCGCACTCCTGCTCCGGAGGCGGCGTGCGCTCTCCGGCAACGCGGGGCTCAACGGGGCTGCAGGCCAAGAGCAGCAGGATCATTTGTGTCTCCCTGGGGTGCTGCGGGTTGTATCCCAGGTGAGAGCGGGGTGACCAGAGCTCCGTTCAGAAGAGCGTGTCCGACTTCCGGCGCAGACGGGACTGGTCTAGGGTCATGCAGAGGTTGACCACACGTTCCAGTAGGGTGGCCAGTTGCTCCGGATCGGCCTTGCTCCGAAGGTCTATATGGTCCCCCAGTGCCCGAACCTCCAAGCCCTGATCCAGGGCCGCCTGAAATGCCGCCCGGGTGATGGGGTCCTCCAAACCGGTGACCGGCGGTGCGCCCCGCCGCACTGCGATCAGGTGCTGGGTCAGAGCGTCGGAGGTCGCGGGGAAGTCGCGCTCCAAGGAGCGGAAGGGGGCGCAGGTCACATCCACCTTGTTCGCCCAGACACGCACCTGTACGTTGCGTCCAGCGTAGATTCCCTGGAGCCATTCCGCTCGGCCCTTGCGAGACCAGCGCAGCCCCAACTTGAGCGCCTGCTGCGCCCAGACAGTCGCGGGCCGATGCACAGTCAGGGCCCAGATGGCCCCAGTCAGACCGAGACCGAGACCGAGACCGAAGACCGCAAGCGCGTGCGCGCCGGTCGCCCAGGGCGCGATCCCCAGCAACGACATGCCGCCTGCCATCGCCACCAGAGTCTGCGACTCAGGGGGACCCTTGGTGGTCCAGAAGGCGTCGGGTTGGGCGGGGGTGTTCATGCCTTTGGGCTACGGAACTTTCTGCAGCGGACATGAGGGCCTGGGTCAGGCTACATTGGGAGCATGATCGCCCTTGAGCCCTTTGTAGATCCCGACCGCTCCCTGGCGGCCCTGCTTGACCAGCTTCTGCCTGAGCTTGCGCCTGGGGCATCGGTTCTCATCAAGCCCGACTGGAACGCCCGTCACAGCCCCAAGCCTGCAGAGATCACCACCCATGGTTTCCTGCGCGCGCTGCTCTCTTGGCTGCAGTCACGCGGCATTCGCAGCGTGTGTTTGGCCCACAGCTCTCTGCTTACGCCACCCGACGTGCCCTACACCAGCTTTATGGACCTGCTGGAGCTGGCCGACTGCATGGAGTTGCTCGAAGACTTTCCCCACCTGCGCTTGGTGGATCTGGAGGTGGAACCCATGCAGCTGCGCGGCGGATTCTTGGTGCCGCAGGCCCTCTTCGAGCAGGACTTGGTCATCAACTGCGTGCGCCTAAAGACCCACTCGGGTACTCAGATCGCCGTGGGTACCAAGGGCCTGATGGGACTGCTGCCCGACTCCGAGGCCCTACGCATGCACCGTGACGGTCTGGGCCCCTTGCTTGGACAGCTCGGCGCCTGCTTGGCTCCGGACCTGACCTTGGTAGAGGCGGATCTGGGAATGGAAGGAGAAGGCCCCCATCATGGAGCAGCGGTCTCCTGTGGCTACTACCTTGGGGGCAGTGACCTGCTTGAGCTGGACGCAGCAGCGGCCTGGCTGATGGGCATGGAGCCGGCTGACGTGGAGCACATCGCGGCACTGGCGTTGGTCTTGGAGCGCGAGTTTCCTGCGGCCCCGGCCCACTGGTCCGAGCACCGGCGTAACTTTGCCCAGCCAACGGGCATGCTCCAGCCCACGCGTGCAGCCCGCGTCTTTCCTGGGGATAGCTGCTCAACCTGCCACGTCGCAGCGGAGTCCTTGCTAGACTTTATGAAGGAGCAGCCCACAGAAGTGCGTGCCATCGCGCGTCTGGCCAAGGCCCTCTTGGTGGACGGCGTAGACCTGTACATGGGCCACCAACCCGGCGGCGCCAGCCCTGATCCCAAGCGGCCGTGTGTGGCTTTAGGGGACTGCGCCCAAGGCTTTGCCAAGACCCACGCCCTTCCCCATGTCGGAGGCTGTCCTGTGCGACGCGACGAAGTGCAGCCCGCCCTGGTTCAAGCCATGAGCAAGAGTCGGAGAGACTCGTGAAGGTATTGCTCACAGGCGCAGGAACGCCTCTTGGCCGGCGGGTTCTACTGGGTCTGCGTGAGTCCCACGAGGTCTTCGCGCTGGTGCGCCCCGGTGAGCTGGATGCGCTGCGCAGAGCCGAGCTCGGCGTGACGTTGATCGAAGCGGATCCGGTCACTCCGGAGCGCTATGGTCCGCGTATCGCTGGCGCACAAGTCTTCGTGCACCTGGATCAGATCGCCCAGGCTCCAGACGGCCAGCTCATCGACCACAACCTCAAGGCCACTCAGAGCCTGCTGCATGCCTTCTCCGCTTGGGGCGAGCCCGAACGCGTCGTGCATCTCTCATCGGCGTTGTTGGATCACCCCTCGCCAGACGAGCCGGACGTGGCTGCAGACCGTTTTGGTTCCGCTTGGTTGGCCACCCTGTGCGCCTGCGAGGCCAGAGTGGCTCTCTACGCCCGCCGAAGCGGTGTGGAGACCTGCATCGTGCGCGCCGGGCACATCTTCGGCGCGCTGGGACTGCAAGGGGCCCTGACCTCTTGGCTCGAAGCAGCCGCAGCCTCCGCCGAGGGCCGGGCCCGCTTGGATCTGCAAGGCGCCAGCATCCCACTGCCCTTTGTGCATGTCGACGAGCTGGCCCGAGCCATCGTCGCCCGGGTCGAAGGCCAACAGATGCCTGGGGAGCGCCGCTTTGTCGCTCAGCTCTCACGTGTCAACGCCGTGGGGATGTTGTGCAGTATGGAGCAGCTGCACAAGAACATGTGTGAGCTGACCTTCCGCGAGCCCCCACCGGTCCGTACACACATTGGGGCGCGACTGATCCGCCGCTTGCGTGGCGAGATCCAAGACGAGACCGTGGTGCCTCGCTACTTGCGCGTCCAGCCCCTTCGCGTGCCCAACGCGGACTGGGTGGCCCACTTTGGCCCCCGCCAGCGCAGTCAGATCGTGGACGCCCTGGTCGGAGGCGCATGCTAGGGCCCCTGCTCTGGCTCTTGGGCTGCGGGCTGGACCCGGAGCCGCAGGACACCGCTCCTGACACGGCGCCCAAGGCGCGCTGCCAGGCCAAGGCCTTTGCCAACCAAGCCTTGGACTGGACTTTGCCCGAGGATTCTTTTGGGAGCCTGCGGTTGCCCGCCGACCCCAACGGCAGCGAGGCCAACTGGGCCTTGCTCGGCCTGGGTAGCGAACGCCTGGATCTTGTCTACGCTTTTCCGGGTGGGGACAGCGGCTGGCGCATCTTGGACAACACTGGGCAGAGCTTTGAAGGCGAGCGAGAATGGGCGACGCCTGGAGTTCTTCGAGACCAGCTGCAACAGATCGAGAACCAGGATCCCGAAGGTTTGGCCTGGCGTCTGCTTGAGCTGACCGGCGATGGCCAGGAGGATCTAGTCATCACGCGCCTTCCGGGCAGCGATGAGCTGGGCCTGAGCTATTGGCTGGTCTACGCGGGCCAGGACGGCGGCTTTGCGGACACGGCCACCCGCTTTGATTTGCCGCTCGCCACACGCGGCGCCGACTACCAGCTCTTAGATCAGCAGGGTGATGGGCGCCCCGACCTTTGGATTCAACTGGAGCAAGGCTTCCAGGTGCATCTGGCCGAAGAACATGGCTTCTCCTCCAATTCCATGGAGATGCGCACGCCCACTCAGCTTGGGCGGCTTGTGGATCTAAACGCCGACACGTGGCTGGACTGGTTCACCGGCGATGGATTGGCCTGGGGCTCGGAGCAAGGCTTTGGACCATTGCAGGCCTTGGACCTGCTGCCCACGACAGGCAGCCTGATGGACCTGGCCGGTCACGGCTACCTGGAGTGGGTGGATACGCAGAGCGATCCAGCCTTTTGGAGTCGCTACAGCCTGGAGCCTAGCACATTGGGCATCGAGGTGGGTCAGATTAGCTTGCCTGTGGGCTACCCCCAGGGGAGTTTCATAGGAAGCCAAGGCACCACTGGGCGGATTTGGTATGGGGTCCGTGACCTGGACGGCGACGGGGCTCTGGATCTCATCGTTACCCGAGTCCAAGGCAATCCGGAGATCGGTGTGCGGCGATGGCGCGTCCATCTCGGGCTGTGTGATTAGCGCAGGCCGTGTGGCCGTCAGCGCTTAGCTGGCGTGGCCGTTGTCCAGGTACCATCTCCAGCACTGCTCCAGACCATGGGCCAAGGGCTTGGGCTCGTAGCCCAGATCGCGGATGGCTTTGGCCGAGCTGTAGCGTCGGTTCTTCGCCGTGACCTCGGCCAAGGCAGGGGTCAGCGGGGGTTCCTGTCCGCTCAGTTGCCCTTTGAGCAGGGAACCCATTCCGGCGAGCTTGATCAGCCACTTGGGCAAAATACGCGTCGGTGCGGGCTTGCCAACTACC
Organism: Cognaticolwellia sp.; assembly: GCA_047621545.1. GTDB lineage: Bacteria > Myxococcota_A > UBA796 > UBA796 > CAJQPC01 > CAJQPC01. Next base: position 1,895 of record JBLHMA010000042.1, on the reverse strand, counting down.
TGGGCTGCAGCCTGAAAGAGCTCGACCCAAGTGGGCGTGTGGCCACCAAGAACGTAGCGCTCCCCGGAAACTCCTCGGTCCAGCGCCGCCAAGTGGCCCTGCACCACGTCGTCCAAGCTGGCCACAGTGGTGGCGCCCGTAGGGATGCCCAATGGGCCGCCCTGGTGGACCTGCAGCAGGATGCGCCCACCATTGTGGTTGGCGTCGCTGTGTCCCAGAGTGATGCCCGGGTTGACCGCCACGCCCTCCAAGCGGGTGTCTCCGAGAACCAGCCGCTCGGCGGCGAACTTGGTGTCGAAGTAACCCAGCTTGTAGGGGCCCCAGTTCCAAATGGTTTCCTCGTCTCCGATCTCGTCCTGGGGGACAAAACCCAAGGCGGCAATGGAGCTGGTGAGCAGCACCCGGTCCACGTCGGCAAAAGCGGCTGCGTCCATCATGTTGCGCGTGCCCTGGTGGTTGACCGCTTCCTGCCGCGCGCGGTTCTTGCCCAGGTAGGACACAATGCCGGCTGCATGGACCACCTGTTTGCAGCCCTTGGCCGCCGCACGCAGTGAGCCCAGGTCGGTCACATCCCCGAGAACAACTTGGATTCCGGTGGGATCCAGCACGCCCAGGCGGTCCTTGTCCCGCACGACGCACCGAACCTCACGGCCCTGGTCCGCAAGAGCCCGAGCCACTGCTGAGCCGAGTTGACCGGTCGCGCCCGTCACGAGGATGCTCATTCGGGGCCCACCATTTTGGTTGCTGCTTGGCCCTCTTTGTCGACGATTAGCCAAGTGTTTTCAGGTGACTTGTTTCCGCAGCCCCGTGCATCCAGAACCACCGTTGCGTCGTTGGGGCTGGTGACCACCACCGTGAGGCAGTCGTGAAGGCGCATCGCGCAGCTGTCGTAGACGTCGCCCAGCTCGGTCAGGCAGAGTTCAACCACTTCATCGCCCAGCACATCACGGGCAAATGCAATGCCGACTTCGCCACGCCAGACCTCGCCATCGGGCAGAGGAACGCGCTGTAGGGCGGTAGATGGGCCAGTCTCCGACGCCGGGCCGGATGGAGTCACGCAGGCGATCCAGACAAAAAACACTCAGTCTCCTTCCAGCACAGCGTATGTCCCCGCCGCGATGCCGGCCACGACCCAGGTGCGCTCAGGGAGGCTGACAACCACCCCTTTTCGTGGAGAGAGCAGTCGCTCGCGCTGTACCCCGTCCAGGCCTACGATTTCCGCCAGGAGCTGGCCCCGTCCGAAGTGCTCCCCCGGCTGCGTGTGGGTGATCAGGACCCCCGCTTGGCCGACCCGTAGCCCGGACTCCCGTCGCCAAGGGCCCCCGTCGACTCGGGTGGGGTGGGGTGGTGCTGGAGAGGACGCCAGACCCGCCGCAGTGAGTACCCCAAGCACCGAGTTTACCGCCGTGTCTACCGCGGAAGGATCTAAGTAAAGACGAGGTCCGGACTCGATCGTGAGGCTGGGAATCGCCAGGATGTTGAGCACCGCCCCGCTCAGGGAGCGCTCCAGCTGATACTTCACATAGCGGACGCGCGGATACTCTCGGAGTACCGTCAGGCCGGTGGCGGCCGCCAAGACATCGGTCTTCTTCAACAGGCGCTGGCTGCCCTTGAGGTGCCGGTCCACGATGCAGTATGGGATGCTCGCCGGACTGTCCGTGTGCAGGTCGATGACCAGGTCTGGGTCGTGGCGCATAAACTCGGTCCAGAAGGCGTGCGCCAGGCGCTCGGTCGGGCCACCGCGGGCGTCTCCCGGCCAGGAGCGGTTTAGATCCACGCCGTCCGCGGGCACCTCTCGCGTGCGCTGGGAGAGGCCCTCCGGATTCAAGGTGGGGAAAAGGATCACCGTGCCCGAGGTCAGCAGCTCCGGCAGCCGCTTCACCAGCTCGAGCACC
>JBLHMA010000041.1:0-20168 GCA_047621545.1 Cognaticolwellia sp. | reverse complement strand
TTGCTGCACTCGGTGGGCGCTCAGGCTCAGATCACGGCGGAGATGATGGCCAGCACGATGCCGACGCCGATGCCAATACCACCACCCATGAGGGTCTTCTTGGCGAGTTCTTGGGTGCCGCCGAGCAGCTCGTCACGGCTCTTGGTGCTCATGATGAGACCGGTCCAGCCTGGGCTGGTGATCACGCCTTCTGTGTGCTTGCCGCAGACGTAGAGGCGGATAGGAACCTTGACGACCTTCTCGGTGCACTCGAAGGTGTCTGCCTTGGACATGGCGGGGTTCTCGAAGGGGTACTCGCGGAACATCATCGGCTCGCCCTTGCCCACTGCGGACTTGAGGTCGGCGAACAGGCCTTCCTTCTTGGTCTCGCTGAAGGTCTTCTCCAAGCAGTCAAAGTCACCGCCCTGGGAAGCGTCCACTGGGACGGGGCCGGAGCCGTCGTCCAAAGTGAAACCAGCGGCCACTTTCTCCTCGACGTAGGTCTTGGACTTGCGGCTATCGCCGTTCTTCCAAGAACCCTCGACCTTCAACTCGTAGTAGATGCACTCGGTCTTGGAGACTGGGGAAATAAGGATCTTCGGGCAGTTTACGTCGCCCTCGGCGCTGATAGCACCCTTTTCACCGGCAACGCTGTCGCCCCTGCTGACGATGTCTCCGGTGGGTGCGAGGGGAGCGCCGGCAAGCTTCTTGGCTTCCCAGGTCTTGTACCCTCCAAAGATGAGAGCGACGATGCCGATTGCGACAATAAGAGCTGCGATAGCGCCCATTTTGAGTACTCCTTACTAAGGTTATTTCTCGGACTTCTCGGATGTCCGCGCTCCCATAACGGCAGGGATCGTCCCTTGGTTTCACCTGTTCTAAGAAAGAGACCACAAAGCTTGAATACGGGCCAGGCAGACCGTGTCAGAGCAGCTGTATCCACGGTTCGCCCCAAATTGACGCGATGCAACTTTCTCGATCCAGCTGGTCGAGCAGGGATCCAAAGCGTGGATGGTGCGTCAAGGTTGCAGAGTCTCCGACAAGCACCAGCAGGCGCTTTGCGCGTGTCAACGCAACAGTGAGCCGTCGCTCGTCCGCAACGAAGCCCAGGCGCCCTTCTGGGTTGGAGCGCACCAAGCTGCAGAGCACCACTTCCTCTTCACGGCCCTGCCAGGCGTTCATAGTCGCAGCCCGGAGTGTCTTGAGAGTTGGATGGGCTTTTAGGGCGTCGACCTGGGCGCGGTAGGGGGCGAGCAAGACGACCTGGTCAGAACGCAGGCCTGCCTCCAGAAGGGCCGACCAGATCATGGCAAGGGCTTTGACCTCGCCCAGGTTGCGGGTGCTCTGAGAGGCTGGATCCACCTCCTCCTCCAGGCCCGAGCCGGCCGTGTCCAGAAAGAGCACGCCTGCCTGTGCCCACTCTGGCAGGTGTTCGCTCAGATCGCTTGCGCGTCTCCTGGCAGCCTGGGCGCTCGGCTTGTACTCAGGGCCGTAGACGGACTGCACCATCGCGCTGATCTGTGGGGCCATGCGGTGCTGAACCTGCAGCATGGGCATGCTCAAGCCCATGGCCAATAGGCGGTCCACCAAAGAGCGCTCCAGGGCATTGCCAGGCTGGGTGACCACCGGTCCAAGCTGATGTGGATCTCCAGCCAGGATTAGACGTTCGACTGCCGGAACAATTGCCCAGATCGATGGTTCCATGGCCTGTGTTGCCTCGTCGATCAGTGCGGTACGTGTAGGAGGCAGCTGGTCCAGGCGCCGCATGAGGGTGCCCAAGGTGCTCACGATGATTTGAGCGGCGTGCATAGCCTGCGCTCGGGCTTGGTCCTCCAGGGCCCAGCGTTCCCGCATCAATGCACGACGCTCCCGCCAGTGACCTCTCTGAGCGAGGACCTTGAGCTCCTTGTCCATGAGCTGCAGGGCTTTGGCGAAGGGCCCCTTCGACAGCGCGATCTCCAGGGAGAGGTGTTTGGCCTCTGGCCGGATCCGGGCGGGGTGCCCCAAACGCAAGACCTTGAGACCTTGAGACTCAGCAGCCAGTGCCAGGTGGTCGGTCGCCGCATTGCTGTCCGCCAAGGCCAGTGGCCGCTCCCCCTGCGCCACCAAGCTCTTGGCGAGAATGGCCAGGGTGTGGGTCTTGCCGGTGCCTGGTGGGCCGTGAATCAAGGCGAGCTCTTGGGCGGCCATGGCGCGCTGTGCGGCCTTCTCCTGTGCGATGTTCAGGCCCGGAGGAGCCGAAGGCAGGTCAGTGAAACTCGGTTCGCGCTTACCCAGCAGGACCTGCTGAAGGGCGCTTTGGTGGGCATCCGCCTTCTCCAGTGCACGTAAAAGCAGCCGCAGGGAAGCGGGATCGTTGCGCTCGCTGACCACTACGCGGCCCTTCTCCACCCAGGTTGGGAGGTCCTCCTTTCGCAGTTGTACGGAGGCCCATTGTCCATCGACTTCGAGCAGCGAGCCTTCTAAACCTTGGGCTCGGGCAGGGGGAGACAAGGTGATCGATGCGCCCGCCTGAATGCCCTCGTGAAGACTGGTGCTGGCCCGTAGCAGAAGTCTTGGCCCGCGTCGGGACCAGCTGAGCTCTTCGACCTTCATCGGCGGCCAGCTCACCCCGGCTGCGATCCGTTGGTCCAAGGTGCCTTGAAGGCCCTTAGCCAGGGTCTCGCTGGAGAAACGGTGTTCTTCCCGCAGGGCGTGGGCGAGCGCTTCGAGGTGGGGGTGCATCAGACTACTCAGCTTGGTTCAGGGACCAGTCGTAGGGCTCGAAGCGGTGTGGGCAACCGGCCTCGGCCAAGGGCGTGTAGGTCACATCGTAGCGGGCTGCATAGGGGCAGAGGTTCTTAGCTTCTCCCCATTCGAGAAAGTCGGACTCAAACCAATCGAAGATCTGGAGAAGACGGCCTGGTCATCCTCGATACGGCTTCTCTCGACTACAAAGCGCGTCATGGCAAGGTCGAGCTGGGTATCCAGGGTCTCGCTGACAAAGATCTCTGGCTAGAGTGGGGGACAACCCGCGCTGGGACAATTGATAGCGGCATTGATGCGTGGGTTTTTGAAGCCCTCGCGAATGTGGTCGTTCTCAAAGGCGCGGAGCGAGAACCATTGGCCTCGATACTGGAAGCGCAGCCCCACGAAGAAGCCAGCGCCTCCCTTGGGAAACAGGCCCACGCGCAGCTCTTGCACGCTCTGCTCAATGCCTCGATCCAACACCCCCAACAAGATGAACGCGTTGTAGGCGTTGATGGGCTCGGCCAAGCCCTGGTCCCCGGTCGGTGCGCTCCCCTGGGCCAAGCTCGCTGCTTAGGCTGCGACGGTGTCTCGCTCCGGGCGCAGCGTCTTGTAGTTGACAAAGCCGTCCGACTGTACCCAAGCCACCAGAACTGCCGGATAGCGGGCGCTCAGATCCATCTCTTGCGCGGGGGAGATGCGCTGGGCGCAGGCCAGGGTGAGAAGAACAAACATGTGGGACTCGATCAAGAGAGCAGGGGTAGGAGATGGCTGCCTATGGAAGTAGGACTTGGCTCCTGCCAGGTGCGATAGGTTTGACCCGTACCTGCACCCCGATGTGATCTCCGATGCCGGCCACATGGCTGATGATTCCAACTTGTCGTCCGCCTGCCTGAAGGGCGTCCAGCGTGGCCAGGGCTGTGTCCAAGCTCTTTCGGTCCAGGGAGCCAAAGCCCTCATCGATGAAGAGCGTGCGAACTGGGGTCTGAGAGGCCGAGAGTCCCGCGAGCCCCAGAGCCAGTGCGAGCGAGGTCAAAAAGGTCTCTCCGCCGCTGAGGCTGTTCACGCTGCGGACATCACCCGCGAGAGCTTGGTCCACGATCTGCAACTCTAGGTCCTCTCCTGGGACACGGGCCAAGAGATAGCGTGGAGCCAGCTCTTTTAGGTGGCGATTGGCGTGGGATAGCAGGCTCTCCAAAGTCAGGCCCTGAGCGAACTGTCGGAAGGTGTCGCCGGTGGCCGAGCCGATCAGGCTGCTCAGCACTGCCCAACGCTGGTTCTCTTCTTGATGCGCTGCGATCTCGGTAATCAGATTTTGCTTCTTTGCACCTTCGTCCAGCTGGAGCTGCAGTTTGAGTCGGAGCTCTACAATGCGTGTACGCAGATGGCTCAGACGTTCTTGGAGGGGCGGAGAGCTTGGGTCAGAGGGCACAAGCTTGGGCTCTTTGCCCTGAAGTTCGCTGCGCTCGTTGCGGCGCTCTTGCAGGATGGTCTCACCGCTCTGGAGAGCGAGCTGCAGCGATGCGACTTGCGCTTCGGCCTGTTGCCTGGACGCGCTGTCCCAAGCCTGGAGTGCGTGCAGCTCATCCAGGGTCAAAGTCCCCAAAGACCGCGTCAGTGCCTCCTGCTTGGCGGCCATGTCATTGAAGAGCTCGGTACAGCGGAGATCGACGCTCTTAAAGCTCTGCTCTGCTCTGTCATGGGCCCGTAGGGCTGTCTGGTGGTGCGCGACGGCTTGCTCTGTGGCTGACGCCACAGCCTCCCCTGATAGGCGAAGCTCTTCAGCGCGCGCGCTGGGGTCCTGAATTCCAAGGGTGAGCAGCTCCTCACTAAGTCCCTCAAGGGCCTTGCTGTGTTGGCGCTGCTGTTCCGCTGCTTGGGACTTGAGGTGTTCGCAGCTCCTTTGGCGCTCCTCAGCGGCCGCGATGGGGGCTTGGCGCCGCTGGAGTTCTGCCTGTCCGAGAGTCAGGGTATGCAGCTGAGTCTGAGCAAGGGGGACGCGCTGGGCCCAATCGGCCAAGAGCGTCTCCGCGGATTGCTCTATCGTTGCCGTTTCGAGCTCGGGTATTTCGCTGATCTCCTGACTCAGACGTGCGATAACCATTTTCAAAGAGTGGGTATCCTTGTCCAGTTGCTTGGCCTTTGCTTGGCAACGGTCCAGCGTGAGGCGGCAGCGATCCTCCTGCGTTTCGTCGGCGCCGACCTGGAGTTCGGCCTTCCGAAGGGCCCCGTCCAGGACGCTGGCATCGCTTAGCCAAGCCTTCCGAACCGCTTGGAGCGCGTCAAACTGGGCCTGTGTACTCTGCATGGCCATGACCAGTGCTTGCTTTGTTGGGAAGCCGTTCAGGGCTTCCTGGCTTGTCCGCTTGGCGTCCTGGTGCTTGGCCCGCAAGAGCCCTTGTTTTTCGGCGGCCGCCTCGCTGAGCCCGTTGACCTGAGCGACCTCCAGGCGGCAGGCGCTCAGGCGGAGCTGGAGGGCGTTCAGTGCGCGCTGCGCCTCCTTTTCCCTCTTCACCAGTGCGTCGAGAACGACAGTGGCGGGGTCAACGCCTGGATGCTCCGGGCTGCCGCAGAGTGGGCAGGGTTCGCCGGGGACAAGCAGGTGTCGATGCTGAGCCAGCTGCAGCGTAGATGCGCCGAGCTCGCGAAGGCGAGTGCCGTCTAAGGCATGTCGCTTCGCGACCGGAAGCTGGACCAACAAGCCCGCTTCTTGAACCGCAAGCTGCTCTAGCGTGTCCTGGTGGGACATCTGCTCAGCGTGCGTGCCGCCCAGCTGCGACTCGAGCTCAGCCAAGCCCAAATCTTGGCTGTTCACCGAGATTTCCAGCTGTTTGAGACGGCTCAGCTCCGTTGTCAGCGCTTCAGTAGCGACAGGCTGCTTCGTCTGGTGCTCCGCCAGGCGGACGCGTTCGGCTTCTCTCTGGAGTCGGGCGACCCTGAGGCCTTTGAGCGCCGTGTTGTGTTCCTGCTGCGCAGTGAGCAGGGCTTGCTTGAGGCTGGCCTTGGCCTGCACCCTCTGCTTCAGCTCCACGGCTTGCTGGAGGTCTGGGTGCACCCGATGCCAGAGGGGGGCAAGTGCTGCGGCTTGAGGGTCCAGTCTCAGCGCCAGCTGTGCTTTGTCCACTGCCGCTTGGGTCAGCGCTTGCTTCTGGCGAAGGCTCGCCAAGGCTTGCTCTGCTTCCCCGAGCGCAGCGCCAGCTTTAGCCGCATTCAGCTTGGCTTTGCCCACCTCCGTTCTGGTTTCTTGAACTCGGCGTTCAAGTACCAAGGCTTGCTGGATCTTGGGTCCCAACTGCTTCGCACGTCGTTGGGCCGCGTCGCCTGCCCGCTGACACTCCTTGAGCTGACTGGAGGCGGCCTTAAGAGCCTGTCCCTTGGAGTTGAGCTGCTCGTGCAGCGCCTGCAGCTCATTCTGTTTCTTGGCCAGGGTGTTTTGGGCCGCCGTGAGCTGGGATAGGCGCTCGAGCTGCAAGGCTGCTGCGTTGTAGTGGCGAACTCGTTCCCGCTCGGTTCCAGCGTCCTTCCAGAGCTTTTGGGCCGCCTTTAGCTCTTCTTCGGCCTTGGTCAACCGAAGGGTGAGCTGGCCAAGGCGCTCCTTCCAAGCCCCATGCCGCTGCTGCGTACCCTGCTCCTCTTCGAGCTCCTTGAGCCTGTTCTGTTGGCGCGCCAGCGAGACCTGAGAGGCAGCGAGCTCAATGGGCGTGAGCAGATTGAGCTCAGCCTCTTCTGCTTGCAAGGCCTGCAGAGTCGCCTTCGCTGTCTTGTTCTTGGCGAAGGCTTGCTCGGAGATGCGGGCGTACAGATCCGTCCCGGTCATGCGCTCCAGAAGCTCCGCCCGCTCGCTGCGTTTGGCCTTTAGAAATGATGCAAACTGGCCTTGGGCCAGCAGAGCCGAGCGTATGAACTGATCGAAGTTCAGGCCCAAGTGCTCAATGATCAAGTTTTTGGTGTCGGTCTTGGTCCCCGAGCCCATCACTTCATGGGTGACCAAGTCAGTAAGGCTCATCTTCTGTTGCTGCAGACGCCCGCTCGCCTTGTCACCGGCACGGCGTACCTCCCAACGCGCGCAGAATGGGCGGCCATCAGCGCTCAGGAAGTCCACCTCAGCGTAGCCACTGCCAGCGTCGTGGCGAAGCAGAGCGCGGGGGCTCTGAGCACTCAAGGCGTCGTGCTCTTGGCCAGACCGGGAGATCTTCACCCGACCGTCGGCTTCCTGGAGACGAGGAGTCTGATCAAACAGAGCCAGGCACACCGCGTCCAGGATTGTGGTCTTGCCTGAGCCAGTAGGCCCCGTGATGGCAAAGAGGCCAGCTTGCCCCAACGCTCCCTTTTGTAGGTCCAGCTCCACAACGCCAGCCAAAGAGGCGAGGTTGCAAGTCTTGATCCGGGTAATTTTCATTGTTCCTGCTCGGCCAACTCGATGAGCTCGTGGAACCCAGCCAGGATCTCCTCGGGAATGGCCCCTTCAAATGCGCGCTGCCACGCCCTACGGAAGACCTGCTCGGGCTCCAGCAAGCCAAGTTCGTCAGAGTGGTCCGCGAGTGCCTTGCCGCCTCCGGTGTATTCAGTGCGCACCGCAAGCAGGCGCACGGCCTTGGACTCAAGGGCGCCTTCGATCTGGGTCCGCAGGGTCGGCTCTGGTGACGGGAGGGAGACCCGCAGCTCCAGGTAGGGCAGGTTCTTGGCGGCCAGATCTCGATCCGGGAGCTCCGCGATGCGCTTGAGAAGTGGCTCCAAGGGCAGGTAACCATCATCCGGGAGGCGAATCATCCGAACACTGCGTGGGATCGGTATGTGGTCCAGTTCCTTGAGTTCCCCATCCTGAATCTGCAGGACCACCACCTGGTGCATGTAGTTTCGCTCGGTCATTGACAAGGGAATGGGGGAACCGCTGTATCGAATGCTCTCTCGACCCACCTCTTGGGCGTAGTGCAAGTGGCCCAGGGCCACGTATGCCAAGCGATCCGGGAAGAGATCCTTAGCCAAGGGGTTCTGGTTGCCCCCCAAGACCTTGCGCTCCGAGTCTGGGCTCAAGGTAGCGTTCTGCATGTAGAGGTGGCCCATCGCAAGTGTGGCTTGGCCAGCTTGGGCTTTGTTGAAGAGTCGCTCAAAGATCTGCTTGTGTAGCTGATGAACCCCGTCCGTTAGGACTTGGTCACCGACTCTGCTCACCCGCGGCAGGTCGGAGACACGAAGGTAGGGGATGGCCGCGATCCAGGCCTCGCAGATGCCCTTGGCGTTGTGGAGAGGCAGAACCATGCGCTCCATGTGCAGCTCTCGGCCGTTGCGCCTTGGCAGCCCTCCGATCACGTGGACACGTTTGCTCAGCAAGGGCTCAGGAGCATCCAAGCGCGCAGCACTGTCGTGGTTCCCGCCTATGGCGACAATCTCCAGCTTTGGGCAGCGTGCAGTGGCCTTGGCCAGGAAGCTGTACCACTGGCGCAGAGCGCTGACGGGTGGGTTGGCCGTCTCAAACACGTCTCCAGCGATCAGGAGTACGTCCACTGCTCGGTGGTCCAACTCCAGCACCAGCCAGTCCAAGAAGCGCTGGTGCTCTGCGCTGCGGTCGTAGTCGTACAAGGTATGGCCCAGGTGCCAGTCAGCGGTGTGTATGACGCGAAGCATTAGAGACCCCACAGGGCGTCGCGAAGGCCGGATGCCCGCTGGATGCGCGCCCCCACGCCAGCCTGAATGACCGATGCATTGCCGAAGAGATGAACGCGCTCCCGGGCTCGGGTAATGCCGGTGTAGAGCAACTCCCGCGTTAGCAGCGGCGAAGGACGAGGGGGCAGCAACATCACCACCTCGGCGAACTCCGATCCCTGGCTCTTGTGGACTGTGGTTGCAAATACGGTGTCGTGCGGCGGAAGCCGGGCTGGATGGAATGCGCGCAGGACTTCGCCGGGCCTCTCGGGAGGGAACCAGACGCGAAGCTGCCCCTTAGTATCCTCCAGCGCCACGCCCACATCTCCATTGTACAGGCCTAGTGCGTAGTCGTTTCGAGTGACTAGTACCGGTCGACCCACATACCAAGGCTCACCGCTCGGGATTAGACCCTGCTGGATCAGAATGCGCTCGCAGAGGCGGTTGATGCTAGTGACTCCCCAGCGGCCCTGGCGGTGTGCGCACAAGACGCGAAAGCGTCCAAGCTGGTCCAACGCATGGGCTGGCTCCTTGGCGAACGTCAGCATCTGAAATCCGCCCCGAAGAACCGACCGCAAGCTCTCGATGTCTTGTGGTCCGGCGCTTGGCGGGACTTGCTCCCAGTCCACATCGTGGAAAGCCTCGTCCCGAAGGATTCGAAGCGCCTGTGCGCTCTGACCAGAGTTGATCGCCTTGGCTAAGCTGCCAATGCCAGAGCTCCCGTCAAAGCGGAAGCTGTGCGTGAGCTGGACGATGTGGTCTTGAAGTCCTGGAGGACCAGCGCTCGCTTCGGGAAGGGACAGAGAGAGCTGGCCCAAAGTCTCCCGCAGGCCCTGGGACCACGCTTGTCGGTGCCCCTGGGCGTTGCAGATGTCGCCTAGAATAGCCCCTGCTTCAACGGATGCGAGCTGATCTTGGTCGCCCAAGAGGACCAAGCGCGCACTTGGGCTGACCGCGTCCACCAGCTTTGCCATGAGGGAAAGGTCCACCATTGAGGCTTCGTCGACCAGGACCAAATCAGCCGCCAGCGGGTTGCCTCGGTGGTGGGCGAAGCGTGTGGGCGTGCGAGGCTGCCATCCCAACGCGCGGTGTATTGTGCTGGCGCTGGTGGGCATGAGTGCCGAGAGCTCTAAGGGAAGCTCCAGACGCCCGAGGCTCTGAGCTAGCGATTCCACAAGACGGGCGGCAGCCTTGCCGGTGGGCGCGAGCAGGAGAATACGCAGTGGGGCCCCGTGCTCCAAAGCTTGTTGTTGTAGTAGAACCAGGAGCTTGGCGACCGTGGTGGTCTTGCCGGTGCCCGGCCCGCCGCTGATCACCGTGAAGGGCCGCAGCACGCCAACAGCACAGGCGACCCTCTGGAGCAGATCTGGCCCTGGTGTTGGGAAGAGCTCTTGGATGCCGCTGGCCAGCAGAGCCAGGTTCACTTGTGCAGGCTCGCAGAGCGTCCGCGCTTGGATGGCCTGTGCAAGCAGAGTTTGCTGCTCCCAGTAGCGCCGAAGGTAGAGGTTGCCGGAGGAATCCAGTACCAAGGGTCGAGCTTGGTCTCCTGTCCCGACCGCTGGACTTTCTCGCAGTGCCTGGATCCAGGGCCCAAGTTCAGGCCAGCGTGCCTGCTCCAGCGCTTGGCCGTCGCGGTCCAGCGCCAGCTGGCCTGCCAGACGCGGCAGCTCGGCACAGACGTGTCCGGCGTTTGGCGCACGTGTCGCCGCCGCAGCTCCAAGAACGAGCAGATCTGGCGCAGCATGTCCGGGACTTGTATCCAGGATCAGCCCTGCAAAAGCAATGTCCAAGGCACCCAATACTCCCGCTTCCCGCCATTTACGTAGCGTGTTTGTCATGGCTCCACCCCGTCGCGCAGAAGCCGGTCCAGGCCCTCGATGAGCGCCTGACTGGGCCGATGGGCGTAAGAGCCGTGGTTGTATCCACGGCTGGGGTGCATTCCCTTCAGGTAGAGGTAGTACACGCCGCCAATGTGGGTCTCGTAGCTGTAATCGGGCAAGCGCTGCTGGAGGTAGCGGTGGAGTGCCACGGTGTAGAGTAAGTACTGGAGCACGTAGTGGCTCTCGGCCATGGCTTTGGGGAGCTTGGTGCTGTGGTACGCATCCAGGCCGTCCCCCAAGTGATTGCTCTTGTAGTCGACCACGTACCAGCGAGCTTCGTAGAGGAAGATCAGGTCCACAAAGCCCGTCAGGAATCCGCGTAGTCTTGGAAAGCCCAGGCTGTGGATCTGAGCCGCGTAGCCCTGCGGCAGGCCGTTATCTTGGGCACCCTCCAGGACCTGCGCCAACGCTTCAGACTCCAGTGCATGAGAGCCCGAATCGGTTTGGCCGGCCACCGGTATGGTGAACTGCAGCTCGTCCAGACGCGCTGTGCGAGGGATGTCTTGCAGCGCGAGATTTGGGGCGAATGGGGTCTCCAAGATCTCCTGAATGGCTTGGCAGACCAGGGGGGCCCAGTGGTCTTCGAAGCCGTGGTCGGCCAGATTCTTGACCACCAAGGGCTCCAACTCCGAGAGATCCTGAAAGTCCAGGTCCTCGAGGATCTGGTGGAAGAAGGTGCCCGCTTGGGCACCGCGGGGAAAGGCGCTGAGGGTGATGGGTAGCTTGGGCTCAAGCTCCGGGTTGGGGAGTGCAGCACCTTGGTCGTAGTCCAGGCCCAGCTCAGCCAGCGGAGACGGCGCGCCGTGGTAGGGAGCGTGGGCGCCGTGAGCCAAGCGCGAGAAGCTTCCTACCCGCCAGTCTGTGTCCAGCTTGAAGGTAGGGACGCGTGACTCCAGGGTTCGGGCAAGTCGACCCTGGACCTGGAAGGGTGGGACCATGCCGTGGTCGAGACCGCGCACGGAGATCCGCCCTGAAGAGGTGGTAGCGATGGCGTCGAGCTCACCGCGCATGCGGGCATCATTCAGGCCCAAGATGGTCTGGCTGCTTCGGTCCAATGCGACTTGACCCATGCCGGCTTTGGGAGGCTGATGCAAGAGTGCTCCCAGTGGGCTGATTTCGTGATTTCTGAAGGGCCCCCAGTACAGGACGCACCGGTGGCGGGCGCGAGTCAGCGCCACATAGAGTAGGCGTAGGTCTTCGGCGCGGGTCTCCAGGTCCGTCTGAACACGGTGTGCAGAAAACTTGGCGCTCCCAATGTCCAAGATGCGTTGGCCGTCGGCCTCCTCGTCATGGAAGCACAGGGTCTCGTCGTGTGCCCCGGTCAGACGCGTGTCCCAAAGGTATGGGCAGTACACCACTGGGTACTCCAAGCCTTTGCTCTTGTGAATGGTGACCAGCTGCACGGCTTCAGAGTCTGACTCCAAGCGAAGTTTACGAGCCTCTGCGCCGCCAGGGTCCGTGTCACTGGAGTCACGCTCCAGGCGCATCCAGCGCAGAAGGCTGATGGGGTCGAAGCTCTGGCCCAACGCCGCAGTGTTGAGCAGCTCTACCAAGTGCAACAGGTTGGTCAGGCGGCGCTCCCCATCGACCATCTTTAGCAGCCGCTCTTGGAGTTCTTGTGCCTCCAAGACCTCGCGGAACATGCGGGCCAATGACTGTGTCTCCCACAAGGTTTTCCAACCTTGAAAGCGCTGAATCAGTGTGTCCCATTCGCCCTCCTCGTGCTCCAGTAGTGAGATCTGGTGGGCCTGGTAGCCCATCAGCTCGGTGGCCAGGGCACCACGCAATGCACCTCGGTCCGCTGGATCCAAGACCGCAGCCATGAGAGCTTCGAGCTGGGCGGCCTCGGCGCTGTCCAAGACGCTTGAGTCTCCTTGGCGCACGCTGGGTATTCCCAGTTTTCTAAGGGCTTCCTCGATGTCGATGGCCTGTTGGTTGGTGCGAACCAGCACTGCGATGTCGCCAGGGCCCAGGTCTCGGTCTCCCATCGGGAAGGTGCCCCGGGAGGCTTGGTCCAACATGCGGGCGATGTCACCAGCGACTGCGGGAGGCAGGTTCTTGTTCAACCAAGTCTTGGGGATGGGCGCCTTGTTGCGTTTGGCTGCCTTGAGAGGGATGTGTACGACCTGAAGGGCTGCACCACCGAAAGCGTCTTGCACATTCGGTCGTGGGTGCACCGCTTGGAAGCCGATTCTGTCGAACACGAAGGGGTGCTCCAGGCGGGCGAAGAGCTGGTTTACCGCCTGGATCAAGCTGGGGTCCGATCGCCAGTTTACGTTCAGCGTGAAAGCGCGTTGACCCGCTTCCTGAACGGCTTGCATGTAGGCAAACACGTCGGCTCCACGGAAGGCATAGATCGCTTGCTTGGGATCCCCGATCAAGAAGAGATGTCCGCCGCTCTTGGCAAAGCAGCTGGAGAAGATCTCGTACTGGACTGGGTCCGTGTCCTGGAATTCATCGATAAGTGCGGCGCGGTAGCGCTTGGCGATGGCCTTCGCCAAAGTCTGACCGTGTTCCGGGTCCCTCAGGCTGTCTCGCAGCCCGTGCAGCAGATCGTCGAAGGACTGGATGTTCTGAGTCTCTTTGAACTCCGGGAGCTTGCTGCGAATGTGCTCCACTAGGTCCCGCCGCAGACGGAGTAAGCGGGTCTGTTTGTCTTGCGAGGCCAAGCTGACCGCGTCCAGATAGGCGCTGATCTGGTCGATGAGCAGCGTGCCGGGAAGAGACTTTCCAGAGGCCGCTTCGAGCAATCTCCTGCGCGAGAACACTCGCAGGCTCTCCGGCGGCAAGTGAGGAACCGCGGTGCTGATGTAGTCGTCTACTGCGAATGCATGACTGCGCAGGTTGTCCTCGAAGTAGTCCATGCCCTGCAGGTCCCAGCGCATCTTGATCAAGCCTCCGAGCAGTGCTCTGCCTTGCTCGCTCCACTGGGCTCGGAAGGCCTGGAAGTGGTGCCGAAGGGCGGCCTCGTCCAGCTGTTCAGCCCCTTGGATCTCCTCGGGACTTGGCAAGACGGGCAAGTCGGGGTCAACTGCGCTCCAGGCCAGGGACATGAGGCTCTCCGGGCCAACCCCTCGGTCCTGCAAGTAGCGAGAGAAGACTGGGTCTAGGTCGTGGGTACGCTGGGACCAGAAGTCTCGGACCAGCTCCCTGAGCAAGGGCTCCTGGTCTGCGATGAGCTCGGTGTCGAAGAGCACCCCGGACTCAAAGGCGTTCTCCTGCAGCATGCGCTTGCAGAAGCCGTGGATTGTGGAGATCGCCGCTAGGTCAAAGCTGGTCAGGGCGGCCCGAAGACGGCGAAGGGCTTGCGGCCGACCTTCCGACCCGACCCGCTGAAACAACGCCTCGAGCAGCTCATCTTGGCTGGGAGAGGGGTCCTCGAAGCGCTCAAGAGCCTCCCGCAGCCTGCCGCGGATTCGGTGTTGAAGCTCGGCGGTGGCGGCTTCGGTAAACGTCACCACCAGGATCTCTTCAATGCGCAGGCCCTGCTCCAAGAGCAGCCGTAGGACCAGTGTCGTGATGGTATAGGTCTTGCCGGTTCCTGCGCTCGCCTCGATCAAGGTAGTTCCAGGCGGCAGCTCTTGCATGGGGTCGAAGGGGGTCACGGCTTCCGTTCCGCATACATGTGGCGCAGCAAGGGGGCGAAGACGCGCTCGGCGAGGGTGTAGAAGTCCAGGCCATCGGGGCGAGCCACGGGCAGCGCTGGTTCCCACGGGGTGTGTTGCCCCATCACGCGAGCGACCTGGTCCTGTGTGCCGTCCCCGGTCTCTCGTCTGAACAGCCCGTTGTAGCTGCGCCACTTGCGCTGAGTGGGGTACATCGCGCGGTCTCGGTCACGGGGTCCCTTTGCGCTCAGGGCCTTGCGTGCCCAGGTCCGAGAGGTGTCTGGGAAGAAGAGAAGGGGATAGCGCTGGCCCAGCTCGAAGAGCTGGATCAAGTCCTCCAAGATGGGCTCTGGAGCATCGACCGGTCGGAAAGCCAAGCACATGATTCCGCCACCACTCTCTGGCCGGCCAACGATCATGCTCTTTCGGGGCGACAGCAGCTGCAAGGCCAGGTGCTCCACCCAGAGTGAGACCAAGTGGGCGGAGCGGATGCGCTTGTACTGGTAGAGAACCCGACCCCAAGGGTAGATGTGGTTCAGGCTGCCAATCAGAGCCTGTCCCCCGAGCTTGTGAGAGACGCTCACTGGCGGTTGGGCTCCGCCGACCACAAAGCCTCCGACCGCCTGGGCCAAGGGGCCGACCAAGGCGTTGAGCTCGCTGTACCGGGTCTGCCCTGGGGTCCCCAGTGGCAGTACACCTTGTGCGCGAACGCTCTCGAAGGCTTGCTCCAGGGTCTCTCCAGCTAGGCTGCGCCCCAGGAGTGGCTGAGCAATCTGGTACAGCTCCAAGGCGCTTAGCTCTATGGGCTCACGGTCCTGGATCTCTGTGGCCTGGTCCTGTGGTCGGATCCCCAGTCCCTTGCGCATCAGGCTTGGGATCGGAGCTGCCCAGAAGCGCGCCAGCTCGCCGATGGTGATCTGCGTCCTGGCTGGCTTGCTGGGAAGGGCCTGGGGAAAGAATGGCGGCAGCTGATGCTTCTCGCCCAAGAGAGCTTGCGCTCCCTTGAGATAGTCGGAGGCATAGGAGAAGCGTGGCTCGCTGAAGCTGCGCGGCGAAAACGGCTGCAAGGGGTGGTGCCAAAGCAGCTTGTCCCGCCAGTTGCCTTGCTCTTGAGTCAGGGGGTCTACAGGCGGCTTCCCACAGGTCTCTGCGAGGGTATCCAAGAGCTCACTGACGACCACGCTGGGGGGGAGCTCCTTGTTGTCCCTAACGCCCAGGCCCGTATAGGTCACAATCAAACGCTCTCGGGCGGAGAGCAGGCTCTCGAGGAAGAGGTAGCGGTCGTCTTCCCGGGCGCTGCGGTCGCCAATACGCGGCTTGATGTGCATCCAGTCAAAGCCGAGTTGTTGACCGATTCTCGGAAAGGCGTGCTCATCCATGCCCAGCATGCAGACGACCCGGAAGGGAATGGTCCGCATGGGCACCATCCCGCAGAAGAGCAGCTTGCCACCAACAAAGCCCGAGGCGGGCTTGCTCTCGTCAAAGGCTGCACTCATGTGGGCTTGGATCACGGCTAAATCTAAGCTGCGTTTTAGGCCTTGAGTCTGCGCATGCTCCGCTGCCTTGAGCAGCACCTCGCGGAGTTGCTGGTGCTGCCATGCGTTGTCCTCGTTCAGGTCAACCATGCGCTCCAAGGCGGCGTTCAGAGTGCTGCTCCAGCCAGATAGGTCCCTTGGCTGCGTGAAGCTCTCCAAGGTCTCTCTCAAGCTTTGCACAAAGTCTACGAAGCGGCCCAGCTGGCGCGCGATGCTGCCCTCGATCTCGTCAAAGGGCAGTATGCCGGACCACATGCGGGTTTCATCGCCGCGCATGGCGACACCGAGGAGCAGGCGTCGGAGTCCGAAGCGCCAGGTGTTCTGCGGGTCTGCAGGCTGGCCATGAGAGGCCCGGTGGGCGGCGTCCCAGCCCCATCGAATGCCAGCTTGAGCACACCAATCCGTGAGGAGGTCCAGGTCTTGGGCCAGGATGCCGAAGCGGGCTCGGATGCACTCGAAGGAGAGCAGGGCCAGGACTTGACTGCAGGGAGCGCGACCACCGACCATGTTCAGGATGGCGAGCACAGCTTGGGCGGATGGATTTCCCCTCTTAAGTGAGCGGTCGGCCACCTTGAATGGAATGAAGCGGGGGTCGTCTTCGGCGCGGTCAAAGACCGCTCGCACCATTGGCGCCCAGCTCTCTACGTCGGGCAGCTGCACGACAACGTCACGGGGCTCCAGCCCCGGCAGGGTGTCGAAGAGGTGGAGTAGCTGGTCTTGGAGGACCTGCACCTGTCGCATCGGGCCGTGGCAGGCGTGTACCTGAATGGACTCGTCTTGCTCGCCAAGGACGTGGTGGGGGTGGTCGTCCCCACGGCGGCGAAGGTGAAGCACGTCGCTCTGGACCGCGTGTAGCAAGCTCTGTTGGCCTGGATCTTGGAAGAGTTCCGGCATAGGTTCCTCGTAGACTCCCTCCTCCAGTACCTGCTGAAAGTCCCGGCCCAGCTTACCCAATGAAGCGAGGAGGGGATGCCCCTCTTCCATCGCTAGAGCGTCCTGGGCAACCTGCGGGCTATCGAACAAGCCGCGCTGGATCTGCCGCTTGTTCCGAATGTCCGCCCACCAGCTGTCGCTGGGATTGAGCAGGTAGAGCTGAACCTGGAGATGGCGAGAGAGTAGGGCAAAGATCCGCACGAAGAGTGGGGGTAGCGTGGTCACGCCGAAGACGCTGATGCGCTCTGGAAGACCAGTCAGCTGCGCCTTTGGGTGCACCAGCCTGTCCTCGAAGCGCTGCATGAGCTCGGCAATGCTGGGCTGGTCGATGTGTTCGCGTAGCCAGCGGTACAGCACCGGTTGCCAGTCTCCCGGCTCTCCTCCACCGCGAATCCAGCTCAGGCATTGCTCGGCCCGGTAGGTGCCATACCGGTCAAAGACACGAGTGATTCGCACGGCCAGCTGATAGCGCTTCAGACCCTTGGGATCCTGGGCGACGTAGCCCTGTAGGGCCTTGAACTCGGGGGTGTGGATGAGCTCATCCAGGCCTGCCAAAATCGCCCAGAGTAAAGATTGGGCATCCCAGGCTTTGAGCTGCTCCTTCTCTAGTCCAAGCACCGCTTCGAAGGCCTGTTGGACCACGCGGCCAGGGTAGGGGAACTCCAGGTTCGCGGCAATCTGTAGCCGCTGGGCGAGCTCCAGGGTCAGCCAGCGCTCCATGCCGGCGGAGTGCACCACGATCTGCTCTCTGGCGAACGGGTCCGCCAAGGGCTGTGCCAGCGAAGCGGCCAGTGGGTCGAGTAGCGCTTCGACCCGATTGCTCTTGTAAACCTTCAACGTGTCCCCAGATGCCACATCCTATTCCAAGGCCGGACCAAAAACTGTCCGCCCCCTTGAAGTTCGGCTCAGCGTCTCTTGGATCGGCTGCGCATGGCCTCGATCTCTTGGAGCTCCTTGGTGAGTTTTAGCCATGCCTCCCAGCGCTCGGGATCTACTGTACCCAGGGTTACGGCGGCGTCTACTGCGCATCCTTCGTCGCCCGTATGATGGCAGTCCCGATACCTGCAGCTGTCGGCCAACTCGGCGATCTCGGGGAACGCGTCGGCCAAGCCTGCTGAACTCCAGAGGCGCATCTCCCGCATGCCCGGGGTGTCGACGACCAGGGCGCCACTCTCCAATGCGAAGAGCTCTCGGTGGGTGGTGGTGTGGCGCCCCTTTCCGTCCTTGTCGCGCACTTCGGCGGTGATCTGTACCTGCGCGCCCTTGAGCTTGTTGAGTAGGGTGGACTTTCCGACCCCGGAGCTACCAAGCAAGCAGATGGTCAGCTGCGGGCCCAGGAATGGCTTCAGGCTGTCCAAGCCTTCGCCGGTTTTGGCGGAGATGCCCAAGATGGGCGCGCCAGCTGCGACCTCTTCGACAAGACGAAGGGCCTCATCACGCCGGGCCGACTCGGTCTGGTCCAGCTTGTTGAGCAGAATCACAGGGGCGGCTCCGCTCTCCCAAGTGGCCGCCAAGTACCGCTCCAAGCGCCGCACGTTGAAATCGCCGTCCAGACTCATCATCAGGAAGGCATGGTCGATGTTTGCAGCGACGACCTGGACCTTCGCGTGCAGGCCGGCAACTTTGCGCACGAAAACGCTGCGGCGAGGCAACACGGCCTCGACAGTGGGGCGCCTGTTTTTGCCGGTGTTCAGCGCGACCCAGTCGCCAACACCCGGAAAGTCTAAGGGCGAGGTCGAGTTGTGCCTTAACCTGCCGGTGGCTCTAGCCAGAAGCTCCCGCTCACCGGTATGTACCCGCCAAGCCCCGCGGTGTTCTGCGACCACGCGCCCAGGGATCCAGCGTCTCTCTTCGAGTTCCGCCAGAGCGCGCTTGAGATCTGGGGTCCAGCCGAGGGTGTTTAGATTCACCCGTCCGGTGTATCCTTGGAAGCCTCAGGCCGCGATACGCAACCCGGCTTGGAGCCGATGCTGGGGGCTCTGGCGCAGGGCAAGGCAGCCGGTGTACTCCTCCAGGCCTTCCTCGAACCAGGTGATCAGCTCCGCCGGAGTTCGAGCGTTCAGCTTCTCAAACCGCACGTCCAGCTCTCGCTGTCCAAGCTCGGCTTTCATCCAGACACGCTGACCTGCGAAGGAGATGGAACAGCTCACCTGCTCCCCTGACACGTCGATTTGAGAGCCGGGCATGGCCAAAAAGAGCTGCGTGCTGATCCCTTCTGGGAGCAGATAGCGCATGTGCAGGAAGCCTTTCTTGTCGTTTTGGGTCCAGGCGACGAGGCGGCCAAGGGATTGGTAGTGAAGCATGGCGTGGACCTTCGGGTGAGCTTCTTCTCCCCTCGGATCAGCTTGTGGGGCTTTCAAGCTTTGGATCCAGCAAGGGCGAGACCCGATCCACCCAAGCCTGGCGAATGACCCAGAGACCGGCGGGTAGGAGCAGTCCAAGCCCCATGATCGCGACCAGGCGCTGGGGCCCCCATCCCCCGTCCGAGAGGGCGCTGTAGACCGCGGTCGAGGCCGCGAACATGGCGGTGAAGGCCCCGAGCTCGGCGGCAAAAACTCGACCCATGAATGCGTCAGGGACCAGCTGCTGCAATCGAACAGTGGAGAAGACCCAGGCCGTAGCGCCGCCAAGGTGGGCAACCGCCACGAAAGGCACTGCCCAGGACAAGGTGGGCATCAGACCTACGCCTACGTAGAAAATCGCGCCCCAGGCAAAGCTGATGCCGATCAGCCACTCCATTCGCTTGGCTTGGCCTTTGGAGAGCCAACGGGCCACGAATGGGCCCACTGCGGTGCCCAGGCCACGGGCCACGAAGAGTACGGTGACGCCGATTACGCTGGCGTCTTGAGCGCCTGCGGCCAGCCGGCTAAAGATGGGGTCTTTGTCCGCGTGCAGGGGGCCTTCGCCCAGTAGTGCCAGGACCAGGGTGGTCGCCCCGGCGACGGACCAGCCCATCTTTACGAGAGCCAAGGTCCAGACTCTCGGGTTGGCCCGGAGGTAGGCCGCGCCCTCGCGCAGGGTGCCGCTGCCCTGTCGCTGAGCCACCTGGATACGCGGTACGCCTAAGAGAAAGAGAACCGAGACGACATAGGTCGCCGCGTCCACCAACAAAGCCGCCTCCCAGCCAAGCCACGCGGTGGTCAGCCCCCCCAGTGCGGCGCCCAGTGCGAGCATCGCGGACCAAGTTGCAGCATCTAGTGCGCCCGCTGTTTCAAGATCTTCTGGCGGGACCACCGAGGGCGTGATTGCGCGTCTTGCAGGCTCAAAAAATGCACCGATGAAGGCCTGCAGCGCGACCAGCATCATCAAGATCGGCAGGGATGGATAGACCAGTTGTCCAAGCATGCCTAGGACCACCACGGCCCGGCCCACATCGCTTGCGATCATGATCGTCTTTCGCGGGAATCGATCGGCCACCCATCCGGAGATGGGTGTGGCCAGGAGGGGAGGCAGGCTCTTGAGGATCAGGGTTCCGCCCAAGGCCATCGCCCCGTCCCCGCCGATCTCCCGTAGCAAGACCACCAAGGCGAGCAGGTTGAACCAGTCGCCCAGTAGGCTGACCAGGCGGGCGGTGTAAAGGCGCCGATACGGGGTGTTGCTGCGAAGCAGCCCCAGCGGGCTTAGGGGAGTGGTTGGCGTCACGCGGCTTTCGTATCCGGCAGTTTGGGTGCTGGTCGGCTATTCGGCAGGTCTTGTTCCGCGCCTGCGGACATCCAAAAGGAGCTGCCCCATGGCCGAAGACTGGACACTCAATCAGTGGCACCCTTGTCTTAAGCCCCACGACTGGAAAGGTGCGGAGCATGCGGCCGCACATCCGCTCTTGGCTACGGAAGATCCCATTCCTGAGATGCCGTGGGTGGCCTTGT
>JBLHMA010000040.1:0-20351 GCA_047621545.1 Cognaticolwellia sp. | reverse complement strand
CATGCTAGCGCCATATGAGGCCACCAAGACTTTGACGCTGTCCAGAAGGGCCGGCGTTGCACGCCCAGTGCGGACAGTCGCAAGGGACTTTTTAAGGGACTCGATCGAGGACTTCATGTCGTCCGTCATCGCGGACAGGTACTCGTTCACCGTGACCTCCAAGGGTGTTGCGAAGCTAACGCAGCCAAGAGGCTCTACAAGGAGTCCTCGTTGTTGTCGACCAAGGTCCCAAGCTCTTCGCCCTTGACGACCCGGACCACGTTGCCCTGGGTATGGAAGTCAAAGACGATGATGGGGATGTCGTTCTCCATACACATGGACAGGGCCGTGGTGTCCATCACCTTCAGACCGCGCTGCAGGGCATCCCTGAAACAGATGTGATCAAAACGCACGGCGTCATCGTGCTTGGCTGGATCCTTGTCGTAGACCCCATCGACTTTCGTAGCCTTGAGGATGACGTCGGCGTGGATCTCCGCAGCCCGAAGCGCGGCAGCCGTATCTGTAGAGAAGTAAGGGTTGCCCGTGCCT
Organism: Cognaticolwellia sp.; assembly: GCA_047621545.1. Lineage (GTDB taxonomy): Bacteria > Myxococcota_A > UBA796 > UBA796 > CAJQPC01 > CAJQPC01. The sequence continues at coordinate 19,823 of JBLHMA010000040.1, read as the reverse complement.
GCGCCGAAGATCACAACCCGGCCCTTCTCCATGTGGCGTTCGGCCCGGCGGCGAACGTACGGCTCGGCCACTTTGTCCATAGGGATGGCCGACATACAACGAGTCTTTACCCCGCGACGCTCCAGGGCGTCCTGAAGGGCCAAGGCGTTGATCACCGTGGCCAACATGCCCATGTAGTCGGCGTGGGCACGGTCCATTCCTTTGGACGCGCCAGCCAGCCCCCGGAAGATGTTGCCGCCGCCAATAACGACAGCAACTTCCACCCCTAGCTCCTCTCGAAGAGCCTTGACCTCATCCGCAAACCGCGCGAGCGCGGCCGGGCCAATTCCAAAGCCACGATCTTCAGCGAGCATCTCGCCGGAGAGCTTGAGGAGGATGCGCTTATAGGCCATGGGAGGCTCCGTGGAGTAGGGGGGCTGGAAGGCCCCCAGGGAGCCTCCCAGGGTCAGCAGCGACTCAGGACAGTCCAGCCTGAGCAGCAACCTCAGCAGCAAAGTCATCGACCTTCTTCTCAAGTCCCTCGCCCAAGACGAAGCGGCTAAAGCGGCGGATCTTGATGTTCTCGCCGATGGTCGCGATCTGCTCGTTGAGCATCACCTCGATCGTCTTGCTGTCATCCTTGACGAACTTCTGCTCCATGAGGACGCGCTCCTCAAAGAACTTGCCCATGCGGCCAGCGACAATCTTCTCAGCGATGTGAGGAGGCTTGCCCTCTTCGATGATTCGAGCGAGCTGAACCTTCTTCTCACGGGCGATTGCGTCCTCGGGGACTTCGTCCTTGGTCACGTACTCGGGAGCGGCAGCCGCGATGTGCATCGCGATGTCGTTGCAGAGATTGATGAACTTCTCGTTGCGAGCAACAAAGTCAGTCTCAGCGTTCACTTCGACGAGAACACCGATCTTGCCCGCTCCGTGCACGTAGGCGTGAACCAAGCCCTCGGTCGCAATGCGGCCCGACTTTTTGGCAGCCTTGGTAATGCCCTTTTCACGAAGCCAATCGATCGACTTGTCGACGTCGCCTTCGGTGGCGTCGAGCGCCTTCTTGCAGTCCAGCATGCCAGCGCCAGTGCGCGCACGCAGTGCCTTGATATCCTTGGAAGAGACAGCCATGATGCAGTCCTGTAGCGTTCCCACGATCCCCAAGCGGGACCGTAAGGTGGTTTTAGGTTTGGTTGCCCGGGTCACCCCGGGCCGACCAGGTCTCAGACCTCTTCGACGGTCTCAGGATCGACGGGACCGGAGGTCGCATCGGGAGCGGCTGGAGCGGCTGGGGTGTGCACGCGGGAGACAACTTCCACGTCCATGCCAGCGTCTGTCACAGCCTGCTGTGCTGGGTCGCCGCGGCGACCAGCAGCGTTGCCCTCGATGCAAGCATCGGCGACAGCAGCGGTGAACAAGCGAATCGACTTGATCGCGTCGTCGTTACCAGGGATGACGTAGTCAACCTTGGAGGGGTCGCAGTTGGTGTCGCAAAGTGCGATGACGGGGATGTTCAGCTTGCGCGCCTCGTCAATGGCGATGTGCTCCTTCTTGGGATCGATGATGAAGATCGCACCAGGGGTGGAGCGCATGGCCTTGATGCCACCCAGGTTCTTCTCCATCTTCGCCATCTCACGGGTGAGGCCCAGGGCCTCCTTCTTCGTGAGCATCTCAAAGCGGCCTTCGGTGTAGGCGCGCTCCAGGGCGGTCAAGCGGTCCAGGGACTTCTTGACCGTCTGGAAGTTGGTCAGGGTACCGCCGAGCCAGCGGTTGTTCATGAAGAACTGACCGGAGCGACCAGCCTCCTCAGAGACAATCTCCTGCGCGGAGCGCTTGGTACCCACGAAGAGCACGTACTTGCCCTGGCTCACCACGTTGGAGGCGAAACGGCAAGCCTCCAGCAGGCCACGTGCGGTGGCCTGGAGGTCGATGATGTGCACGCCATTCTTCTGGCCGTAGATGTAGGGGCGCATCTTCGGGTTCCAGCGGCGGGTCTGGTGACCAAAGTGAACACCGGACTCAAGCAGCTGACGCAACGAAATGTTGACCATGTTGTACTCCTGAGCGCGCTGATTGACAGGCGCCCTTTTGGGTTGGTTACGACCACCGACAGCTGCGTCCGACCCCGAAAGGCACCCATGGACGATCACTGTGACTCGGTGTGAGATTGGCCCCAAGCAATCAGGGCCCCGCGCGATTAACGCAGAGCCCTGTGTTTGTCACCTTGAGAGACCCACTCAGGTCCCGGGCTGATCCCCATCGACGTCGGCCACTGGCTCGTCGATGGTCAGCGCGTCCGGGTCAACAGGCGGAGCGGGGGCAGCCCAGCCAGCCTGGTAGCAGCATCTTTTGTACTTGTTGCCCGAACCACAGGGGCAGGGGTCATTGCGCCGAAGCTGGTGGAGCGAGGCGAAGAGGCGCGCCTCCTCTCCGGCTTCTGGAAGCATGGGGGCAGGAGGAGGTGCCGGAGGCAGGCTCTGTGCGCTCAAGGCAAACTGAGCCGCCGCGTTGGCGTCTAGCTTGGGACGGACCGGCTTTTGTTCCAGTTCGCCTGTAGCGAGCTGACGAGCAGTTCGCTTAGAGAAGGCCTGAGACGCCTGATCCGCGCTTCCCAACTCCACTTCCAAGAAGCGGCGGACGACGGACTCATCCCGGAGCGCGGTCATCATCATGAACATGTTGAAGCCCTCCTTCTTGTACTCAAGGAGCGGGTTTCGCTGACCGTAGCCACGCAGGCCGATGCCGTCGCGCAGACGGTCCATGGCCAGCAGGTGCTGCTTCCACAGATCATCGGTGAACTGTAGCAAGAGCATGCGCTCAATCTGGCGACTGGCGTCTTCGCCCAAGGAGGCTTCCTTGCTCTCGTATCGCTCCGTACCAACAGCCAACAGGCGTTCACGGAGCTCGTCGACCGCAAAGTCGCGCAGCTCGTCGTCGCTCTCATCCCAGGTGTAGCCGAAGTTGTCCGTGCACCGGGCGCGCATTCCCTTGATGTCCCAGCCTTCCGCATGCACCGACTCAGGAACGCAGTCGTCCATCACATCATCGACGACGCCCTCCACGGCCTCGACCATGATCTCCCGCACCTCTCCCCCTTCCAGGATGCGGCGCCGCAAGGCGTAGACCAACTTGCGCTGCTGACTCAGTACATCGTCGTACTCAAGCAGCTGCTTGCGCACGTTGAAGTTGTGACCCTCGACCTTCTTCTGAGCATTCTCAATGCTCTTGGAGATCCACGGGTGCTCGATAGGCTCGTTGTCCGACATGCCCATCTTGTCCATGAACTGCATCATCTTGTCGGTGCCAAAGATGCGCAACAAGTCGTCCTCTAGGGACAGGTAGAACTTGGAGCTGCCCGCGTCTCCCTGACGACCAGCGCGACCGCGCAGCTGGTTGTCGATGCGGCGACTCTCGTGGCGCTCCGTTCCGATGATGCGCAAGCCGCCAGCCTCTAGCACCTTCTCGCGCTCCGCAGAACACTGGACTTCCAGCTCAGCAAAGCGCTTCTCGAAGCCCTGCTGGTCCACCTTTGGATCCACTTCGTCCTTGGCCATCTCCTCGGGGTTTCCGCCGAGCTTGATGTCCGTTCCACGGCCCGCCATGTTCGTGGAGATCGTGATGGAGCCAAGACGACCGGCCTGAGCAACCACCGAGCTCTCCCGGGCGTGTTGCTTGGCGTTGAGAACCTCGTGAGGGATCTCCTGCCGGCGCAACATTCGGGCCACCAGCTCGGACTTCTCCACGCTCGTTGTGCCCACGAGAACAGGCTGACCCCGTTCATGCGCGTCGACGATGTCTCCTAGGACCACGTCGAACTTCTCTTCCTGGGTGCGGTAGACGATGTCGTTTTGATCATCGCGCGTGATGGGCCGGTTGGTGGGGATCACCACAACTTCGAGGTTGTAGATGTTGGCCAGCTCCGCAGCCTCGGTCTCCGCCGTACCGGTCATGCCGGCAAGCTTGTCGTACATGCGGAAGTAGTTCTGGAAGGTGATGGTCGCGTAGGTCTGGGACTCACGCTGGATCTTCAGCTTCTCTTTTGCCTCCACCGCTTGGTGCAAACCATCAGACCAACGACGACCTGCCATGAGGCGGCCCGTGTTCTCGTCGACGATGACGACCTCGCCATCGCGAACCACGTAGTCCTTGTCCCGGCTGAACAAGCAGTGAGCTTTGAGGGCTTGATTTACGTGGTGCAGGGTCTCCATGTTCTCGGGATCATAGAGATTATTGATACCTAGTTTGGACTCAACCTTGTCCACACCCTGGTCGGTAGGGTGAACCGACCGGCCCTTCTCGTCGATGACGTAGTCGATCTCATCCTGCAGAAGGGGAATGACCGCGTCGATCTCAAAGTATTTGTCCACCGCGTCATTGGTGGGACCTGAGATGATGAGAGGCGTCCTGGCCTCGTCAATGAGAATGGAGTCCACCTCGTCGACAATTCCGAAGTTGTGCCCGCGCTGGGTGTAGTCCTCCAGGCGGAACTTCATGTTGTCCCGCAGGTAGTCAAACCCGAACTCGTTGTTGGTGCCGTAGGTGATGTCTGCGGCGTACGCAGCGCGCTTGATCTGGTCGTTGCGCTCCCCACTCAGGACGGTGCCAACCGACATGCCTAGCGTCTTATAGATCGCTGACATCCACTCAGCGTCACGGGCGGCCAAGTAGTCATTGACCGTGACGACATGGACCCCCTTTCCGCCCAGAGCGTTCAGATACACAGGCAGCGTCGCGGTCAGGGTCTTGCCCTCGCCCGTACGCATCTCTGCGGCTTGCCCACGGTGAAGCACAATGCCGCCGATAAGCTGCACATCGTAAGGACGCATACCTAGGGCACGAACGGAGGTCTCTCGCACAGTGGCGAAGGCATCCAGCATCAATTCATCCAAGGGCTCGCCGTTCTCGACGCGCTCCTTGAACTTTGCGGTCATGCCGAAGAGTTCTTCGTCTGACATGGCCTGGTATTTGGGCTCCAGATCATTGATCCGGACTACCTGTGGCTGCATCTTCTTGATCACACGGTCGTTAGCCGAGCCGAAGATCTTCTTAAACATTCCCTCAAGGGGACCGAGCATGAGCGTGCTCCATAACAGAGGAACCTGAGTTTGGCGGTCGCCTGGGTTCCGGGACCTGAGCGGATAACTGCTCACCGCGCGCTTGTCTGTCAATGGGGGAAGCGCAGTCCGCCAACGTGGCAGGACTCAGTGGGGCAGGTACTCCAGTGGGTCGACCTGTTGTCCGTCGATCATCAGCTCAAAGTGCAGGTGGGGTCCCGTGGTCTGACCCGTCGTCCCGATGGTGCTGATGACCTGGCCCGCATCTACCCAGTCGCCCTTGCGCACAAAGACTGATGAGTTGTGTGCGTAGCGGCTCACAATGCCGTAGCCATGGTCGATCTCGACCATACGACCGTAGCCGGAGTTGTAGTCGGCCATCTGAACCACACCCGAGGCGGCAGCGACAACACGGGTCCCACGGGGCGCGGCGATGTCTACACCGGAGTGGAACTTTCGGGTGTTGTTGATGGGCGACTGGCGATAGCCAAAGCCGCTGGTGAAGGTTCCTTCGGCTGGCCAAACTTGGGGGAAGGCCGCCTGGATGCTGAGTAGATCTTCCATGTCCTCCGTCAGTAAACCAAGCCGGGGTTCGAGGGCTTCCAGACGTGCAACGTAGGCATCGGTGCGCACCATCACCTGCTCAGCCCACGACTCTGCAGGACGAAGCTCCTCCGCCTCCAGGCTCACCGGGCCATCTCGTTCTTCAAAGCCGGGGTGGTCCTCGTCGTAGTCCAAGTTTTCGTCCGCCAGACTCTCGCTCTCCCCGTCGACTGGACCCGCACCAGGACGAATGGGGTTGTCCCGAACCATGTCGCGGAGCTGTGCGTCATAGAGCTGTACACGCTGCATCGTGGAGTCAGCCTGATCCAGTTGAGATTCGATCTGCTGCAGCTGTTGGCGGAGCATCAGGTTCTCCGTGACCAGCTCTGCCCGATCGGGCCCTCCGCCCGGGGCCCAGCTCACGCCGCGGAGCCCCAACAAACCCAAACCGACCAACGCTGCTCCCACCACAAGCCCAATTCGCACTCGACCCATGTTGAACCGGCGTTGGACCACACCGACCTGGTCCTGATCCGGCACCAACAAAAGCGTCCAAGTACGCACCTTTCCCGAGGGCGTCTTCTTGGCCGAGTTTAGGCTCACAGCTCGTCTACCCGCACCGTCACGACGGTGACATTGTCATCTCCTCCCCTCTCGCAGGCCATCTGAACCAGCTTGCGGGACGCCTGCTGAGGACCATGGCGCTGCATGAGCTCACCGATCTCAGCAGTGGAGACCAGGTTGCTCAAGCCATCGCTGCACAGCATGAACTTGTCGCCCCGGCGCACTGCACGGACCTGAATGTCCACCTCAACCTCCTCCATGTAGCCAAGGGATCGGGTGATGATGTTGCGGAGCTTGTGGGTCTTGGCTTCTTCTGCAGTCAGAACACCCGCTTTGACCTTTTCGTTGACCAAGCTGTGGTCTTCGGTCAGTTGCTCGATGCGACCTTCGCGAAGCAGATACCCGCGTGAGTCGCCCACATGGGCGATCAGAAAGTTGCTTCCGTCCAGCATCAATGCCAATGCTGTGGTTCCCATGCCCTTATATTCCGGCTCGGCGGTGGCTTTCTCGAAGATGCGCTTGCCAGCCAGTCGAATGGCATAGCGCAGTTTTTCACGAGAACGGTCTACTGGCTCAGAGGCATCCGGCAGGTCAACCTGTTCATCGGAGTCGATGCTAGCAAGCACCTCCTCCACCGTGTTGACCGCGATGGCCGAGGCATATTCGCCGCCCACGTGGCCGCCCATTCCGTCGCAACAAACAAAGAGGTTCAGCTCATCATTGATGAGGTAATTATCCTCGTTGTTCGTACGTTTCATGCCTACGTCGGTCACGCCGCACGAGGTGATTCGCATGTTCTGTGCCTCCTAAGCCCGCAAGAGGCTTTTTCTATCGTACGTCAGGCGGCGGCGCCAGATTGCTCGAAGAGGGCCCACAGCTCCACTCTTGACTGGGTGCGGGGTCAGGGACCAGCGTCCAAAGCAACGCATCGGGCCATCGGACAGGTTCTCCAAGGCGACCGCGCAGCGTACGCTCCAAGTTCTGGATGTCGTGCCCTTGCTCGGTGTGTAGCACCACGAAACGCACCCCGCGCTCCTCGAGGCGGTCCAGCGTCCAGGCTGGTGCCTGACAGCCTCCCTGACCATCCACACAGCGGTCTAAGAGCCGCAGGCAGAGGTTGTACTCCGCCGGGTGCTTGGGCATGCGCGGGAGCGCAGTGACCGGCTTGCCATGGGCCAGGCGGAAGGCCATGGCGTGTGGGCGATTGGTCTCCCCGCGTGGCCATCCGGGGAGGTCCATGACGCTGCCCGGGAGTGGATCTTGCGCAATGTGGGCGGCCAAGCGGGTGTGGGGCAGAGACTGAGTCGGAAGGGGCAAGGAGCTGCCTTGGGCCAGCGTGACCTCGACGGCGAAGACCAAGCCCAGGGCCACCCAAGACCAACTGGGCAGGCGGGCGTGGGCGATTCCCAGGGCCAAGCCCAACAGCGCCACCTGAATGAGCCGGTAGTACATGCCCGAGGTGGACAGGCCGGTGCCCAAGGGCTCGATCAAGGCCATGGGTAGCGCCACCCCGGTGTACCAGCTCGGGGTGAGAAAGAGCACTGGCCCTAAGGCGCCGAGTACCCCAGCCAGGGTCCACCCCAAGGCGACACCCCGACGCTGCCACATGCCCAACAGGGCGGTCAGCAGTACGCTCCAACAGAGGTAGACGCCATGCTGTAGACCGGAGGGCGTCATGCTCGCATCTGGCCAAAACAGGCTGCTCAAAGGGGCCACGGCGTAGGGTGCGACCAGCTCTGTTGGGGTGCTCAACTCTGGGCGGTGGGTGGGCGAGAACAGCCACTCGTGAGACTTGCCGTCCTGATCAAAAGCCATGGAGACGAGCGTTAGAACCACGAGCAGCACCACCCCCACCGGGAGAGTGCGGCGCCAGTACTTCAGGGAGAAGAGCCCGTCCACCGCCAACGCCAGCCCCACACAAGCCAGCAGGTAGGGAGAGGTCAGGCCCGTGAGCAAGAGCAGGCCAGCCAAAAGCGGCAGCATTCGCCAGTCGGTGCGAAGGCGCCATGCCAGCAGGAGACAGAGGGGCAGCATCCAGGCCTGAGCTTTTGCCAACTCCCCATTCGCCAGGTTTGCCATATAGAAAGGCGCAAACGCGAAGGTAAAGGAGGCCAACCCCCTGGCGGCAGCGGAGCCATCCGGGGCTCGAGCACGCAACAGCCGCAGCATCGCCAACACGGTGAGCGCTGGAGAGGCCAGCGTGACCAGGCTTGCAAAGCGCACCGGCCCTATGAACTTAAGCGGAAGCGCCAGGAGCAGTAGCACCCAACCAAGGAAGCGCCCCTTGCGAATAAAAGGCGCCCCAAGTTCGCTGGTCAGGTGGGGGTCCTGCCCCGACCAGATGGCTTGAGGAACCAACTCGAAGCTGACCACCAGGGATGCCGCAAACGGCCCCTCAAGGACCCGCTCGGCAGGGTGGAGGGCCAAGGGCCAAGTCAATCCCACCATGAGGAGCAGAGCCGCCATGGTCCAGATCAGGTCTCGGCGCCAAGTACCCACGCTTACTTATAGTCCCCGGGCTCCAGGCCATGCTTCTTGAGCAAGCCGTAGAGATCCGCCCGGTACTTACCGGCCTTTCTGGCCGCAGCGGAGACGTTGCCGCCCGTGGCCTTGAGCAGGTCTTCCAGGTACTCCCGCTCCCAGGCATCCCGAGCCTCGCGCAGGGGTTTGATGTCGGCGGCCCGATGGCCTCCTGGCCCAGCTCCAGTGTCAGCGAAGTCTTCGGCTTGAAGCACCTCCCCAAAGCTCAGGACCAGGGCCCGCTCTACCGCATGCTCCAGCTCTCGGGCGTTACCGGGCCAGCGGCGCTCCATCAAGTGCTGCGTCGCCTCCGGGGAGAGCTGCGCACTGCGGTTCAGGCGCGCACAGTGCTTGGTCAAGAAGTGCTCAGCGAGGAGGGGAATGTCCCCAATTCTATCCTTGAGCGCTGGCATATGGACCGGCACCACCACCAGGCGGTAGTACAGGTCCTCCCGAAAACTCCCATCTTCGACCATGGCGGCCAGGTCTTTGTTGGTCGCGACGATGACGCGGACGTCGACGGACTGGGTCTTGGTGCTACCGAGCGGCGAGATCTCCCCTTCCTGAAGCACGCGCAACAAGGAGCGCTGCATGGCTTGGGACACGTCCCCGATCTCATCCAGCAGCAGCGTCCCCCCGTCGGCCGCTTTGATAAGTCCTACTTTGTCAGAGTGGGCGTCTGTGAACGCGCCGCGCTTGTAGCCGAAGAGCTCCGACTGGAGCAGCGTGTCGGGCAGAGCCCCGCAGTTCAGCGCTATAAAGGGCCGGTTCGCACGCGTGGACAAAGCGTGAATCGCCCGCGCCGCCAGCTCTTTGCCACTCCCACTCGGTCCAAAGATCGCGACGGTGCTGTCCAAGGGCGCGACCCGCTCAATCATGGAGAACACTGCTTTCATCGCAGACGACTGGCCGATGATGCCTTCAAGTTCCCCACGCTGGTCGACAGCCCGCCGTAGAGCCAAGACTTCTTGAGACAAGGCGCGCTGAGCCACGCACTTGTTCAGGTGCGCATAGAGCTCCTTGCGGTCCACCGGCTTGGTCAAGTACCCCGCCGCCCCTTCATTCATCGCCTCGATGGCGTTGGGGATGCTGCCGTGGGCGGTGAGGATCAGCACGGGCAGGCCAGGATCGGCGTGGTGCAGGCGGGCCATTACGTCCAAGCCAGACTCCTCCTCCAGCCGTAGATCGCAGACCACCACGTCCACCTTCTCCTTGCGAAACACGGCCATGGCTTGGTCGCCGTCGCGAGCGGTGAACACGCCATAGCCAGCCGACTCCAGCCGCAGCGAGAGCACGGTCAGGATGTTGTCGTCGTCATCGACCAGCAGGACGGTGCCGTCCAGGGGGGCCTCCTCGGCCCGGTGGGGCCGAACTGATCATACAAGTGTCGCGGTGCTCTCGTTGGCCACAGCCAAGGTAAAGCAAAAACGCGCCCCCCCAGTCGGCGAAGCCTCCACCCAAATCTTCCCCCCCTGGGCCGCCACAATTTCGTGGCAAATGTACAGCCCCAGTCCAGACCCGCCGCGCTTCTCCGCACGCGGAACTTGGTAGAAGCGCTCAAAGATTCGCGCTCTGTGGGCCTCGGGTACACCGGGGCCCTGGTCATCTACCCAAACGCAGATCGCCGGCTGACCACCCTCCTCCCAGCCGTCAACGGCGCCTATGTGCACCAGGGTGCCCCGGGGGCTGAACTTCAGGGCGTTGGAGAGCAGGTTCATCAGCACCTGCTCCAGCATCCCGGTGTTGGCAAAGACTCTGGGAAGCCCCTCGGGGACTTGAACCTCCAGGTTGACCTGGTGACGCTGCAGCATCAGGCTGAGCTCGTTGGCCACGCAGCCCACGGAGTTGCTCAGGTCGGCGGGGGCCAGCTCAGCCTGTTTGCCCTGCAGGCGGGAGAGGTCCAAGACGTTGGAGACGAGCTGACGGAGACGACGCACGTCCTCTTTCATGATCCCCACCAAGCGGCGCTGAGTGTCCGTCAACGGGCCAGGGATCTCCTCGTCCATCAAGTCCACGGCCTCTGCCATCGAGGTCAGCGGAGTCTTCAGATCGTGGCTGATGTTCGCGAAGAAGTCCGTCTTGGTCCGGTCCTGCTCCGCCACGCGCTTGGCCATCTTGTTGAAGGCGCGACCCAGCTGGTCCAGCTCGTCCACCTCAAGCGGTTCGATGCGGTACTCAAAGTCCCCGGCCGCTACTCCCTCGGTGCCTTTCTGTAGTTCGCGCACGGCGCGGGTCAGGTCCCGCCCAAGCACCAAGGCAATGACCACTCCGATTGCCAGTACGATGCCCACCATCACCACCACCAAGGTGGCCGTGGTGCGCCCGGTGGCGGCGACCCGGTCCAGATCCGTGTGCAGCTGGTCCTCAAGGCGCACCTGACGCTGCTGAAGCTCAGAGATCATCTCGCGACCTGCTCTAGCGATCTCCTCCTCCCCGATCGGGTCCGCGTTCATACCCGCACTGGCCTCGTATTCGGAGAGCAGCTCCCCCAAGCGCTCCGCTTCAGTGCCGTTGGCGATCAAAACCAAGCGCGCGCGGAGGGATCCACTCCGCCTCTGGGCCTCCGCAAGCGCCGCTCCGGAGTCCTCCTCCCGGTAGGTCTCCAGGCTGGCGTGCTCCTCTCGGAAGTACTGCAGTGCCTGCTGGGAGAGCTGTACACGCTCCATGCCGACACTGGATACTTCCTGAACCGAGCGGGTCATCTGGAACAGCGCGATCAGCGTGATCAAACCGCTCAGCAAGAGCGGTAGCAAGGGTGCAAGCTGGGCAGTGAGCAGCTGGGTTCGGACCTTCACCGCAAGCGCGCTCCGGACTGCTCCAGACCAAACGCCAAGCGGCCCCACTCCTCCAGGCTGAGCTCCTCGGCCCGGTGTCCCAAGCCTACCGTCTCGGTCAGGACCGCGCGGGCGGCTTCCTTCTCGTAGAGACAGCTGAGGGCGTTGACCAGGGTCTTGCGGCGCAGGGAGAACCCAGCCCGTACGGCGTGCTCGAAGCCTTCGGGGCTCGCCCCACCCAACAAGGGCTCCTCCCGCAGGTCAAAGACCACCACAGTGGAGTGGACCTTGGGCGGCGGGTGGAAGGCCCCAGGTGGCAAGGTGAAGCCGTAGCGGGGCTTGGAGAAGGCCTGGCACATCACGGTGAGCGAGCCATAGGCCTTGGTGCGTGGTTCAGCGATGATGCGGTTGGCAACTTCTCTCTGAAACATCAAGACCAAGCGAGTGAACTTTGGGTACAACGGCAACAGCCGCAGGAGAATCCGGGTGCCGACATTGTAGGGGAGGTTCGCGCAACACACCCACCCATCTCCCGGCGCGGCCAGATCCAGATCCGCCTTCATCGCGTCCCCGCGTGTAAGCACCAGCGAGGGCAGCTCGCTCTCCAGGTAGTCGGCCAGATCTCGGTCCAGCTCGATGGCGTGCACAGCCCCACCTGCATGACCCAGCGCCCGGGTCAGGGCCCCCAAGCCAGGGCCAACCTCCAGCACCCGGGTCCCCTCCTTCACCCCGCCGAGCTTAGCGATCCGGGTGACTGCGTTGGGATCCGTCAGGAAGTTTTGGCCGAAGCGCTTTCGGGCCCGCTGCTCCAGCAGGCGGAGCTGCACCGCGGGATGCTCAAAGGAGGAGGTGCTCATGCAGGAGGCCTTAGGGAATGGAGGTGCCAGCCGGATCGGGCACCAATGCCCGGACCGTCTCGCTGCCCAGCCAGGAGCCGAAGCCGACCAGCATGGGCGATCATGGCGCCATTGTCCGTGCAACGATGGCGCGGTGGCAAGAAGACCTGGATCCCCTCCATCGCTTGGGACGCCGCACGCAGCTCCGAGTTGGCAGCCACGCCCCCAGCCAGAGCCAAGCGCGTCACCCCCGTCTCCTTGGCAGCGATGCGGACCCGCTGGAGCAGGACCTCGACCACGGCACGCTGGAAGCTCGCCGCGATATCCTCGGGCTTGTCCCCCGGGAATTTCTGATGCCGCTGCCGCACGGCCGTCTTGAGTCCGGAAAAAGACCAGTCCTGGCTGCCTTTCACCTTGGGCCGGGGCAAAGGGATCGCAAGGGGATCGCCACTTTGGGCCAGGCGGTCGATGAGCGGCCCCCCGGGGTAGCCAAGACCCAGAACCCGAGCCGTCTTGTCGTAGGCCTCGCCTGCGGCGTCATCCACAGTGCTCGCGATCTCCTCGTAAACACCGAGTGCCTTGGCCAAGTATAGGGTGGTGTGCCCACCGCTGACCACCAGCCCCAGAAAGGGGAACTCAGGTGCAGGATCCTCTAGCATCGGCGAGAGCAAGTGGCCCTCCAGGTGGTTGACGCCGACGAACGGAACCCCCCACCCCAAGGCCAGCCCTTTCGCCATCGACAGGCCCACCAGAACCGCCCCGATCAACCCAGGGCCGCTCGTCGCAGCGACCGCATCGGGCCTCTCAACACCCGCTTTATCCAGGGCATCTTGGACGACGGAGGCCAACTTTTCAGCGTGAGCGCGGCTGGCCAGCTCCGGCACAACACCCAGGTAGGCCTGGTGCACCGTCTGGGTGTAGACCACATCGCTGAGCACCCCTTCGGCGCTCACCACCGATGCAGCGGTCTCGTCACAGCTGGTCTCAATTCCCAACACACGCATGACAGGCTCCAAGCAGGTCGAGGGACACGAGGATAGCTTCTACCCCGATGCTCCTCTCTTCTGCCACGCTCGCCCTCGCTCTTCCTCTCTCGTTGGGATGCCGCCCAGAGAACACGGTCACGGCCGGGGAGGCCCGGCTAGAGGTCCAAGACAGCGTCACATTCACCGACGTGGTGACCGGGACCCGGGCCACCTTGGAGCTGTCCATCGAGAGCGGCGGCGTTGGGGACTTGATCTTGGAGAGCGCCGCTCTGACCTCGGATTCGGACACCTTTCTTTCCCTGGGCCCCCTGCCTACAGCGCCCCTCGCACGAGGCCAAGCTGGTGTGCTGGAGATCTCCTACACCCCAACCGAAGTACGCATCGGCAGCGGCACATTGATCTTGGAGAGCAACGACCCCAATCTTCCCAGCGTCGAGATTCCGATCACTACATCGGCGATCTCTCCGGAGCTGGACCTCTCTCCTCAGACCTTGTGGTTCGGAGACGTGGCCCCCGGTGACACGGAAGAGCTGGAGCTGAGCCTGAGCGCCAAGGGCCAAGGCACACTCAGAATCAGCCACATCGACGCCTCGCAAGACGACTTTGAGTGGTCCCTACCCCAGGACACCGAGCTGCCGCTGGATCTCCTCCCCGGCACCGCGGTGACCTTGACCGTCACCTTCTCCCCCGCCTCTCTCGACGCCTTGGATGAGCGACTGGTCATTCAGAGCAATGCGGCCCAGGACCCCACCCAGAGCGTGCGCTTGCTGGCCAACACAGGGGCTGAAGAGGGACCGCCCACCGCAGAGATCTTGGCGCCGGAGTGGGGCACCTATTTTATGAGCACCGAGACGGTCACCCTCCTCGGACTGGCTGTAGACCAAGGCGATGCGCCTGAAGACCTGCTGGTCGCTTGGTACGCCAATGACGGTCTCCTGGGGACGGTCACACCGGACGAGAGCGGCGAGGTTCGCCTTGAGACGACCCTCCCCATCGCCGACCAACTGCGCCTCTCCCTGCGCGTCATCGACAGCCAAGGTCAGAGCGACGAGGACAGCGTGGACCTGGGCGTCTTTGAAGCGGGAGAGCCCACGCTTTGGCGCTTGAGTGGCGGCGAGAGCACCTTTGACTTCATCGTCGCCGATGATGATGTGCGCATAACCTTGGACGGTTCTGCGCTCTTGGACGACGACGACGACGCCAAGAGCAGCCATGCTCCCCTGGAGTTCCAAGCCAGGCCCGGCGCTACCCTGCGCGTGGTAGCGACCGACGAAAACTACTGCGAGAAGGGCCTGAGCCCGATGGTCCTTCACTGGGGCAGCGCAGCGAGCTGGGAGCTGAGCGAGGCGGTCTGCAACTCCTCCTGCCCCGAGGATGCCTGCTACGACGGCAGCTACAGCGGGCCCTGGCCGAACACCTTTGTGGATGATGCTCACGAGCTCCCCACCCCCTAAGGGGAGCCCAACCGAAGACAAAAACACCTGGTTAGAAGCCAGTTTTTGTCGTGCCTATGCGCAGCGCCTGTCAACGACAAGGGGCCGGCTGGAAGAAAATCTCGCCCCCCGCCTTTGCGCAACCTTCATGTCGTGGTAGAACGGCGCTGTTGACAGGTCAAGTGCCTGTCCACATTTCAGGTCGCGCTGATGTTGAAGCTGAAGCAGAATCAGGAGCTGGTGCCAACCGGCAACGTAGAAGCGGACGCGAACGGTCCCGTCATGGGTGCGGGCGTGCCCGAGGGATCGATGCTGTTGTTGAACGCCCCGCGCGACCTTTCCAACATGGGCCTGGGGTGGTGAAAACCACCCCAGGTCCAGCCCAATCCCGCGAGGTACCGGACGCGCCCAGGTCCGGCTTGGCACTCCAAGTGCGCAAAGACCTGGTGGCTGGTGCAGTCGGTGCCGTGTTGAGTGCTGCGTACCGCAGCCTCCAGCAGGACAACCCAGAGCGGTTCTCAACTCCGCCAGAGCGGCCTCTCTTAACCAGGGTGTACGCCCAGTCTCACGATGGTTGGCGCTGCCCGCTCTTCAAGGTGCCGGCCAGTCCGGGCAGCAGCGGCGAGCCCATCCTTCTGCTCCACGGCTTGGGTCTGAGCCGTCACAGCCTGGACTTTGACCGCGAACGCAGTCTAGCTCGGGCCCTCGCTGCCGCCGGATTTACGGTGTACATGGCCGAGAACCGAGCCGACCGAAGCGCCATTCCACCGGAATCACCCAAGCCCTTCGACTTTGACGACATCGCCACCGCAGACCTGCCTGCTGCAATCGAGGCCGTACAGCAAGACAGTGGCTTTGAGCGCATCTTCGTGTTGGGCCACGGGCTGGGCGGACAGCTGCTCTATGCCTATCTAGCCCACTTCGGCGACTCGGAGCTTGCGGCCGCCGTGACCATGAACTCAGCCGTTCGCTTCCAGCGGCCGACTAGCGGACGCTCGGCCATCAGCCTGGCCAGAGCCCTACTCCCAGCGAGCCTGCGGCTGCCCACCTCGGCAGCCGCCACATTGCTCTCCCCGGGAACGAGCAGCCAAGGTGAATTGGAGGGAGACCGCGCCCGGGGGCTCCTCGTGCACGGGACCGAAGACATCAGCGGGGGCATGCTCCGGCAAGCCCTGCTCTGGCTGGAGTCAGGCTCCTTGGTCGATAGGGACGACCGCTTGGACTACGCCCACGCTCTCAGTGACATTCGGATCCCGCTGCAGCTGATCACGTCACACGGCGACAGCCTGTGCCCCCCCGACTGCGCCTTGGGCGTCCGAGACACTTGGCGCGGGCCCGTCACGCACCTTTCCTTGCCGGGAAGCTGGGCCCACCTGGACCTTGTCATGGGTCCGCGAGCCCCAACGGAGCTCACTCCGCTCATCGCCGCTTGGCTCGACGCTCTACGCCGTGGATGCTGGACCCGGTAGCCCACAGCACGGGCCGTGATTAGCCCTTTGAACAGTGGCGCCCGGAAGGGCACGTCAACGGAGGCCAAATGAGCGATCAAGCAGCGCCCGCACCTACGCAGGCTCCCAAAAAAGGACTCGACAAGGGCACACGCCTGTTGGTCTGGACCTTAGGCTTGGGCGGCATGCTCCTGGTCGCAGGTGGCGTGGGGGTGGCCCTTCTCTTGGGCGACGGCAACTTTGGCCAGGAC
Organism: Cognaticolwellia sp.; assembly: GCA_047621545.1. Lineage (GTDB taxonomy): Bacteria > Myxococcota_A > UBA796 > UBA796 > CAJQPC01 > CAJQPC01. The sequence goes on along the minus strand of JBLHMA010000040.1, from coordinate 3,435 downwards.
GAAGGAGACTCGGCTTGGATGAAGCTGAAGCTTGGCGGCGCGCTGCCCGATGGACCCATGCCTGGCGGTCTACTAGTCGATCCAAACGACACGCCTCTGACCGTGCACGAGGTCACGGCTGGCCTGTACAAGGCCGCAGCGGATCCGGAAGTCGAGGGCCTACTCATTGAACTGGACAACCTCAGCGTCGGCTACGCAGGCGCCCAGGAGCTGCACGCCGGCCTGACCGCCTTCCGCGAGGCCGGCAAGGAGTGCCGGGTCTGGTCCAAGACCTACGACAACATAAATTGGCTGGTAGCGAGCGCCTGCGACGAGGTGCATATCCACCCGGAAGGCGTGCCCATGGTGATCGGCCTCTCGGTCAGCACGACCTACTACGCAGACCTCTTCGCGGAACTTGGGGTCTCTCCGGACTTTGAGCGCGTGGGCACCTTCAAGTCTGCCATCGAGACCTACGAGAACACGGCGCCATCAGAGCCCACCATAGAGATGTACAACGCGCTGTTGGACTCCCTATACGGCGGCTTTACCCAAACGGCCGCACTGGGCCGAGGCAGCAGCGCCGAGGCCGTCTCCGCACTGATCATGGACCCACCCGTGACCGCCCAGAGTGCTCTGGACCGCGGATTGGTGGACGCCATGACCTACAAGGACGACTTCTTCGAGTCCGAAGGCGACCCAGAAGAGCTGCGCAGGTTCAAGCCCTACGTAAACGACATGCGCAACGACTGGACCAAGGGCAACAAGCGCGTCGCCGTGGTTCATCTGCAGGGCAACATCATCGACGGCGAGAGCACTTCTGGTGGCTTTGGCAGCAGCACCGCCATCGGCGATTCGACCGTGGTGCCCATCCTGAACAAGCTGGCTGAAGACGACGACGTCATCGCCGTCGTTCTTCGCATCGACAGCCCTGGCGGCTCCGCTCTGTCCAGCGACGTGATGTGGCATGCCATCGAAGAACTGGACGAGAAGAAGCCCGTCATCGCCTCGATGGGCGGCTACGCGGCCAGCGGCGGCTACTACATTGCAATGGGCACCCGGCACATCGTTGCCCAGCCCGGTACTCTGACCGGATCCATCGGCGTCTTCGGTGGCAAGTTTGCTCTGGGCGGCCTCTTTGAGAAAGTCGGTATCTCCACCTGGACCTCCAAGCGTGGTGATTTGGCTGGCCTGTACAACGTGACCGAGCCCTTCACCGACCCCGAGCGGGCCAAGATTCGCATCCGGATCGAGGCCTTCTACGACTCCTTCGTCTCCAAGGCCGCTGACTCACGAGGCATGAGCTGGGAGGAGCTGGATGCAGTGGCCGGTGGGCGGGTCTGGACTGGAGAGCAGGGGCTCGAAGTTGGACTCGTTGACGAGCTGGGCGGATTGGAGCGCGCAATCGAGGTCGCGATCGAGAAAGCCGGTGTCTCCGAGGACGAAGTCATTGGTCGCGTGCTGCTTCCCAAACAGCTCACACTGATCGAGGTCCTACTGGAAGGCATGGCCGGACAGCAAGTGCAGACCTCTATGGAGGCTCGCGACCAAGCGGCCCTTGAGGAGCTGATGGGCCCTCAGCTGAGCGCGGCCTTGGGCTGGTCCCAGACCTTGGGACAGATCACCGAGAACGGTGGCTTGGTGGCTATGCACCCGGTGATCTTGAACGTGGAGTAGCGCCTAGTCGAACAGTAGCTGCTCGATCACGCCAGCCGTGATCGTGAAGCTGGCACCGCGGTTCTGATAGCTGCCGCCACTGGGGGAAATCTCGTCGCAGATGGCGACCCCCATCGAGTAAGAACCGTCCTCCAAAGATTCGATCGCAGGCAGTGCCTCGCCCGCATCATCAAAGGAGCTGTAGTCATCCGGCAGCTCGCCCCAGACCACCCCTTGACGACCTGAGAGGGGGTTGGTGCATTCCGTCGCGTTCGTTGGGGCGATGGACCACAGCTGCTTTCCGTCCACAGCCGTAAATCTCAGCGTCTCGGCGTTCGCGCCGGTCCAGGTGACCTGCGGAATACCATCGGTGCCAGACACGCTCACACTGTGCACTTCGTCGGCACAGGCGAAGAAAAGTAGGCTCATCAACATCGCTCATCCTGAAGTTGGTGTCCAAAACGACAGCGGCCCTGAGATCCAAGGATCCCAAGGCCGTTGTGCCTCGTCAAGCGACTACGGCAGAGGCAGAGTGCTCACCGGGTAAAACTTGAGCTGACCGGCCTGCAAAGAGGAGAGCGCGGTGTTCATGCTGGAGAAGTTGGCGCTATCACCCTTCGCCAAGCCAGCGACGCCGACCGCGTAGACGCTCTCACCGGGGAAAGCGCTGGCAGGGATGGTGACCCCACCACCGGCGTCGTCAGCGGTCGAGAACTCGTAGAGCTCCATCACGTCCTTGGGCTCGTTGGAGAAGGTGACCTCTCCGCTTCCTACGTCGAAGACGACAACCAGGACCTGGTCGAACTCCTGGCTGCTCAGGTCGATGAACAAAGCGGAACCGTCGTGCTGCTCGGGGATGATGGCGTTGGCGGCAGGCGGCAGAACGACCTGAGCGCCAGCAGCCGAGTCACCCATGCCGACGGAGAGTTCCGCCATGGCCGAGGCGTTATAGCCGACCTCTTCGCCGGCAACCTTGTAGGCTCCGCCCCCTGCTTCTTCCAAATCCACAGCACCCTGCTCACCAATCTTGATCGAGACTGACGCGCCGGTAACCGGGGCATTCTCGATTTCGTTCACACTGGCGGCGTCAGCGGCGAAGACCGTCACAGCCGTGCCTTTGGAGAAGTCGGTCTTGGAGAGATCGATCTCGTCGGAGTCTGGCTCAGCGACCCCCAACACGATGCCCTGGACCACCAACGGGTTGGTGAGCCCGTCCAGGGTGTCCTGCAAATCGCCGATCTGTTCCTGACCGCTCGCGAACAAGTCGCAGCCCGTAAGGGCGAGTAGCACAAACATGTGAATCCTCCATTTGGATTCCAGTAGTGTAGTCCGCATACGCCAGGGCTGCCCAGGCTTGGCATGACAAGGCACTCACTTGCCCCTGGCGCCTCCCTTAGAGGCTGAGCGTTGACAGCCCCCACTTGGCGCCATAGAGGCGGACGCCTAAATCTTCCTCGGAGTACCCGATGGCTTCTTATACCAAGACCACTCGCCACAAGCGCAAGATCCGCGACCAAAAGTCCGGTCGCGCAGCAGCCGCCAACCGGGAGAAGAAGGGAACCACCCCCAGCTTCCCGATTCACACGCCCGAGGCGGACGCAAACGCCCCTCAGGAAGCCAAGCAGAGCTGAGGCTCTCTTGGACGTGACACGGGTCACTCCGTGGCAATACGGGCCGCTCCGAGAAATCGGGCGGCTCTCTTTGCGTCTGGTGCCCCACCAACGCGCAGGTCCCGTCAACGCCCCCGGATCAAGGCCGCTTCAGATCCCGAAGAACCGCTCCGCATTCTCCCAAGTCTCG
>JBLHMA010000039.1:0-20391 GCA_047621545.1 Cognaticolwellia sp. | reverse complement strand
ACTTTTCCACTACAATAGGGACAGCCAAATGACCGCGACAATCAATGAAATGGTCCAACTGCTAGAACACCATCACGAGTTTGAATGGGCAGCGAAACTGCAAGGCGCTCTGGAGGCTTCTCCAGAGCTTACCAGAACCACCCTTCTACGGATGTTTGGCGGAATGGGCTCACTTAACGACTTGGTGCTCCAGACCGACATGTCACGACTTGTGGTCGACAACAACAGATTCGACCAACTACGAACCGAGCTCTATTCAGAGTTGCAGGCCTCCCATTGAGTAGGCCTATCGAGCGAGCCGCCGATTTCGCTCACGCCATCTCGGCCAAAGACGTGGCAGCAGCCCAGGCTCAGTGCACCCAAACAGGGTGGTCACCAGATCAGGACACCCCGGGCTCGCTCTACAAGCAAGCCGTGCGCAAGGGCATGACCCTGGGTGCTGGCGTGGTGCTGGCCGAGCAAGATGGGCGTACTGCTCTGGCTGTACCCCTGCTGCGCGTCGATCCGGCTGGCGAGGAGCACCTCCTGGCAGGACTGCACCTGCTCGACACCGGCACAGGACTGGCGGGCGTCACCAAGAACGCCCATGTGGCCCACCTCTTCGTGGAAGGCGCCATCTCTGCGCCGCCCAGCTTTGAGAGCCTGCCCGAGTCTCCGGAGGCCCAGAGCTTTGTGAGCCTGCTGATAGAAGCGCTGCAGAATGACCGACAGCAGGTCCTATCAGACGCCGCCTCGGACACCTTGGAGTCCCTCCGCGTGCTGCGACAGCTGGCCCACCTGATCGAGGAGCAGGGCAAGAGCGTGCAGGTGGAGCGAAGCTACGCGCTGCCGGCAGCCGGCCGCTTCAGCGTGCGCATTCGGGTCGACGACCGCGCCATGTACTGGATGCTCCAGCGTGCTCCCGGCGGTGGACTGCAGTCACGGATGCTCTCTACACTGGGCAGCTTTGAGCGCCTTCTGGACCCCACCAAGCTCACCCCGCGGCCTGTCTGACTTGGCCGCCGCTCTAGTCGGCACGGGCCTGCGTTGAAGCGCCTCACCCTGCCTGTCTTGACCCTGGCCGCGTTTTTGGTGCGCCTAATCTGGCTCTGGCAGACCCCCGAGCCCACCGGCACCGACGGCTACTACTACGTGGTCCAGATCGCGGATTGGTCCGCTGGCCAGGGCCTGCACGTCCCTGACTCCAGCTGGGTGCTGCGGCTGCTCGGTGCCTTGGGCTGGGTGATGGACCCTACTGCGGCACACAAGGTTGGCGGTGCTCTGCTGGCTGCTCTCTGCGTTCCCGCAGGCTGGTGGGCTGGAGAGCGCGTTCGTCCCGGGGGTGGGCTGGTGGTGGCCCTGTTGGCCGCCTGCTCCCCTTCCCTGACCCACCTGGCCGGCGACTTTGCCAAGAACTTGGGCATGGTCGCCCCCCTGCTGCTCTGGCTCGGTGGGCTGCTCGTCCCGGCCAAGACTTGGCGCGGCTGGGTTGTGCCCATCCTGGGGGGCATCCTGGCTGCGTGGGCGCACCGCTTGGGAGCGGCCATCGTCGTGTTGAGCCTTGGAGGTGCTGTCCTGGCGCGGATGGACCGTCGGCTGATCTTGGGGGGCGTGGCCGCATTTATAGTCTTCGCAGGGCTATCTCAAGTGGTCCCCGGCCTCCTCCATCTCCAGGACCTGGACCGCCTAAACGGCGCCTTTGACCTGAGTCTTCACTTTCCACAGCCGTGGCCACTGGCCGCTCTACGCGACACCAACCCAGTCCAGATCGCGGAGTGGTCCTTGGCCTGGGCCGGGCTCTTTGCAGTCGCTGTGATGGGCCGGAAGACTTGGCCTCTGTTGCCGCCCCTGGCTGTGGTGTTGCTGCTGCCGTGGGACCTAAACGAGCTGGACATGGGCTATCGCTTGGCGCTGATCAGCCCGGCGCTGGTGTGGCCTCTGGCGGGCAACATTGGCAAAGGCAGCCTGTGGGGAGTCCTGCTTCTGCCACTGGCCACCCTTGGATTCGCACCCAAAGACCATCCTCCCTACCCGCATTATCGACACCAGATTCAGCGCATGCCAGAGCACCCCACTCTGCTGATCGCGCACCAGGGATTCAATTTTCTCTATGACTACGAGACCGGTCAGGAGGCGATGGCCTGGGCCCCGGAAGCTGCGTTGGACCGACGAGAGATAGGTAGAATAGCAGTAGGTTTTGAGCCAGACGAGTTCCCAGATCCTGGCAGCGTGACCGCCCTGGATCCCAACACCGTCTACGTCAACGAGGCCACCTGGGAGCGCCTCCTGGAACAGGCCGACCCGGTCCTGCGTGCGCGAATGCTCTCCCCAAAAAACCCCAGTCAAGTTCGCCCCGAATCCCTGCGCCGTGGTCGATAGGGACAGGGGGCGCTAAGGATGGAGCCTCAGGGAGGCTGAACGTGCCCAACGCAACCATCTCCGGAACTGGCTCCTTCGTTCCAGACCAAGTGGTCACCAACGATGACTTGGTGTCGATCTACGGCATTGAGACCACCGACGAGTGGATCCAGAAGCGGACGGGCATCAAGGAGCGCCGCTTTGCCCCAGAGGGCATGGAGAACTCAGACATGGGCCTGCAGGCCAGTCTGGGCGCCTTGGAGATGGCGGGTCTCCAGGCCACCGACCTGGACATGCTGATCTACGCGACCCTCTCCCCCAAGCACAGCTTTCCGGGCGACGGCGTCTACCTCCAGAAGAAGCTGGGCCTGTGCGACGGCCCCAACGCGACCTTCGCGCCAGCGATGGACATCCGCAACCAGTGCTCCGGCTTTCTGTACGCCCTGGGCACAGCCACCGCGATGGTTCAGAGCGGTGCCTGCAAGCACGTGTTGGTCGTCGGCTCAGAGCTGCACAGCGCGGCCCTTGAGTTGAGCACCAGTGGGCGCTCTGTGTCGACCCTGTTTGGCGACGGCGCCGGGGCCGTCATCGTCTCGGCCACCGAAGAAGACAAGGGCATCCGGCACTGGCACCTGGGCTCGGACGGTCGCGGCGCCGATGTGCTGCGCCAGCGGGTCTGGGACACCTCCAGGCGCCCCTTCATCCGGCTGGACAAGGACGGCAACGGCATCATCCCCAGGGAGGAGCTCTACGCAAACATGGACGGCCGCCAGGTCTTCAAGAACGCCGTGCAGCGCATGTGTTTCGCGGTGCTTCGCGTCTGCCAAGAGCAGGGAATTCAAGGCGAAGACATCGACCTTTGGTTCTTTCACCAGGCCAACATGCGCATCAATCAGTACGTGGCCAAGCAGCTCGGCATCCCCGAAGAGAAGCTGCTGCACAACATCGACCGATACGGCAACACCACTGCAGCCACCATCCCCCTGCTGATGGACGAAGCGGTGCGCACCGGCCGCCTCAAGCCGGGCATGAAGATCGCCTGTGTCGCCTTTGGAAGCGGATTTACCTGGGGCGCCACCCTGATCGACTGGTAGGGCCCCCGCGCTTTGATGCGCGGCCTACTCGAGCAGGATCAGAACCACGGTGACCGTGCGGGTTTCGCCGCTACGTAGGACTTGGAGCGTGACCTCCTCTCCAGGCTTGCGGCCGTCCAGCGCGTTGTACAGATCGTCGTAGTCGACCACCGGCTCTCCGTTGACCCCCACCAGGATGTCACCCGGAACGCGCCCTTCGTCCTGTAGACCGATCAGCCCTGCCTCCTCCGCTGGAGAACCGGCGGCGACACTGCGCAGCACCACCCCCTCTGGGATCCCCGCCCGCCGCGCGATGCGGTCATCTACCAAACGCACGCCCAGACCAGCCTGCTGAACCTGGCCAAACTCCACGACCTCGGAGACCACACGGCGCACCGTGTCTACCGGGACCGCAAAGCCAATACCGGCGCTGGCCCCAGATGCGCTGGCGATCTGAGAGTTGATCCCGATGAGCTGCCCCTTGGAGTTGAGCAGAGGCCCCCCTGAGTTGCCCGGGTTGATAGAGGCATCGGTCTGGATCACCCCGCGGATGCTCACCCCGCCGTAGCCCAAGATCTCTCTGTCGACTGCGCTCACCACCCCCACGGTCAATGTGTGATCCAGACCGTAGGGATTGCCTATGGCCAGTACCTTTTGTCCCACCTGCAGGCGCGCGCCCACCGGGGGCAAGACCGCAGCCGACAGGAGCTCCTTGGGTGCCTCGATCTGAAGCACTGCGATGTCCTTGCGGGGCTCGCCGCCGATGAAACGTGCCGGCCAAGTGCTGCCGTCCTGCAGCGCGACCTGTAAGGAGCTGGCCCCATCCACAACATGGAAGTTGGTCACCACGTGCCCCTCGGTGTCCCAGATCACACCCGACCCAGTGCCCGCAGGAACCTCTACGGGGTCGGTGGCTCCCCAGCGACGCACAAGCTGGGACTGGGTCACGAACACCGTGGACGGAGCCGCCTGAGCGAACACATCCACGCTGTTGCGCTCGGTCTCCAAAAGGCCGTTCTGACTAAGGGGCACCACCCCGCCTGCTTCGGCGGAGGCGCCCCACAGCGGGCCACTGAGGAGGTCTGAGGGAGAGAGACAGGCCAGGGTCAACAAGATGAGCATGATCAACTGTAGACGCCCTGGCCCGGGCTTCAAGCACTCAGTCGATCATGCCACGCTGACGACGGATGTTGTCGTAGATCAGGACGTTGGCGACCTGCGCGAAGGGCAAGAGCAAGAACACGCCCAATCCACAGGTCACACCGAAGACCACGATACCCACGCCGAAGAGCGCAAGGGTCCAGATGAAGAGCTGCATCTTGTGACCACTGGTCATGTTGAGGCTCTCGGTGATGGCGTCGATCGGGCCCATCTCCTGGTCCACGATCAGCCACTTGTAGAAGAAGGTGGCATAGAACAGGATGAAGAAGGGGATGACGAAGAGCATGAACGCGAAGAACTGCGCGAAGGCCATCAAAAAGCCTGCAGCGACGACCGAGACCAGCACCGAGCCCGAGGGCAGCAAGTCCGAGGCTGAGAAGCCCGAACCGCGCGCGATCTTGAGCACGCCCTTCATGACCATCAGGCCGATCAGAAACTGAACGACTGCGCCGATCAAGGACACAAGACCCGACAGAATCAAGAACACGTCGGGGTCTACCCCGCCGCTCTGACCCACTGCCGTGATCAACTGGTTGATAACGCTGAAGAAGATGCTCACCACGCCAAAACCAACGGCCAGCATCAGGAAGGGACCGACCTGCAGCTTGACCTTGTCCATCGTCGCGGTGATCAGACTTCCGATCTCCCAGGAGGCACCGTGGAACGGGTCGTCCCCAACGGGTGTGCCCTTCTGAGAGAGCTGCATGTCCGACTGTGGCGGGCGATAGGGATCCATTGTGCAAACTCCGAGTTTGCGCCTCCATAGCATGCGCCTCGGAGAAGAAAAACCAAGAAATCTATAGGCAAGCCGTGCACACCTTGGCCCCCCACGACACCTATGGTGTGTAGCGAGACCCGCTGGAGACACCATGTTCGCATTGCTCTTCGCCCTCAGCGCCCTGCGTGTAGGCCCCGTGCAGCTCCCAAATGGGGACGGCGTGATGTTGGATCGCTCGGAGCTGGCGAAGGACACCTTCATCGTCGCAACCGCCGATCACATCTACTTCAACGGGGAGATCGTCACCGCGCTGGACCAGGGCCTAGTCGCGCAAGAACACCTCGGTCAGGACGTGATCTTTCCACTGCTGATCCCCCTGTCCGGTGCTGGCTGTTTGGACTGCCAGGTCAAGCGTCCCGTGCTGGCCATCGTCGATTCCAGATTGCCATCGGAGACTCAAGAGCAGCTCAAAACCACGGCAGCAAAAGCTGGCTTTGGGCAACTAGCGGTCGTCGTTTCGGCGGGGGATCCGCGCGTCGCCAAGCTCAAGATCAGCAACACCATGAATGTGGTGATCTGGGAGACCCCCTTGCCTGAGAAACCCGATGGTGCGGGGGTAGCCGCCATGCAACAACGCGCCGAAGAGGAGCTGCTTCACCAGCAGAAGTTGGACATGGGCATGGGCATGGAGCTTGGCGTGCAAGCACTCACCATGGCCAACAGCGAGGCGGACTGGGCAGCAGCAAAGCTCACCTGGGACCGGAGTGAGCGGGTTCGCGTCCAGGGAGAGCCTACGCTCTTGGGCTCTATGAAGATCGCCGATGCCTCGGCAGCCATCGCTACCGCAGAGCCCGACCTAGAGAACTGCGCCCAGTCTGCACCGAACTCAGGGAAGGTGGAGATAAAGCTGGTCATCCATGAAGACGGAAGCGTCGCGAAGACCGAGTTGCGCAAGACCACCATGCGACATGGCCCGACCGAGGACTGCATGGCCCAAGCCCTTCAGGCCGTGGTCTTTTCACCGCCGCCAGATGGAACCACCGTGATTCTCTCTTGGCCGATGGTCGTCTACGTCGAAGAAGGCCTCTAAGCGGGGCATCTAGGCGGCCAGCTCAGAGCGCCCTTCGCCGATTCGGCGCATGTGGATGACGACCCTACGGCGCCCCGGTCCAGACGGCTCTCCTGGGCTCAAGCCGAGCGCCCATCCCTCACCAGCAGCACGCATCAACGCCTCGGGCAAGCCGGGAATCGGCGCCTCCGGATCCACCCCGGAGAGCATATCGTCCAGTAGCGCCTGGTCTGCGGCATCCGCCATCCCTCGCAGAGCCCGCTGCCGATCCAGGTCAAGCCCCCACCCATCCACCCGCGCGGTCAACGCTCGGGGCTGCAGCTGGAGGAAGAGCAAGCCCTCCGGATCCAAACCTTGCCCGATGCGCTCCTCGGAGCTCCCCATCAGCCCCGGAAGCACTTTCGCAAACAAGGCCACCACGGCCGCATCGGGCGCGGCCCCTTCTCCTTCGACAAGCACACGAGGCGGCCGCCGGCCCATCCAGCTTCGGGAGAGGGCCAAGCGTAGCCGTGCCGCGGTATCTTGACCCGGAGGCAGCCACTCTTCCGCCATCGACTCCAGCTCCCGGAGCGCGGCGTCCGCCGCACGGACCACCAGCTGGGGCTCTGCGCTCAGCGCTCCTACCAGTGAGGGGAGACCTTCCAACGCAACGACTCTACGCATGGCCTCCAAGCTGCGCTCGATGGCCGCAGGGCTCCCACTCTCAACATCCGCCCGCAGGACCCCCAGGGCCTCGAAAGCCAGGGCCACGGACCGCTCTGGACGGGCCGCGCGGCCCGTCAAATCCCGGGCCAAGCTCAGGCGCTGCTCACACAGCCGCAGCTCCGCTTTGAACTGTTCCCGCTCGCTGTGATCACTCAGGCTCACCAGAACACCCGCGCTACAGTCCTGGTAGCGCACGTCCAGAATCTGCACGTGGCCTTGGCCCACCCAGACCCACTGCGCGGGCCGCTCCCCTGCCTCCAGGAGTTGCAGGGTCACCGGCGCCAACTTGGGAAAAACGCCACCTAGCTCAGCCGACAAGTGCTCTCGCGCATCTGGGCTCAGATCGACAACATTTAGGCCTTTTAGACAGAGCAGCAGGCCCGGGAACAGAGACAGATCCAAGGCCGCCTCGGGCTCCACCGGATCTGGCGCTGGCAGTTCTTGAGCGGGCAAGGCGCGTGCCGGAACGCGTACCCGAACCGTCTTCGGCTCGGGGGACATCTGCCAGAGCACCACAAAGCTGGCCACACCAGAACCCAGGATCAGCGCCGACCCCAAGACGCCCACCCACGCCGCGCTGTCCACCTGCTGAGCCTGAGCCAAGGCTCCCAGGATCACCCCACACAGGGCGGATCCACCCCCCAGTACTGCTCCTAGCCATGCGGTTATCGGCGGCCTCATCCACATACCTCCAACGATCGCATCGGATCAAGAAGCAGAAGATTCAAGCCTTCGTGTAGCCAAGCGCACACCCAACAGCAGGAGCAGGCTCCCAAGACTCAAGGCCCAACACCACCGGCCACGGTCCTCCCAAGCCAGCGTCAATTCGCCGCCCTCCGACACGCGGCCTTGGAGCAACCCATTCTCAGCCCCTTCCTCCAGGACAATGGGCACACCGTCCAGCTCAGCCCGCCACCAAGGGTGGTAGCTCACCCGGATCCGCACGGGACTCTCTCCCTCGGTTTGCACCGCTGCGACCACCCCCTGTGGGGCGACGCTCAAGACCTCCGCCCTGGCTGGGGGTGGTAGGCCCACCAGTGACATTGGGGCTTCGTCGAGCACAAAGACGGAGAAATGCTCGCTCGTGTAGACCTCGTTGGCGGAGGCAATTCGCCGCATTCGCGCACGAAGCTTTTCTCCCACCGTCACTACCCGGTCTACACCGTAGAGCTTCATTCGACCCACAAACCAACCGTCCGCGACCCGGGTCTCCGGCACGCCCAGCAGCAGGCCCGTCTCCGTGGTGGTCCAGCCGACCGTCGGGTTGGGGCTCACCGTGTACCAACTCCCAATCACAGCCATGCCGCGCGCGGTGATCAGACCCGCCCCCGCGTGGCTCCTGAAGAGTGCCGGCGGCGCATCCAAGCGCCCATAGCTGTCTTGGTGCAGCACACGACCGGGGCCATCGGGGACCGCAGCCCAAGCCTGTTGGAGCTCCGCCCGAATGGCACCCTGACCACTCAACTCGGCCTGTCCTGTGAACACCGCAGGAAGCACCAACAGCACCGCCAGCCCAGCGACCGCAGCCGTCGAGCGAATCCAGGGTACCAAGGCCCAGCCCGCCAGCAGCGCTAAGAGAACCCTCAGCCACGCATAGTGCCGCCACGGATTCGGTCCTAGCAGCCGAAAGTCGGCGTAGGGAAAGAGGACTGCCCCAACGAGGATCACAGCGAACACACCGAGAAGGATGAGTCGAAACTCCGGCAACGCCAGGCGGTCACGGGCCCGCCAGAGACCCAGTGGCGCCAAGACCAGAGGTAGCAATGCCGCCCAACCCCAGGCCCCTCCGACCAGCTTGAGCACCCCTTGCCCAACCCAGGTGTCGAACTCAAAGGGCACACTGAGCAGCAGCAGCGAGTCGAGTGGGGTCACCTTAGGGCCAACCTGAACGTTACGTAGAGCCGGTTCAAGAACCAAAGGAAGAAGCAGCCCGGCAGCCAGCAGCACCGCCCCCACCGCGCTCCCCACCAGCCACGCAGACGACCGGTGGTCCGAGCGCATCCGGGCCAGGATGACCCCGCCCGCGCACGCCAGCGCCACGACCGCAGTGAAAGTGTGCAGCAAAGAGCAGGCCCCCAACCACAGCGCGATCCCCGCCGCCCGCCTCAGGTCCAGCTTGCCGAACAGCAAGGGCCAGCCCAGCAGGAAGACCCCATTGGCCAAGCGGTGGGGCCACATTCCTGAGGCTGCGCCGGCGATTCCGTACAGGTCCGGGATGCTGCAGGAGGCAAAGAGCCCTGCGATCAGGCCCACCATTCGAACCCCGCTCAGGCGCTCCCCAAGACGTTGAACCCCCAAAGAGAAGACCACGTTCGAGGCCAAAATAGCCGCGACGTACGCCCAAACTCCACCCAAACCGAAACGCTCCAGCGCGGCCAGCGGCATCCAAGCCAGGGGGGCGTTTAGCTGGCCAACCGCAGCGCCAGAGTTGAGCATGGGGTCCCAAACAACATGGCCCAGGAAATCACCCGCGGCCAGACTGTGCACCTCAGCCAAATGGGGCGCGTTGTCGTAGTAGAGCCCCATTGCACCCGGCTCCAACAACACCGGCGCCAGAGCCAGGACCGCGAGAGCACAAACCGTTGCGGTGGCCTGTCTTGAGCTGAGGGAAAGCATCCCTGAGCCTACACCCTTGGTCTTAGCGAGGCGACCAACCCGAGAGCAGATCGACCACCATCTGAGCGCCCAGATCCAGCTCCCCAAGTGAACTTTGAGGGGGGACCTTTCGGCCCAAATGCTGCGCGCCATGCACCGCAGCCCAGAGCGCATAGGTCCGCAGCTGCACATCTCCCGGGATCAGCTCCCCGGCCTGCACCGAGTCTTCGAGAAGCAAACCGCAGCGCCAGAGCAGTGGCGTGAAAAACTGCCGGACCTCTTCCCGATCTTCGGGATTCAGGTGGCCAACGGGGTCACTCAGGCTGTCGTCGATCAAGCGGAAGAGTGCAGGCGACTCCAGCGCAAAAGCAGCCCAGCTGCCAAAAGCCATCTTCACGCGCTCCAAAGGCGGCTCTATGCCCAGCAGACGCTGCTCGACCAGATCAGCCAACACACGGACAGCGCGCAGCTGCAGGCCACCGAAGAGCGCCGACTTGCCTGGAAGGTAGCGATAAACCGCACCAACGGCAGCACCGCACTCCTTGGCCAAGCGCGCCATGGTCAGCGCCTCCACCCCTTCGGCGACCACCACACGCTCCGCTGCGTCCAGGAATTCTTCGATGCGTTGCGCGTGCCGTTCAGTTCGGCCTTGACCAGAAGCGTGAATCATGTTCACAGTGTGCATCATTCACAGCAAACGCGCAAGATTGCAGGAGTCAACATGTACGACTTGGTCCTAAAAGGCGGCACCATTCTGGACGGAACGGGCAACCCTTCCTTCGTCGCAGACATCGGTATTGTTGGCAAGACCATCGCAGCGGTGGGCTCCAACCTAGCTGGCACCCAGGAGGTCGACTGTGCTGGCCAGCTGATCACGCCGGGCTTTGTCGACGTGCACACCCACTACGACGGACAGGTCACCTGGGACCCCTACCTCTCCCCCAGTTCCTGGCACGGGGTCACCACCGTGGTCATGGGCAACTGCGGCGTGGGCTTTGCCCCAGCACGTCCTGACAAGCACGACTGGCTCATCGGCCTGATGGAAGGCGTCGAGGACATCCCTGGCGCCGCATTGGCCGAGGGCATCGACTGGAACTGGGAGAGCTTCCCCGAGTACCTGGACGCCATCGACTCCACTCCTCACGCCATCGACTTTGGGACCCAGATCCCCCACGGCGCACTGCGCGCCTACGTGATGGGCGAACGCGGCGCTTCGAACGAGACCGCCACCGCCGAGGATGTCGCCAAGATGGGAGAGCTGGTCGCCGAGGCCCTTGAGGCTGGCGCCCTGGGCTTCTCCACCTCTCGCACTTTGCTGCACAAGAGCATCGAGGGTGTGCCCGTTCCCGGAACCTTCGCTGGCCGCGAGGAGCTCTTTGGCATCGGCAAGGCACTCAAGGACACCGGTCAAGGCGTATTTCAGTTGGCCTGTGAGCACCTAGAAGTACCCAAGGAGATCCCTTGGATGCGCGAGTTGGCACAGTGGACCGGTAGACCCGTCAGCTTCAACCTCTCCCAGACCGATGTCGCCCCCAAGCTGTGGGAAGAGATCCTGCCCGAGCTGACCCGCGCCCACGAAGACGGCCTGCCCATGGTGGCTCAAGTCGCAGGCCGCCCCATCGGCATCCTAATGAACTGGCGTGTCACTGCGCACCCCTTCGTCGCCTATCCCACCTGGCAAGCCCTACAGGCGCTGCCATGGGAGGAGGCCTTGGCCCAGCTCAAGACCCCCGAAATTCGGGCCAAAATGCTGGCCGACAAGCCAGTCTCCATCGGCCAGTTCGAGGACTGGGTCACCCAATCCTTTGACAAGATGTTCCCCATGCGCGGCGGCGTGGACTACGAGCCCGCCCCTGACACCTCCATCGCAGCGCTGGGCACACAGCAGAACCAGGATCCCCGTGGGCTGGCCTACGACATGATGATGGTGGGAGAAGGCAGCGGCTTTTTGTACTTCCCGCTCTTCAACTACAGCGACCAGAACCTGGACTTGCTGCACACCCTGCACACCCATCCCCAGACCCGCATGGGTCTGAGTGACGGCGGCGCGCACTGTGGCGCCATCTGTGACGGCGGCATGCCCACCTTCATGATCAGCTTCTGGCCAAGGGACCGCACCCGCGGGCCACACATAGAGCTCGCCGAGATCGTGCGGCGCCAGACCACCGAGACCGCCGCCCTGTACGGCCTAAACGACCGCGGCCAGATCGCCCCGGGCTACCGCGCCGACATCAACGTCATCGACTACGACAACCTCTCCCTGCGGCCCCCACAGCTGGTGCACGATCTGCCGGCAGGTGGGCGCCGGCTGATCCAGCGTGCGGACGGGTACACCATGACCTTGTGCGCCGGAGAAATCATCTTCAAGAACGGCGAGCCCACGGGTGCCATGCCGGGTCGACTGGTGCGCGGCGCCAAGACTGCTCCTACCCCAGCTGCCACCCCAGCAAACTGAGTGCTGATTCAAGGGGGGGACCAGGGTGTAGAATCCCCTCATGATTCTGCTCCTGTCCTCCCTGTCTCTCGCTGCTACCCACCAAGTGTCGTTCTCCTTGAGCGTGGACCAAGCCGTGGCCATGGCCGTCAGCGGTGACGAGATCCAAGTGCCTGCCGGCGAGTGGCCGGCCCATGCGGACGCCTCGGGCAAGGATCTGCGCATCGTCGGCGAAGAAGGAGCCATCTTGAGCTCCGACACCGGCGAGACCACGATCTGGGCCACCAGCGGCAGCCTGGACGTGGACGGCCTGCGCTTCGAAGGCGCCGGTCGGGCCTTGTACATGGGTTCGGGTACCCTGAGCTTGAATCAGGTCGTGATCGATGGTGGGCGCGGCGACTGGGGGTCCCAGGTCAACGTCAACGGCGCGACACTCAACATCGTAGACAGCAGCTTCTTCAGCGGCCTGTCCCTCTACGACGGCGGCTCCATCTACGCACAAGCCAGCGTAGTCGACATCCAAGGCAGCCTCTTCGACGAGAACAGCGCCGATGAGAATGGCGGCGCCATCGCGCTCTACAGCGGCAGTACCCTGTCTCTGACCGACACCGAGTTTGTGGTCAACGAGTCCGCAGCCAACGGCGGGGCCCTCTACCTCTCCGGAAGTACCGCCGATTTGGGGAACGCCAGCTTCTCCGGCAACGCCATCTACGATGGCTACGGGGGTGCCATCTACCTGGTCGAGTCCACCATCACCGGCAATGGGGTGCAGTTCACCGACAACGAGGCCACCTACGGCTACGGCGGCGCCATCTACGGCGAGACCAACGTCGGAGTGACGTTTGAGAACTGTACTTTCGAAGGCAACAACGCCTACCGAAACGCCGGTCAGATAGGCATGTACTACGCCTACGGACCCCTGAGTCTTACTGGCTGTACAGTCACCGACGGTGCATCCTCTCAGGGACACGGCGGCGGCATCTTCGCCTATGCTTGGGTGGATATCTCCCTGATCGACACTGTGATCTCGGGGAACACAGCACGCTACCACGGGGGCGGACTGTACCAGTACTACTACGGCAGCACCACCATCCAGAACAGCGAGATCAGCAGCAACAAATCCAAGGACTACAGCGGCGGCGGCGCCTATCTGTACTACATCTGGACCGGCTCAAGCATCCTGATTCAAGACAGCGTCATCGCCAACAACAAGGCCACTCTGGAAGGAGGCGGCCTGTGGCTACGCTACACCGCCAAGCTGGCCTTAGAGCGCGTTGACTTGCTGGACAACGGCGGCGAGGAGGGCCTGTACGGCGGTGGAATTTTCATGAGCGACGCGCAGACCGCCACGGTTCACGAGACCCGTTTGGCCGGCAACACGGCGACGTACGGAGGTGGCTTCTACGCCACGGCCACATCCGTCGCCGCCGACTGGAGCAACGTCCTGGTCCAAGAGAACCTAGCCCGCATCGGCGGCGGCGGATGTTGGGTAGCCAGCGAGCTGCTCACCGCCACCAACATGAGCTTTTTGGGCAACCAAGCCTTTGACGCCGGGAGCGCTCTCTGCCTCTACGAGACCCACGGTGAGTTCACCAACCTGCTCTTCTCCGGCAACCTGGGGGCTGCAGCCATCCACGCTGAGGACACCGACAGCGGCTTTTACTCCACCTTCAAATACAGCGCCTTTGTGGACAACGAGGCTGGACACTTGAGCGGCGCGCTGCTGCCGGAGGAGCTGGAAGAGACTGGCAACCAGACTGACTTGGATGCTGGCATGATGGGCTGGAGCCCCGACGGAGACTGGGTCAATGACCACATCGTGCTAAGCCCCAGCAGTCCCTTGATCGACGCCGGAGACCCCGCACTGCTCGACGCCGACGGCACCCGCTCGGACATCGGACACCACGGCGGTCCACTGGACATCCTGGCCGACGCCGATGGGGACGGCTGGGACACCCGCTACGACTGCGATGACACCGATCCCAACGTGAACCCCGACGCCACCGAGATCTGGTACGATGGCGTGGACGGCGACTGTCGCGGCGACTCTGATCTGGACCAAGACGGGGACGGCGAGAACACCCAGGATTTTGGGGGCGAAGACTGCGATGACACAGACCCAAACGTCATCGTCTGCGAAGAGACCGACAGCGACACCGGCGGTAACTCCGACTCCGACGCACCCCAGGACCCCAAGGACTGTGGGGGCTGCGGCGGCGGCCTGGGCGGCGGCTTGTGGGCCTTGGGACTGGCAGCCATGATGCGTCGACGCCTGTAGCGTTTAAGTCTCAACGCGGTCTCTCACGGCACGAGGTGCCCATGATCCTGCTCTTGCTGGCCTGCTCCACCCCTGAGTGGAGGGAAGCCTTAGACGTTGAGCCCGTAGACGAACCCGAGTGCATCATCGTCGGGCCGGGCGTCGCAGGATTGAGCGCAGCCCAAGCCCTCCACCTTGGCGGCGTCCAGGTCACTGTGCTCAAAGCCCGCGACCGAATCGGCGGGCGGGTCTGGAGCACATAAGTAGACGGCGCGCCCCTGGACCTGGGAGGCGCCCGGATCCGCGACCTGAGAGCCGGCCAGAGCTGCTTCAATCGGGCGATGGACCGCGCCGACGATGCCATCGCCGCTGCAGGAGTAAGCGCTCTCTCCGTGGCAGATGTGCTGGATCACTACATCCAGGATCAAGGCTTGGAGGACCGAGAGATCGCCCTGTGTCGCTTCATCGGCGAAACCATCTCGGCAGAGCTGGACTACGCCGCGCCAGCAGACGACCTGGACACAGTGGCCGCGAGGGAGTCCCCGGGCTTCTCCGGCGGAGACCGGTTCTCCGTGGGCAGCTACGCCCCCCTCATCGCAGACTTGGCCCAGGGTCTGGACATCCACCTCTCCGAGCCCATCACCCAGGTCAACTGGGACAGCCAAGGCGTGACCGTGCACACAGAAGCGGGTGAATATACCGCCTCGCACGTCATCGTCACCGTCTCCGCTGGCGTTCTCTCAGCCGGCCACATCGACTTTCAACCCGCCCTGCCCGCCGAGCGTCTCTCGGCCCTGGAGGGCGTCGGCATGGGTGCCCCCTCGCTGATCTGTTTGACCGGGGGAGAGTTCAGCCGCCAGGACCGGGCCCAAGCCAGCGACGAGGCGGTGTTGGCCGGCACCCTGGAGACCCTGGCCAAGTCCATGGGCCGGGAGAGCGTACCGGAGCCCGATGCCTGTCTCATCACCCGCTGGGCCAGAGACCCTTACGCACTGGGCAGCTACAGCTACCCCAAGGTCGGCACCGGTCTCGACGACGAGCTGCAGACGCTCGGAGAGCCGTTGGAGCGAAGGCTTCTCTTTGCCAGAGAGCACACCGGCCCCTATTTTCAGACCGTACACGGTCCTCTGATAAGTGGCCTGCGCGAGGCCAAACGTCTCGGTGTCGACCCCTACGCTCTGCCTGGACCCTCCGAGTAGGGACACGCTCAGGGTGCCCCAGGAGCGAGCACCTTTCGAAGTCCGAGCAGACCGGTCCATCCGGTGAAACGCTTGGAGACCGTCTTGTTACAAACCCGCCTGGGTCAGGTCCACACACAGCGCGTCCACTTGCCCCTTGTCCAGCGCCTTTGGCACCACGCTCTCCATCGCGGCAAGCTCGGCCTTGGCCCTCTGGGTCCACTCTCTGAGCGCCTCAAAGGACCAGCCTCCCGCCTTGATGTGCAGAAGCTCTTCGGCATCCCGGTCCCCACGCCACACATGCACCTGCCCGGTGCTCACAATCTCCATGCCCATGCGCAGAAGCCGCACCAAGTGGGCGCCGTGCTTGGTGTCGTAGCCATGCTCAGCTTCCAGGCCAGCCCGGCTCGGATTCCGGTTCGTCAGCCACGCTTGGTAGCGCTGATGTTCCCCGCGAGCGTGCCGCCAGCTGCGCTCCGCCTGCATCACCACCATTAGATTGACGTCCAGCCCCACCCACCGGGCCGCCGCCTTCCACCGCGCCTCTTCGCCGGCCAGACGCCACTCTGCGAGGGTGCGGGTCAGCTCCTCTTGCAGTGGAATGCGCACGGAAGGCTCCAGATCCGTCCAATCCAAGGCCCATGTATCAATCTGTTTTTGTATCGCTGCCTCGGCCGCTTGCAGGTGCTCTCGTGGCACCAGAGTGCGCTCCGGCAGTCCAAAATCAGCCCGACTCGGCTTGGCCTTTGGGCCGTCGTGGTGCCAGCGGTGATGCAGCTCAATGCGTTGGAGCTGAGAGGCTGCATAGCCTCCGAAAGTGTGTCTACACTTCCCGGTCACAAAGCGCCCACGCGCAGCTATCAAGCGCTCCCCAAGCCCAGTCACCCGCACCCGCTCCGAGTCCCGCGTATACAAAAACTCCAGGATGTTGGGGTTTCCAGCCCACGCCAAACGCAGCAGCTTGGCTAGGCTGTACACCGTGCCCTCGATCTTGGACTGGGCCACAACCTTGCGCAGCTCCGCTGGCAGATAAGGAGCAAACACCGCGAGCTGTTCAGGGCGGTTCTGCTGCTCAAAGGCCTGAAACACACCCAGGACCTGGGCATGCGTCGGCAAGGCCACACCCAGCACATCCACATCGGAGTCCGGACCGGCCATGCCATGGGCTCTGGAGCCTGCCAGGCTGACCAGGATGCTGCGCGCGTGAAGTTCAGACACATCGACCTCCGCTGCCAGCAGTAGTCTCCGCTTCACTCAAAGGCGAGCAGGACTACTCCTTGAGTGCCGTCACCAGGGCCTGGAGCTCCAACGACTTGACCAGCTCCGCGTCGCCTGGCTCGCCGAGCAACAGATCCACCGCCTCGTAGGGGTCCTCCGCCAGATCGAAGAGCTGCATCTCTGCGCCGTCCGGTGCAACCAGCTTGTAGCGCCCGTCCCGTATCGCCCAGCCCATCACGTTGGCAGACTCATCATCCTCCTCGCCAAAGTGCTCAATATAGACTGCGCCTCTATCCCCGGCCTGCCCCTGCAGCGCAGGCAGAAAGGACACCCCATCCACCTCCGGAATCGGGAGACCGGCCAACTCAAGAACGGTCGCATACACATCGGGCGCGCTGACCAAGGCATCGCTACGTCCAACCTGAACATCCGGGCCCGCCACAACCATCGGAACGTGGGTGCCACCTTCGTAGATGGAGCCCTTGGCACCTCGGGCATCGTAGACATCTGCGGCGACCTTGCCGGGTGTTCCGTTGTCGCCCATGAACACCACCACAGTGTTGGCACTCTGCTCTTCCGGCAGGGAATCCAATACCCGGCCAAGCTCGCTGTCCAACGCCTCCAGCGTGGCCCTGTAGTAGTCCTGGGGATTGCGGCTGATGTCCTCCTCGCTGCCCGTCAGGTCCGTTTGGCTATGTAGCTCGGCCGGTGGCAAGTGAAAGGGAGTGTGCGGCGCGTTGAACGCGAGCCACAGAAACCAAGGGCCATCCTGGGTCTCCAGCCAGCTCACCGCATGGTCTGCCAACGCCGTGGTCGCGTAGGTGTCCATCTGAATCGAGAGGCCGTTGTGTACCGCTGGCCACGAATAGTAGCTGGCCACCGAGCCGGAGATCAGGCCGAAGTACTCCGGCACACCCAGGGTCGCTGGATGGTCGTCGTCGTCTCCTTGACCGGAGATGTGCCACTTGCCAACCAAGGCCGTGCTGTAGCCCCCCTCCTCCAAGGCATCGAAGAGGCTGTACTCATCCGAGGACAGCCCAGGTTCAGTACGCTCAATGACTGTTCCAACCCCCGTGCGAAAGCCGTAGCGACCGGTCATCAACATGGCTCGGGTCGGCGAACACAAGGGTGCCGCATAGGCCTGGTCCAACACCATTCCCGTCTCACAGAGCGTCTCGATTGTAGGCATCGTTGCTGGGTCAGCTCCAACACTGTGACAAGGGGAAGCATCCAATCCCATGTCGTCGGCGATGACCAACAGGATGTTCGGGCGGCTCGTAGGAGCGGCACTGTCTTGGTCGGCGCTGTCTTGGACGCCGGAGTAGTCGCAGCCCACAAGGAGAGACAGAAACACGGGAACAAACAAGGCCATGGTGGGCTCCAACAAGGTCCTGAGCTTAGCCCGCCACAGGGCCCGGATGTCTTAAGCTTTGTATGGAATGCTTGGCCTGTGTCAGACCTATCCCAACAGCCCTTCCACAACGTCCACGCCGGGGTGAACGGTCTCCGGGTCGATGTCCAACATCGCCAGCAGGGTCGCCCCCAGGTTGGCCGCCTGGATCTCCTTGCCCTCGCGGTCCTCCTCGCCGCTGGCAAAGTCGATGAGCTTGCCCATGCCGTAGCTGTCCAAGCCACCGACCGTTCGTCCGCCTGAGATGCCCGGGCCGACCATCATCAGGCTGGTGTAGGGCCAGTGGTCCTTGCCCTCGGCCTCGTTCAGCTTGGGGGTACGACCCATCTCGGACATCACCACCACCAGAGTCTCATCCGCCTGGGTCGGCAGCACGTCACCGGGCGTGGAGCCCAGTCGGTCCATCAGCTCGGAGACCCCTGCGAACAGGGATTCAAAGTTGGTGGACTGGATGCGGTCGTTGTCGCTGTGAGAGTCCCAGCCCTCGCCGCTGCCGGTAAAACTCAAGGTGACGCAGCGGGAGATGCCCATGGAGAGCGCGTCCACAGCCATGCGTGCCTGCGAGCTCAGATCGGTGCCGCCGTTCCAGTCCATCACGTGCAACAGGTCTTCCAAGTTGGAGGCCCGCTCCAAGCTGGCTGCATAGGCGGCCAAGAGCTCCTTCTCCTTGCCAGGCGTGGCGGCCAGCTCTGCAGCCCGCGCCCGAGATGCCAAGTAGGCATCCATCACATCCTCTGCCTGCTTGCGAGGCGGCACCGCAGGGTTCTCTCCCCAGGTCACGATGTCCCCGCTGAGCAGCCCTTCGAGCTGACCGGAGGACCCTGCACGGGTGACCGCAGCCCCCATCTCACCAGGGAAACTGGGTCCGCCCACCACCAGGTGCGGCAAGGGGTAATCGGCCATGGAGTGACCGGCGGCTACGGCCGCAAAGTCCGGTGCGCCATCCGCCGAGGTGCCCGTCAACGACAAGCGCAGGCAGTTCTCGTGGGCCACAGACGGCATGAGCACGCCGTTGAGAATCAGGGTCTTAGACCCATGCCGCTCCATGAAGCTGCGAACGCCTGGCCGGTCTGGGTGGTCCACAAAGACCAGGTCGCCCACGGTCCCCGCTTGGGCTTGGCGCTCCATGTCCACAGCGCCGTTGTCGAACTCACCAGCAAAGACCCGGGTGGGGTCCCATCCGCCGTAGTTGTAGACCAAGACCAGCTTCTTGGTGCCCGTAGCGGCGGCCAATGCGCGGCCGCTCAGGCCTACACTTGCCAAGCCACTGAGCCCCAAGGCCCCGGCCATTGCTTGAATCGACTGTCGTCTGGTGATCATGTTCAAGCCTTCAGTACAACAAGAAGTCGGGGTCGCGGAGCAGCACCGAGAGCAACCCCGCCCAGGCCGCCTCGCCGCTACCTTCCAGCTCAAAGAGGGCCTCCCACAGCGCCAGGTTCGCCTGGACCTCTGGGCCGTCCACCGCAATCTGCTTTCCGAAGATGCGCAGGTGCAGGTGTTGGATCTGGGCTGCCATGGCATCGGGCTGGGTCTTGGGCGTCTCGGAGAAGTTCACATGGACAAAGAGCGTCGGCGCATCCAAGGTCCCGTCTTGGGCGACCGCATACTGCGCGGCAGCCTGAGCCAAGCGCTCCTGCACCAACACCATCGTCGTGGTCGGCTCGGTCGCCGGCTCGGTCACAAAGTTGCCGTCCACGCCACCGGCCAGGGTGCGTAGACCCCGGGAGTCGGTACGCATCATGTCGTAGCCATCGTCGATGAAACGAAAGCCCGTGAGGTCTTGGATTGCAGATGCGAGCTGGTCGGTTCCCATCAGACGGGGACCAATGCTCTCGCTGGGCGCAGCTTGGTACTCGGGGGTGTCCACCACAGCCCGAAACAGTGGCTTGAGCTTCAAGCCCTCACCCAAAAAGACCTCGCGGAGTCCAGTAAGCGTCGAGGTGTCCTGAAGAACGACGTCCCGGTGAAGCAGACCGGTGTAGACGTGGTCCACACCGCAGGTGACCAGCCGGGGGTCCGCCGCCAGCATCTGACCCAGGTCGCCCAGGCTGCCACCCGGCTCACCGTAGTAGGCCGGCTCCACTTCCGTATACGTGGTCCAGAGGCGCTCGCGCTCCGGATGGAAGGTGCTGATGTCCGCAGCCGAGTTGTAGTCGATGAAGAAGAAGCCCCACAGGTAGCTGGCCAGGGGGTCCAGGCTGTAGTGGCACGCCACGCAGCCATCGTTGGTGGCCA
>JBLHMA010000038.1:0-20659 GCA_047621545.1 Cognaticolwellia sp. | reverse complement strand
CAAAGCCGTCGTCGTCCGCGTCTACGACAACTTCTTCTTCTACTTCTTCTACTTCTTCTTCTTCGTCCGTGACTTTGTTGCAGCCAACGAGCAGCAGAGCTGCCAATGGAATGAGTGCCATGTGTTTCATGTTGATGGGTCTCCTCGCTTACCCAGAGGAAGCATAGCCGCCCAGGGAGGGGACAGGCGCATCCCGCTGCTCAAGAATCCCAGGCGGGGTACATGCAAGTCTTCGTAGAAGAGGAAGACACATGCTCATCGTCACCGGAACAAAACGCAGCGGCACCTCCCTGTGGATGCAGCTGCTCATCTCGGCCGGCTACAAGTCCGTCGGCACCAAGTTTCCCCGGAACTGGGAGCAGAAGCTCAAGGACGCGAACCCAAACGGCTTCTACGAGAGCGCACTTCGAAAGGGCGTTTACTGGGAGACCAATCCCCACCCCGAGACGGGTCGCTACCTGCACCCCAAGAACACCAGTCGCCTGCTGGCCAAGGTCTTCATCCCCGGGCTGGTCAAGAGCGACCACGCCTTCCTGAGCCGAGTCATCTGCAGCGTGCGCCCCTGGCGGCAGTATTCCCGCTCCATCCGCAAGATGCGGACCCTGGAGTCGCAGGTCTTTGAGTGGTCCACCAAGGAAAAGCAGCCCCACTACCTGCCGCCGGAGCTGGAGTGGTTGAAGGAGAACTTCCAGCTCGTGCGGGATCTGCGCGTGCGCGGCTACCCCCACCGCGTGGTGCCCCACAGCCAACTGATGACCAAGCCCCAGGCCACGTTGGCCAAGATCCTGGCCTGGGTGGGCGGGGATCCAGAGAAGGCGCCAGAGCTAGCAAAGCAGATCGATCCAGCGCTCTACCGCAACCGCAGCCCCCAGGTCAGCAGCGTGCTCAAAGACGAGCACATCGCTCTGCTGGACACATGGCAGGCCTACGTGGAAGACGGTGACTGGGGCAACCTGGAAGGACTCAAGGCCCTGAACGAGGCCTGGAGCATCGGCCTGGAGAAGGGCTGGTTCGAGCAGACCTACCGCTGGGACGACCCAAGGGTCGCAGGGGAAGAACTCACTACCTGAGCCTCAGCCCCGCAGCAGAGCAAGCTGCCGCTGAATCTCGGACCACGCGGTCCCGCCGTGGGAGACCCGGCGCTCGATGGCAGCCTCTAGCTCCAGCCACTCAAAGGCGTCCGCCTCGAAAGCCTTGTGGTGCTGCTGGAGTACTTCCAGGGTGAGCAGCGAAAAGTTGCCGCCCTGGTCCTCGCACCACTTCACCAAAGAGCCGCTGACATGGTGCGCGTCGCGGAAGGGCACGCCCTTGCCGGCCAAGTAGTCCGCCAGCTCGGTCGCCAGTAAAAAGTCGCCCTTGAGTACTTCGGTGTAGCGCTCGGTGTAGACGCTCAGGGTGGCCCACATGCCCTGCATCATCTCCACGCAGGCGATGGTGGTGCCCATGGCATCGAAGAGGCTGTGGCGGTCTTCTTGCAGGTCGCGGTTGTAGGCCAGGGGCAGGCCCTTGACCATGGTGAGCAGGGCCTGCAGGTCTCCGTAAACGCGCCCAGCCTTGCCGCGCACCAGCTCAGCGGCGTCGGGGTTGCGCTTCTGCGGCATGATGCTGGAGCCGGTGGCGTAGGCCTCGCCCATGCGCACCAGCTTGAACTCGGGGGTGCTCCAGAGCACCAGCTCCTCGGCCATGCGGGAGAGGTGGGTCACACAGATCGCGCAGATGCTGGCCGCCTCTTGCAGGTGGTCGCGGGCTGCGACCGCGTCCATGGCGTTCTCGACCACGCCGGCAAAGCCCATCAGCTCGGCGCTGCGCTGCCGATCAATGGGGTGTGGGGTGCCGGCCATCGCGCCTGCTCCGAGTGGGGACAGATCCATGCGTCTCATGCAGTCCTGCACACGGCTGCGATCCCGGTGCAGCATCCAGCAGTAGGCCAGCAGGTGGTGTCCGAGCCAGATCGGCTGGCCTCGTTGCAGGTGGGTGAACCCTGGAATGAGGGTGCGGCCGTCCTGGTCAATACGCGTGCACAGAGCGTCGATCAGGCCAGCGAGTGCTTCGTCCAACAGGCGCAGGTTGGAGAGCATCCACAGGCGCACGTCGGTGGCCACCTGGTCGTTGCGGGAGCGTGCGGTGTGCAGCTTGCCGCCCACTGAGCCAACGATCTCGATGAGCCGAGACTCTACCGCCATGTGCACGTCCTCCAGCTCAATACCGGGGGTGTAGGTGCCCTCTCGCAGCTCGATGCGCACCTGAGAGAGGCCGTCCACTATCGTCTTGACCTCAATCCCGGAGAGAAGGCCCACCTCGCCCAGCATGGTGGCATGGGCGATGGAGCCGGTGATGTCTTCTTCAAACATCAGCAGATCCACTCCCAGAGACTCTGAGAAGCGCTGAAAGGCGGCGGCGGGACCGCCCTCAAATCGACCGGACCACAAAGCCATTTTCGTCTCCAAAGCAAGGCTCCTGGAGCTATCGGAGCGGGGGACCCGGATCAAGGCCGTACATAGCGGTGACAGGAGCAGCGCCCAGCGGTGTCTTAGGTCTCGAAGACAAGAGACAGGAGCTTCACCATGACCATCCTACTGACCTTGCTGGCCTGTGCTACCCAAGGAAACGGCGTTGAGACCACCGATTCCAGAGAGGTCGGCGACTTTTCTGGCGTGCGAAACACAACCTTTGTGGGGGTGCATTGGAGCGCTGGAGAAGCAGCGGCCGAGGTGCACTGCGATGAGAACCTGCTGGAGTACATCTCCACCGACATGGAGGACGGCCAGCTCGTCATCCGCACGCCCAACGACATGCTGTTGACCACCAGGATGGACTGCCATGTGATGCTCCAGAGCGAGTGCCTGAGCCGGGTGGCCGTTTCGGGCAGCGGCGGCTTTGTGGCCCAAGACGGCTGCGAGCTCCGAGAACTCAGCGTGAGCGGATCTGGAAGCGCAGACATTGGGGCCATCGCATCGGACAGCCTGGACATCCAGGTCAGCGGCTCCGGCGGGGTTCAAGTGGACCAGGTCGACACTCTACTCCTGAGTATCTACACATCCGGCTCCGGCAGCGTCAGCGTACAAGACATCGCCACCGACACTCTGGCCGTGGAGCACAACAGCTCGGGCGGCAGCAACCTGAGCGGGCAAGCCGGCGAATTGGACCTGGATACAAGCGGATCTGGGGCCATGAATGCGAGCGATCTGCTGAGCTACGGGCTGGTTGCACGCATCAGCGGCTCCGGCAGCAGCAGCGTAGAGATGGACGGCCCGGTCCAGGCCAAGCTGACCGGATCTGGCTCTCTGACACTAACCGGCAACCCTGGACCAGTGGACGCCGACGAGAGCGGCAGCGGGCGCGTCAGCTACTGACGGACCCGAAAAGCAAAAGCCTCCGGCGGAACACCAAGGTGCTCCGCCGGAGGCGTTTGTGCGCTCCACCCTCTTACTCGCTCTGAGGACGACGCTTCACAAACAGGGGCTGACCTGCCTTGCGGCGAACCTCGGCGATGGTCTTGTAGGGCAAGCCGTACAGGGCCATAAAGCCTTCCGCCGTGGTGCGGTCAAAGGTGTCGCCTTCGGAGTAGGTGGCCAGGCCCATGTCGTAGAGACTGTGTGGGCTGCGGCGACCGGTGATGCGCGCCAAGCCAGCGGAGACGCGGATGCGTACATCGCCGGTGACGGTGCGCTGGGTCTCCTCCAAAAAGGACTGCATGGCTTCCCGCAGGGGGCTGAACCACACACCGTCGTAGATCAAGTTGGCGAAGTCCTGGGACATCTTGCGCTTGTAGTTGAAGGTCGCCCGGTCAAGACAGATGCGCTCAAGCTCGGTGTGCGCCATGTGAATCAGGGTGGCGCCGGGGGCCTCGTAGACCTCGCGGGACTTGAGGCCCACAATCCGGTTCTCCACCATGTCGATGCGGCCCACGCCGAATCCGCCCGCGATCTCGTTGAGCTCCTTGATGAGCGCAGTTGGGCTCATCACCCGGCCATCGATCGAGGTGGGCGTGCCCTGCTCAAAGCCGATGAGCAGCTCAATGGAGCCGCGCGGTGCATGGCTGGGATCCTTGGTCATGCGCCAAGCATCGGCAGGAGGCTCGGTCCACAGGTCCTCCATCTCGCCACACTCAATGGCGCAGCCCCAGAGGTTCTGGTCGATGGAGTAGGGCTTTTCCTTGGTGATAGGAATGGGGATCTTACGCTCCAAGGCGTACTCCACTTCCATCTCGCGGGTCAGCAGCTCCCATGTGCGCAGGGGAGCAATGATCTCCAGGTCGGGCGCCAAGGCGCGGATGGCGACCTCGAAACGAACCTGGTCATTGCCCTTGCCAGTGCAGCCGTGGGCCACAGCGGTGGCGCCAAATCTGCGGGCGGTCTCCACCAGCTTCTTGGCCAGCAGAGGGCGGCCCAGAGCGGTGTGAAGAGGGTACATGCCCTCGTAGACGGCCGATGCATGCACGGCGGGCAGGATGTAGTCCTCGACGAACTCGTCCTGAAGGTCTTCCACAACACAGTCCACAGCGCCAGTACGAATGGCCTTCTCTCGGATGCCGGAGAGGTCCTCTCCCTGGCCCAAGTCGCCAGTAAAACCGAAAATCTCGGCGCCGCCGTAGGCCTCGGACAGCCAAGGAATCATGCAGGAAGTGTCCAGACCGCCGCTGTATGCAGTAACGATCTTCTTGATTTCAGACATTGGAGCTTCGTCCTTCAAGATGGGGCAATACAGCCCGCGGTTGTTGACTCAAGTAGTTCCGCTCACGTGGGGTCCGCGATCTCAAGACCGCGAATCTCGTCCGCCAGAGCGTCGATTTTCGCTGTGTCGCACGGCGCGACAAAGACGGTGTCATCCCCGGCCACAGTTCCCAGGATGTTGCCGTGTCCCCAGCCGTCCAAAAAGGCAGCCACACCTTCTGCGCGTCCAGCCAGGGTGCGGATGACCAGCAGGCTGCCGTTGTGGCGCACGTTCTGGATCTCCATGCCCACCACTCGGCGAAGAGCCTCCAGGTATGCCGGGCTACGGTCGGCTTGATAGACCGGCCCAGCCGCAGTCGTACGGCGCACCACGTTCATGTCCCGCAGGTCGCGCGACAGAGTGGCCTGGGTACATTGAATCCCGTGCATCGCGAGCAGCCGTACAAGCTCCTCCTGAGAGCCTATTCGGTTCTCGTGGATGATCCTCTTGATCGAGCTGCGGCGGCGTTCACGGGGTGTCATGGTGCAACCATATACACTGGCCTGAATAACCATGCAATGAATATGCATACAAAGATCAGCGCCCCTTCAGGCTATGTATCTCTCATGCATGCACTCACTTTGATCGCCCACGGGGCCCCGGCTCAGGCACTCCAACTTCAGCCACAGATCCGCCCCCACCCCGCTCCTGGCGAGCTTCTGGTCCGCGTCTTGGCCAGCCCCATCGATCCCGCTGACGTGCTGGTGGTGGCCGGTCACTACCCGGTCTTGCCCCAATTCGGAACAATCCCCGGCTTGGAAGGCGTGGGCCGCGTGGAAGCTGTGGGAGAGGGTGTGGATGACGCTTGGCTCGGCAGCCTGACCTTGCTGCCCATGCGTTCCTCTCCCTGGGCAACCTGGGCATGCGTCCCCCGGTCCACGTCACTTCAGCTGCCGGATCTAGATCCCATCCAAGCCTGCATGCTACGTCTGAACCCGCCCAGCGCCCTGGATCTCATCGATGGATTGGCTCCCGGGAGCTGGCTCATCCAGAGTCCCGGTGCAGGCGCTGTTGGCCAGTGCATCATCCAGCTGGCCCGTACCCGGGGACTGCACACCGTCAGCCTCATCCGTCGGGAATCACGTCGCGAGCGCCTGGAGAGCCTGGGGGCGGACGCGGTGTTCCACCAGGACACCAAAGGTCTGCGCCGCCAAGTTCGTGCGCTGATCGACGGCGCCCCCCTCACACGCGCCATCGATGGCAGCGGCGGCCCTGTGGTCGACCGAATGGCCAGCTGCCTGGATCCCGGTGGAGAGGTGCTCTGCTACGGCAGCGCCTCTCGTCAGCCTGCTCAGCTCTCCGTCCGCAACAGCGTATTCAACGACATCTCGATGCGCGGGTACTGGTTGTACCGAGAAAACGCCAAGCGTCCCCATGCGGAGAGCGCGCGTCTGCTGGCCCTGGCTGAAGAGATGCAGGCCGGTCGCCTGGATCTACAGGTCGCTGGGGTCTTTCCCTTGCAGGACTGGGAGGCCGCCTTCGACCTGGCACGCTCAGGAGAGCGGTTCGGGCGGGTGGTACTACAACCTTGACTTCCTGGACGCTCCACCTCGGTCAGTCAAACTGGCCGATCGGGAGCGTTTCGCGCACCCGCTCCAAGGATTCTGCATGTACACCAAAAAACGCTTCGGCTTTTTCGAGGCCTTGGGCTGGACCGCCCTGGTCTTTCCACCCCTGATTCTATGGCCGACCTCTGCCGTTGTGCTGCACTCCGTGGTGGGCTGGGAGTCTTTGCAGCTTCCGGGCATGCCCATAGGAATCCTTGGCACGGCAGTGGCCTTCTACACCCTCGGTCAGGCAAGATAATCCGTGGGTGGCGTGCGAGCGCAAACCTCGCTTGTGGTCAGTCTGCCTGATCGAGGGTGTATCTGGGCTTCAAGGGCAGCGCGGCCTACGAGCGGCTCTGGGAGGCGCGAAAGATCGACGGGGGCATCGTCAACAGCAGCCGCACCTGGGGCAGCCAAGTCACGACCTTCGTCAGTGACCTACACCGTGAGAAGCCCTCTGAGTAGCCTCTATCAAAGCTGCACCAGGAGCTGGTCTATAGACACGTGGCCTGGCTCACCGCGCTGCGCCTGCAGCTGCGCCGGAAGAGCTGAAAGAGCGGAAAGAGCTGAAAGAGCTGAAAGAGCTGAAAGAGCTAATGACACGCAAGAACCGCGCGACCCAGATCTTGCACAACCAGGCAAAGCAGCTCAAAGAGCTCTACGCGAGCCAACACATCGAGGACTTTCGTCACATCGAGCTGATGGGTTTGATCGAGGAGTTCTACACCCTTCAAGGCAAGTGCGAGCGCATCAAGAACTTCCCCTTGCCTCGCCAATATGCCTCCCTAAACCACTGGTTTGCTCAAATCTTCGTTGCGCTCCTCCCCTTCGGTCTCTTGGGCGCGTTTGCAGCCACCGACCTGCCCCCCGAGTTTGCCTTGGGAGGTCGTGCCCACGACGGTCATTCTTGGGTGGGTGTTCTACACCTGGGACCAAATCCTGGAGTACACCGAGAACCCCTTTGAGGGACTGATCAACGATGTGCCAATCGATGCCCTGAGCCGCACCATCGAGATCGATCTGCGGGAGATCAAGATGGCCCGTGGGAGGCGTCAGCGGAGCGCGACTCCACAAGGCGTGATAACGAAGGAATGCCCAAGTATTTCAAGTACGAAGAACGAGGCAGCGACGTGTGAGCGCGAGCCTCACATGTGGTCTGTCTGCCTGATCGAGGGTGCAAAGCCCTCCAGGCGCTGCAAACAAGTCCGCCAAGCCCCGTCATCAAAGCCCGGCTCCCTCCAGAGGCGCTGCACCTCGATGCCTCGCTCCTCAGTCCCCCGCTCTTGGCGTCTGGCCTGGACCCGGCCGACGAACTTGCCGCGGTGGATCAGCGGACAGACGTACCAACCCCAGCGGCGCTTTTCTGCGGGCTTGTAGACCTCCCAGAGGTACTCAAATCCGTAGACCTTCTGGACCAGCTTTCGGTCCCAGATCATCGGATCCAGGGGGCCCAAGAGCCGCATTCGGTCATCGAAGCTCGGCTCATCCATTTCCAGCAGCTCAGGGTGGGCCAACCAGCTCTTCCTGCTGCCAGGTAAGCGCACTTCTACAGCGCTCCCCTGCTCAATGATCCGCGAGACAACATCCGTCTTGCGCGCTGGACTGAGAATAGACCACTGAGGACCGTCCGCTCGCGGCAGCATCCCGATGGCCTGGATGCGATCCACAATGCCCTGCTCAAAGAAGTTCCCCACAGGCTGAGCAAGCTGCTCCGGGGTCGGAACAGACCAGAGTTTGCCGGCACGGGTACGGCCAGAGACCACGACCTGGCAGCGTCGCCAGAGAACCTGGAGAGCCATGCTGGCGGCCTTGGAGGTGGACTTCCAGCCGCTCCAGTCGACGGGTGTGACCTGGCCCTGGTCAGAGAGGTTCTTGGCGAGAATCGGGCCTCGTTCACGGACTTCGGCCAAGACCGCTTGCAGCAGGGCATCGCTGACCTGCCGGTGGCGCTCGCTGGTCCTCCACCATGGCATCTTTAAGGCCTGAGCGCGGTAGCTCCCGAAGCGGTTCACATCGATCAAGCAGCGTTCTTTGGCGAAGTGCTCAAAGGCGTGGCTCGGCAAGAGCGCGTCGTAGACTTGGCCTCGCTTTAGGCCGTCCACTCGGGCGTGGGCCACCAGATCTGCGTTGGAGGCGATGGGCTCCAGGGGGTCCAACTGGATGCAGCGCATGACCCGAAGCAGGCTCCGTACGCCAGCGTCTCCCCGCTCTCCCCAGGGTTGATGCAGGCTGTGCCACGCGAAGAGGCGGCCCCGTAAAAATATGGGGTCAAGCTCAATCATCCTGGCTCCCATAGACGAATTCAGGACGCGCTCGATATGGATTTCGGGGATCCCGCACCAGGAACCAATCGGCCCCGGGACCTGCGACAAAGGCCTGCCATTGGGGTTCTGGCACCATCACATAGGGGCCTTCCAGATCCACTGCATCCGGCGCCACGGGTCCCAAGTGCCGCATGGGGACGGCATAGACCACGCGCGTCCAGCCCTGGTGCGGCTCCGGCGGCTGGAAGTTCTCGCAGTGCACGCCGGTCTGGGCCATGATCTGCCCGCAGATGCCTCGGTGCGCGACGACCTTTTCGCTGTCTTGTAGGAGAGGAAGATTGGCCGCAAAGGCCACATAGTCCGGCTCACGGTCCTGGTTGGCCTGCACCACCACCGGCACGAGTCCCGCAAGTAAGGCCACCACGATGGGCATCATGACCTCGGGCGCGGAGGCCGCCACTAAGGTGCACATCAGGGCCACGGGGAGTCCGCCAACGAGCATCAGTCTCCAAGCGGTGAGATCAAACCCGAAGGGCAATCCAGGAGCCAGACAGAGCACGGCCAGCAGGAGTCCCGCCACCGCCAAGGGCCGCTCTCTCTCGGAGACCCAGGCGCGCCAAAGCAACACAACAGGGCTCACCGCCAGCAGGGCCAACTCAGCGAGTTCTCCTACCCGAAGGCGGCCCCCGAGCAAGGTCTGAATGCGGGGTCGGCCGCTGCCCATGGACAACACTCGCTGCAAATCCTCCGCGCGCAAGACGCCAAAACCCAAGGCACCAAGAGCGCCGAGCGCACCAACGATGAGCAGCCACCGAGGCAGCCTGATCCGGGGCCCGAGCAGCTGCGTTCCAATGACGCCGGCGGCCAAAACCCAACCCATCACGCCGGAGAGCTTGTGTATGAACAGGCCCAGGATGAGCAAGGCCAAAGACGCCAAGCGCTCCCAGATCTTGTCCCCAGCCAAGAGCGCCAGAACCCAAGGGAGCAGCACCAATCCCAGGGCATTCTTTAGATACTCCGAGCTGACCCCCAGCAAGAGCGGTGAGGCAGCGAGCCAGAGCCCACAGACACAGGCCGCTGACAGGCTTTGAGTCCACCGCCAACCGGCCACGACCCCACCGACGGCCATCAAGCCCGCACCGAAGAGCGCAGCAATCTTGTTGCCCACTATTGCCCCAAAAGAAAGCGACAAGGCGGACAAGAGCCAGAAGACCAGGGAGTAATCCGAGAACTCTGGAGCCCCAGCGGCCCAAGACTCGGTCTGGATGACGTAGTACCAGCCGTCATAGCCGTGTGCTAGGGGGTCATCGAAGAGCACAGCCCCGCGCAGCGCAGCAGCCAAGAGCCCGCAGGCAAGCGCTGCGAGGGCGAGGGCCCGCACAGGGAGACGAACTTGTGATCCAGAAGCCAACTTGGCTACGCTCAGAGCGCGACGTGTTCCAGGATGTCGCCGGTCTTCACGTTGATCTTAAAGGCAGCAGCGCTCTGCACCTTGCCAAGCTCAAATTTCTCCTGGCCGTCCCAGGTAACGATCCACTCGCCGCGAGAGTCCCAGTAGCGGCTGGCAGACTCAGCGTTGTACATGTCGCTCAGGTCCACGACCTCGCAGCGGTCATCGGTCTGCAGGGAGATGCCCCACTGGTCAAACTCCGTCTGGAGGTTGCCGTGCTCCTGAAGCGCGGCGCTGTTGTCGCCCTCAAAGCTCTTGAGCAGCGCGACGTTGTCCCGGTCGGTCTTGCTCAGCCGACTGTCTTCAAATCCGGGATCCACGCAGTACCAGGACTGCGTCTCGAAGTGAGCCTGCAGGTCCTCGCTGACAAAGCCGCGGCCGTAGCGCGCGAAGATCTCGTTGCGCACAAGGCGCAACTCGTCTTCCGAAACGGCCAGAGCGTTCTTTGCCGTGAGCTTGTCTCCCTTGGCGAAGCGCCCAGAGTAGCTGGCGAGCTTGTCGGCGCAGCTCATCTCTGCAGGCGCGGCGGCCGCGACAGGGGCGGCAGGGGCGGGGGTCACTGGAGCAGGGTCGCCGCCAGAGCAGGCGAAAAACAGGGCGAAAAGCATAGGGTCTCCGATTC
Organism: Cognaticolwellia sp.; assembly: GCA_047621545.1. Taxonomy (GTDB): domain Bacteria; phylum Myxococcota_A; class UBA796; order UBA796; family CAJQPC01; genus CAJQPC01. The sequence continues at coordinate 10,063 of JBLHMA010000038.1, read as the reverse complement.
GGTGGGCGCATCCTATCAAAACTGCAGGCTCGGTGGACCCTACACCGAACCTACAGGACCACACTGGACTACCTGCGATCGGTGTGGCCCCCTTGCTCAGTTCACCCCGCTTCGTCTCCACCCGCAAACAGGCCCCCGGCTACCAACCGCGCCAAAGCTGACCTAGTTGGCCCCAAAGAGCCGGGCAAAGAAGCCCTTTTTCTCGGGCATATCCTCCTCCTCCACCTCTTCCTCCTCGGCCTTGGCCAGACCTACCAGCTTCCCAGCCGAGAACATGAAGAGTAGTCTGCTGATCTGATTGCGCGGCTCCGTGTCCTGGTACTGGCGCTCGATCAAGGCCAAAGCGTAGGCAGGGTCGATGCCACGCGGGAGGATCAGGGCCTGACCCTTGGCTGGAATCCCCACCAAGAGCAGCTCGCTGTCCAGACGGGCGTGCAGTCCCAGCACGAAGTCCGGGTCAAAGAGTTTCTCTGCGGCGTAGTAGTCCCCTTCCAAGACCAGCGCAGTGCCCCCCTGCAGCGAGAGTTCCTGCAGCTCAAAAGGCACCTGACTCAGGTTGGCCAGGGCTTGCGCCTTGAGCGATTTCAGCTCCTCCCCTTCGAGGTCCTTGCCCATGCTGCGTACAGAATTCGGCGTGTCTCGGACCAGCGCCAGCAGCGGAACCGGAGTGTCGCCCTCCAAGATCGGGGCACAGCTCGCTGTCTCCAGCCCTGCCCAGTTGTGGGGCCGCAGGTTGAACATAACCAAACCGTCGGGAAGTGAGGCATCCTGGGCCAGACTCAGCAGGAATGTGGGGGCCTCGCTCGGGCCATCCCTAAAGAAGCGCTCCACCTTGTCAAAGACGTTGCTCAGAGAGCTGTCCTGGCCGCACATGAACGGGATGGTGCCAAAGAACTTCGGATCGGGCACCCAAGAGTGGCCGTAGCTGTTCACCAGCACCCAGCCGGTGGCAGCCCCCAGCTCCAGCACCGCACTCCAATAGGCTTCCTTGTCTTCTTTTCCGCCCATCGCACCCACGCGAACGCCGATCTGGTGCTGCAGCTTCTCTAGGCCTGCGCCGTCTGCGGAGAGACGGTTCCGCTCAAAACTGGCCTTGCCCATGGAGATCAGCGCTGCTGATGCCGCCTGCAGAACCCGCTCAGGATCCACAGCAGCTGGGTGCACGCGCCCTGAGTCCTCCTCCTCCACCTCGGCACCGGCAGCGCAAGCGAGCTCCACGAACCACTCCGGCGAGGGATGCATCATCGCCAAGCGCACCCGATCCACAGGCTTAGATCCGCGCTGAGCATTGAGAACACGTGTCAGCATCATCACCGTCGACAGCTCGGGATGTGCTTGAATCTCCCCCGCTTCTCGGTGGTCGGTTTGCACCCCAAAGGGCCCGTTGTCGTCTTGGACGCGCATGTCCAGCCGGTCCAGATCCAGATACATCTCTCACTCCTGCCCGCTCACCCTATCTCTGGATGGCCCACCCATGCCCCCTCTGCTGATCGACGCCCGAGACCGAGACCTAGGAGGCGGCTTTGTGGTCAAGCGCACCCTGCCCACCGTGAAGTGTCGCAAGGTAGGCCCCTGGGTCTTCGCCGACCACTTCGGCCCCCACAGCGCCATCGCAAGCACCAAAGGCGATGTTCGCCAGCATCCCCACATCGGCCTGAGCACGGTCACCTACCTATTTGACGGCAGCATCGAGCACCGAGATTCCACCGGCGGCCACGCCATCGTACGCCCTGGCGAGATCCACTGGATGCGCGCAGGCCACGGCATCGTGCACAGCGAGCGGGCCCCCAGGGACACCATCGGCCAGGAAGTACAGAGCCACGGACTGCAGCTCTGGTGCGCCCACCCGGATGGCGAAGAGGACCAGGAACCACACTTTGGGAGTTGGACCGATCTGCCTGAGCTGGACCTGGACGGCGTGCGCGTTGAGTTGCTCTGCGGCAGCGGCTGGGGACACGAATCCCCGGTCGAGGTCACCAGTCCTCTGATCTACGCCCTGGCCCACATCAAGGCCGGGCAGCGCCTCGCGCTACCCGAGCATCAAGAGCTCTGCGCCTATGTGGTCAGCGGCGCCATCTCAGCGCTGAACACATCGGTCAAGGCCCACCAAATGCTGGTCTTTGATGCGGAGCGCGGCGACATTCAAGCGCAGCAAGACAGCGTCGTGGCCATTCTCGGCGGCGACGCCATCGGCGAGCGGCGCATCTGGTGGAACATGGTCCACTCCAATCCTGAGACCCTCAAAGTTCAGGCAGAGCGCTGGCGCAACGGAGGCTTCCCTTCCGTTCCCGACGACATAGCCGACCACATGCCAGCGCCGACTGGGCCCCACTAGAAAGCGAAGCGCCACGGTCCTGGACGGAAGAGGCGGATGTCGAGATGCCACTGCTGAGGAGCTGGACAGCGATCAGTCCTGCACGCCGGGCTTGGCTGCTCGCCGATCCTGGCGTGCGGTCAACCTGAACCCCGACGAAGACGAAGACGACATGGTCACCCTGCCCCTCGGGGCGCTTCAGTCCGCCTGAATCTTCTTCACCTGCTCCAGGATCGGCGCGTCCCGCTCGGTCACCAGGTTCACCACCAGGCCCTTGCGGCCGGCGCGCGCCGTCCGTCCTGCGCGGTGCAGGTAGTTGTCGAGCTGCTGGGGCAGGTGCACGTTGATCACGCGGCCTACTTGCTCAATGTCCAGCCCGCGCCCACCCAAGTCGGTGGTGAGAAGCAGCTGCACCTCGCCGCCGCGGAAGCGCGCCAAGTTGTCCCGGCGTTCCTTGTGCTCCATCTGCCCGCGGTAGTCCGCGAAGGCGTAGCCCTGCTCATTGAGCCAGGTTCCGATCTTGTCGCACTGCTGACGGGTGTTGGCAAACAGGATGGTGGGGGTCTTCTCATCGGCGTCCAGAACATCTCCGAGCACGGTCCAGCGGTCACCGCGGATGACGTCTTTGTTGACCGTCTGCAGAGTCGGCACCAGGCGCTGGCTGCCCTTGGTCTCAACCCGGATCGGGGCCTTGGGGAAGAGGGCCTCTACCGCCTTCTGGAGGGCCTTGGGCAGGGTGGCCGAGAACATCACAAGCTGCAGCTCGTTGGGGCAGGCGGCAATGATCTGCGTCGCCACCGGCAGAAAGCCGGGATCCAGCATCTGGTCGGCCTCGTCGAACACCAAGACGCGCACATCGCTCAGGCGCAATTCCTTGCTCTCCAAGAGCTGGCCCAAGCGTCCAGGCGTGGCCACCAGGACCTCAAAGCCGCCCTTTACGTTTTGGCGGGCCACCTGCTTCTTGGTGCCGCCCAGCGCCGTACGCACCCGCAACCGGGTCTTGTGGGTCAGGCCCTTAAAGACCTTGGAGACCTGCTCGCCCAGCTCGCGGGCCGGCACGAGCACCAAGCCGCGGGGATGGGAGGCCTTGGTGACGGGGTCATCGGCAAGCTCCAGGCTCTTGAGCTGGTGCAGCATCGGCAGCACGAAGCTCAGGGTCTTGCCACTGCCGGTCTCCGCCACGCCCACCAGGGATTCTCCAGTCAGGAGCTTTGGAATGGTGCGGGCTTGTACCTCGGTCAGGGTCTTGAGCTCTTGCTCGCGCAGGCTGGCCTTGAGGGAGTCAAGCAGAGGGAGTGAGTCAAACGAGGACATTGTGCTTCCGGGGATGCGCGCTAATATCGCGTCTGGCTCCAACGCGATAGGGCACCTCATCCCCAAAGTACGCGTCTACCTTGCCTGCTCTCTGGACGGCTTCATCGCCGGCCCCGACAACGACCTCTCTTGGCTGGCCCCCCCAGACCCAGCACCGACTGGGCCGACGGAGGCGCTGGAGTTCGGCGAGTTCATGGCCCAAGTCGGGGTGATGTTGATGGGCCGAGTGACCCACGACACAGTCGCAGCGATGGGCGAATGGCCCTACGGCGAGATGCCCGTCTTGGTCGCGACTCGTCGCCCTCTGCAGCCCGGCGCACCAAGCGTGCGGGCGGTTCAAGGCGACATCGCCGAGCTCCTGGCTGAGGCCTGCCAGACCGCCGGGGACAAGGATGTCTACCTGGACGGCGGCGCTCTCGTGCGCCAGGCGCTGGCGGCCAACTTGGTGGACGAGCTAGTACTCACCTGGGTGCCTATCGTTCTTGGAGACGGCGTCTCGCTCTTTAAGGGCCTGGAACGCCAGAACTTCGAGTTTGTAGCGCAACACAGCTACCACTACATGACACAGGTGACCTTGCGGCCCAGGGCCTCGCCTTCGGCCTGATCACGCGATGCGCGGAGATTAAGGATAGAGGACGCTCATGCTTCTCCTCGCCCATGCCCTTCTGCTCCAGGCCTGCACCCCAGCCCAGGAAGCCCCCCAAACTCCGGCAGTCCCAGAGATCTCTGACCTGGTGGTTAGAGTCCCCTCCTCGGCCAAGGTAGGCGACAAGATCACGGTGGAGGTCAGCTACACCCTGCCCGCAGGGTGTTGGCGAACCGAGACCGAGCTCTCACAACCCAGCCCCTTGGCCCTGGTCCTGAGCACCCTGCACGTGGCACGGGAGCAGGACTGCGTCACGGGCGAGAACTCCAGCATGACGCAGATTCCACTGACCGAGAGCGGGGCGCTCACGTGGACCGTCGTGTTCGACGGGAAGACCGTCGCCGAGCGCACTGTGCAAGTGGAGCCAGCCGAATGAGCGACCCCATCCCCCCCTCTTTTGCCGATCTGGGCCTGCACGCCGAGCTGCTCACGGCCCTGGACACCCTGGGCTTCGATACCGCTACACCGATCCAAGCCCAGTCCATCCCGCTCATCTTGGCAGGCCGAGATCTGGCCGCGCAGGCCCAGACCGGCTCAGGCAAGACCCTGGCCTTTGCCCTGCCTCTGCTGCACACCATGCAGGAGAAGGACGGCGTCCAGGTGCTGGTTCTCTGTCCAACGCGGGAGCTCGCCATCCAAGTGGCCGGCAGCTTCCAAGAAGCGGCGAGGGACCTAAAACCCCGCGTGGAAGCCCTGGTCGTGATCGGCGGCGTGGACATCGAGAAGCAGCAAAAGAAGCTCTCATCAGGCGTTCAGGTCGTGGTGGCAACCCCTGGCCGCTTGTTGGACTTGATCGAGCGTGGGTCTTTGGAGCTGAGCGCCCTGCGCGCCCTGGTCTTGGACGAGGCAGACAAGCTGCTAGACGTAGGCTTTGGCGAGGAGCTGGAGCGCCTGACCTCACTCTTGCCCACAGAGCGTCAGACTCTGCTGTTCTCGGCGACGCTGCCCCAGCGCGTGGTTGCGCTCTCCAAGGACCTACTTCGCTCCCCAGAACACATACTTGTTGACGCCCCCACCTTGGCCGCAGATGGCGTCCACCAGCGCGTGATCCAGGTCCCTTCCCTGTCACGACGCATGGCATTGGAGCACTTGCTGACCACCCACGACTGGGCCCAGGTGATGGTCTTCGTCGCTACCCAGCGCGGGTGTGACAACCTGAGCCGGAAGCTCCGTGTCTCTGGAACGAACGCCCTGAATCTGCACGGCGGTCTGGAGCAGCGGCAGCGCAACTACGCACTGACTCATTTCCGCAGCGGGGCTGCCCGAGTCCTGGTGACTACGGACATCGCCGCCCGCGGCATCGACGTGCCCAAGCTGGCAGCCGTTGTGAACTTTGACCTGCCACGCTCTACGGCTGACTACATCCACCGAATCGGGCGAACCGCTCGTGCTGGAGAGAAGGGTGAAGCGGTGTCCTTTGTGGACCACGACACGGAGCCCCACATGAAGCTGATCGAGAAGCGCAATGGCCTAAGGCTGGACCGCGAGCAGCTCCCCGGATTCGAGCTGGACCCCAAGGCGCCGAACAAGCCGGACATCAACGGTGGGGTCAAAGGCAAGCGCAAGAGCAAGAAGGACCGGCTGCGGGAGGCGGCGGCGAAGAAGGCCTGAGCAGTGGACGTTCCGCCCGAGCTTGTGGGCACGGCGTGTCTCCCAGGGCCTTGAGCGTCTAACGGGACTCCGTTCCCCGCAACGCCCCCTACCAACCGCAGCCCTCGGCCCACATGGCGTCTTGGTCGTTGTTGGCTACCTCGTCCAGCCAGGCCGCCTGCCAATCATCGGCGCGCGCGGCAAAATCCGCCACATCGGCGTCCGCAGCGGCGGCATCGGCCATGGCTTGGCTCTCGAGTTCGATCGCCCCCGTCGGAGTCCCCAAGCCCGGGATGCGAGCCGAGAGCCGGCCGTGGTCGATCCCATCGGCCCAGGGGTCTGTCCCCTCCATCGGAAGATACCCAGGCAGATAGGACCACGCCTCGACCCAGGTGATTTCCCCGGCGTCGTTGAACACGAACTCTTCATAGATCGGGCAAGGCTTGCCGTCGTGGGCGTCGTAATAGAAGGTCACCGTGCAGCGTCCGAATGGCTGGACGTCAAAGCCCCGACAGTCGCGCTCGTCCACGATGCTCGGGTAGAGGACCAGAGCTGCGTCCACGGCGATCATGTCCTCACGGCCAAAGGCCGTCAGCTTGAGCCAAGGACCCCATTCCCAGCGCACCACCTGCTCGCTGTAGGGCATCTCCTCCTCCAGATCGACCCGTGAATCCATGGTGTCGAAGTAGCGGCTAGACAGCTCGGCATAGTAGTCGACGCTCTGCGTCGCCACGGAGCATGTCATGTTGGCGGTGTCCCCTTCACAGGGGTCGGGCGCGCAGGCAAGAAGCATCCAAATCATGCCCACACACTACGACAGCCAGGAGGAATAGGAAACATCAGGCCAGTTTGGACTCTACCGGACCGACTCCAGACCGGTCCATCGGACCCGGAATCGATCCGCGGCAGCGCACCAGGCGGTGAAGTCACCCCTTCAACGCCGCCATCCACTCCCAAAATCACCCCGCAGTCAGACCCAGACAGAGCCCGCCCCGCCCCGCCCGGCGCGAACCCCGCGAAAAGCCACCCTCTGCGCCAGGAGTTCCACCTGGGAGTGAGCACGAGGCAAGTCTGCGTTAGTAGAGCTGCCCTGGAGCCCTACATGCTTGAATCCCTGACCCGCTACTTTTGGCCCGCCAACGACACGGACCAAGCCGCCGCACCCGAGGGCCTGTGCCCAAACTGCTGGGGAGAGCAGGAGTACGACGGCGCCTTTAGAAAGGGCCTGAGCGACAAGCAGATCGATGTAAAGAACGGACGGGCAAAGAACGCCTTCATCCAGGACTTCATCATCCAGAACGTCGACGGAATCCGCCTAAAGAACCAGCCCGAAGGGGCCACGTGCCCTCGCTGCAAGCACGTTCACACCCGATAGGCGGGCGCACAGACGCCCACGGCTCAGACGCCAAAAGGCGTGGTGCGGTGGATACAGGCCGAACAGCCTTCTGTTCCTTGGAAACAAGGCAGCTCCTCCAACAACAACCAGAGCGGGCTATTGGAATAGAGTGAAAACTCGTCCGCGCTCAAGGCGAGCAGGGCCGGAATGACGGTGCGCTCCTCAATGTCCAGGTGCTCGATCAGGATGTCGTGGTGGGCTTCCAGGGCAGCCAAGAGCTCCGAGCCGTGGGCCTGTCGAATCACCACATCGGCTTGGGCCAAGGCATCATGGCCCTTGGAGAGCCCCTCGGTTCTCAGGCCCCACCGGTGCTCCAAAAACGGGTAGAGCTTGTGCTCCTCGTAGCTCTCGTGCCCGCCCATGGCGGCCTTCCACATCGTGAAGGTGGACAACACGTTTGCGCGCGAGGCTCCACGATCCAGCCGCTCAATCAGCCGACGGCTAATGGCTCGAAAGCTCGCATGAGAGCCGAGCAGCAGAACCTGCTGGGGGAACTTGGGATGGGTGGCCCACGCATCGCGGGGCAGAGACAAAGCAGAGACCATGAGGGTCCTCCAGGCGATGGGTCGATCCAGCGGTCTTGACCGGCCACAGCTTGGGCGGGTCTCACTGGACGCGGGCTGGTGTTCGCCAGTCCGAGTTCGGCAAGTGTATGCACCCCTCCGTCTTGGGGAAGCCTTGATCGCAGCGCCTAAGCGACCGGCAAGAAATACAAGTGCACCTTTTCCAGCATGTGCTATAAAACCTGCATGTCAGACCCCCTCTCCCGTCGCGAACGCCAGATCATGGACCTTGTCTACCGCCTTGCACGCGGTGCCTCGGTCTCTGAGATCCATCAAGCCCTGGCCGATGCGCCCAGCTATTCGGCGGTACGCGCCCTGATGGGCACCTTGGTCGACAAGGGACACCTGGTGACGGCGCGGGACGGTCGGCGCTACCTCTACTCTCCAACAGTCCCGGCCGAGCAGGCCAGCGCCTCGGCCTTGGACCGGGTGGTGACCAACTTCTTTGGAGGCTCCAAGCTGCAAGCCGCCTTGGCCCTGGTCGAGGACACAGCTTTGGACCCACAGGAGCTGGAAGCGCTGGAGTTGGCCATCGCCCAAGCTCGAGAGGAAGGCCGATGAGCGGACCCGCCGAGCTGAGCATCGTCACAGGCGTGATTCTAGACGCGGGCCTGAAAGCCACAGCGGTTCTGGGCGTGGCCTGGGGCCTGAGCACCTTGCTGCGGCACCGCTCTGCGGCCGCACGTCACGCGGTCTGGGCCACCAGCTTGACCTGTCTTCTGGTGCTGCCCCTGGTGGCTGCCCAGCGCGGACCCAGCATCGCTATAGACGCACCTTGGGTGGTCGGAATCTGGGCAGTGGGTGCGCTGATCGCACTCTCCCCCCTGCTCTTTGGGCTGTTCAAGCTACACTGGATCAAGCGGGGTGCCCAGCGGAACGGCCAGGGTCTCCTGTTCAGCGAAGCGCTCAACACCCCGGTGACCTGGGGTCTGTTTCGCCCCGTCGTTCTGCTCCCTGAGAGCGCCCGCGCCTGGGATCCCGGGCTTGTCCAGGCGGCTCTGGCCCACGAACAAGCACACATCCAGCGCAGAGACTGGGCTGTACACATCTTGGCCTGGACCATCAGCGCCCTGTTCTGGTTCAACCCAGTGGTCTGGCTGGCCCGCCACAAGCTGGCCCAAGACGCCGAGCACGCCGCCGATGACGCGGTCCTATCCCAAGGGGTGCGTGCCACCGACTACGCCTCCCTGCTGCTCTCGCTGGCACGCTGCAATCCCCCGCGCGTCGCCCTTGGCATTGGCCATTCCCAGATCGCACTGCGCGTCCGAGCCATCCTTGAGCCCCGCGCTCGCAGTGCCCGGCGTTGGCCCGTTTGGGTGGCTGCACTCCTTCTGGCGACACTGGCCCTCCCCGCTCTCGGCGCCTGGCCCACCTGGTCAGCCCCCCAAGACACACTGACTTGCAAGTAGGTTGATCATGCGCATCACCACGACTCTCCTGCTCTTGGGCCTGTGTGCCTGCAGCCCAGAACTGCAGACCCTCACCACAGCCAAGGCCACCGCGGCCGAGCCCGAGGACTGCCCTGAATCCTCTGACCTCGGCTGCGTCACCGGCCCCAACAGTGGGGCCTTCTCCCAAGACGACCTGAAAGCGGCCACCGCCTTCGCTCAGAGCCACCTGCTCACGATCCAAGAGCTCGATGCAGAGCAACGCCAGCAGGCCGGCACGTCTCTTGAGCTGCTGACCGCGAACTCTCTGTTCACCCGTTCTGCCGTGCAGCTCCCAGTTGTGCTCCACCAAGCGGTCATGCAGGTCGACAGCCAAGATGTGGCCCCCGAGATGCAGGAAGACTGGCGCCTGCTTCAAGCCGGACTGAGCGCCCACGTCGAGACTCTGGACGCCCTGGGTGTGAAGCTCGGTGCGCCGAAATCCGGCCAGCACCTCCATGGCCTCGCGCTGGCCAAGACCCGTGAACAGGTGCTCTTTGGAGCAGACCCCATGGGCGACACCTTGAACCTGGTGGCAGCCATCCCCCCAACGCTCCCCCAGCCCTACCTGGACATCGAGCGCTTTCATACCCACCAGGTGGACCGACTCACCGGCCAACCCTGGACCCTAAACAATCACACTCGGGCCTGGCACAGCGCACTGCGACGCGTAGAGCCGGCCATGAGCAATCCCCAGGACAAAGCGAGCGTAAACGCCATGATTCGCCTGCTTGATGCCTACTTTGGCCAGGGCTGCTGAGCCCTTCCTTCCCGACACGGAGCACAGCATGATTCTCACACTCGCCCTCAGCC
>JBLHMA010000037.1:0-20897 GCA_047621545.1 Cognaticolwellia sp. | reverse complement strand
GCCAGCACCGTAGGCCACAGCATCCGCGCGGGGACTGCGTTCTCCAGCAAAGATCGAGCGCAAGATCTCCGCGTTGTCTTGGGCTGTGCCTCCAGCCAGCGTGCGCAGGTCGCCGCGGTCCAGACCCACCTGCTCGGGGGTGACCTGGTGCAGGGTGACCTTGCCTTGGCGTAGCTCGGCGATCTGAGTGGGCCCGGAGATACTCAGCTCGTCCAAGCCGCCGTGGCCGTGCACGACCAAGGCGTGCTCGCTGCCCAGTTCTTTGAGCACCTGGGCGATGGGCTCCACCCATTCGGGGGCGAAGACACCCAGTACCTGACGCTGTGCGCCGGCCGGATTGGTCAATGGGCCCAAGAGGTTGAAGATGGTGCGCACTCCCAAGGCTCTTCTTGGGCCAACGGCGTGGCGGGTGCTGGCGTGATGAGCCGGTGCGAACAGGAAGGAGATCCCCACTTCCTGAAGGATCGCGGCCAGTCGCTCTGGGCTGCCTCCCAGCTTCACGCCAAGCGCTTCTAAGACGTCTGCGCTGCCGGCCTTGGAGCTCACGCTGCGGTTGCCGTGCTTGGCGACCTTTGCACCCATAGTCGCCACAGTGATGGCCGCTGCGGTGCTCAGGTTGAAGGTTCCGCTCAGGTCTCCGCCGGTGCCGCAGGTATCCACCAGGACCTGCCCTAGAGGGGAGGGGATGGCCACTGCGTGGGCACGCATGACTTTGGCAGCCGAGGCGATCTCCAACACGCTCTCGCCCTTGGCACGCAGCGCGATGAGCATGCCGGCGATGAAGTTGGGGTCCAGCTCTCCGGCCAGCATCGCGTTGAAGAGCCCGCTGACCTGGTTTGCGCTGAGATCCTGACCATCCAAGACCTGCTCAAGAAGCGCTTTCACTTTCCCTCCACGAAGTTCTGCAGAAGCTGCATGCCGTGCTCACTGAGCACGCTCTCGGGGTGGAACTGAACGCCCTGGATGTCCAGGGTCTTGTGCCGCAAACCCATGATGAGATCGCCCTCGGGCCCTGGTGTCCAGGCTGTGATCTCCAGGCACTCCGGCAGACTCTCCTGCTCAACCATCAGCGAGTGGTAGCGGGTGGCCAGGAAGGGGCTGGGCAAGTCCGAGAACACCCCCTGCCCGGTGTGGTGCATTGCGCTCGTCTTTCCATGCATCAGCTCGGGTGCCCGAACGACCTTGCCGCCAAAGACCTGGCCGATGCTCTGGTGGCCCAAGCACACCCCAAGGATGGGGAGGGTGCCAGCAAGCTCCGAGATGGCCTGCAGGCTGATCCCTGCCTGCTCCGGATCACAAGGGCCGGGGCTGACCAGCAGGCGGTCGGGCGCTTGCTCTCGGATCTCGTCCACGCTGATCTTGTCGTTGCGGAAGACCGGAACCTCGCAACCCAGGACCTGCAGATACTGGACCAAGTTGTAGGTAAAGCTGTCGTAGTTGTCGATGACCAGGACTTTCACAGCCCCTCCCGTGCCAGCTCAAGAGCGCGGAGCACCCCGCCGGCTTTGCTCAAGGTCTCCTGGAACTCTACGGCCGGATCCGAGTCCGCCACGATGCCCGCGCCCACCTGAAGGTGCCAAGTGCCCGAGTGTCTAAAGGCGGTGCGAATGGCGATGCACAGGTCGATGTTGCCGTCGAATCCGAAGTAGCCCACCGAGCCGCCGTACAGGCCACGTGCGCAGGGTTCCAGCTCGTCCAGAATTTCCATCGCCCGTACCTTGGGAGCCCCGCTCAGAGTCCCGGCTGGAAAGGTGGCCCGCACCGCGTCGTAGGCGGTCTTGCCAGGTGCCAGGGTGCCCGAGACGGTCGAGCAGATGTGCATCACGTGGCTGTAGCGCTCCACGTGCATCAAGTCGGGGACCTGGACTGTGCCTGCCGCGGCGATTCGGCCCACATCATTGCGTGCCAGATCCACCAGCATCACGTGCTCGGCGCACTCCTTGGGGTCGGCCAGAAGCTCAGCTTCCAGTGCCAGGTCCTCGGCTTCGGTTGCCCCGCGCTTTCGAGTGCCGGCGATGGGGGCTACCAAGACCTGGTCGCCCTCCACGCGTACCATGACCTCGGGCGAGGCACCGACCACCAGCTGTTCTGGGTCGTTGATGAAGAACATGTAGGGGGAAGGATTGACGGCCCGCAGGGCCCGGTAGAGATCGAAGGGCGCCCCTTCGTAGTCCAGCTCAAAGCGCTGGGAGAGCACGCACTGGATGACATCGCCTGAGCGGATGTACTCCACGATGCGCCGCACTTTGTCCTGAAACTCGGGCTCCTCCATGTTCGAGCGCAGCCCACCGGCTCGGGGTCGGGTTGTCTTTCGAGCAGGAGCAGGACCGCGGAGTTGGGCAATGCGCTTCTCGATTCTCTGGATGGCGCCCTCGTAGAGCACCGCGGCATCCACCCCAGGCGAGGTCAATACGAGCTCAACCACCAAGATGCGCTGGCGCAGAGTGTCAAAGATCAGCAGGGAGCGCGGCACGGAAAGCGAGAGAGTTGAAGGTGCGTCATGGCCGGCTGGGTGCTCGGGCAGCAAACGCTCCCACCAGCGGACAGCGTCGTAGCCAAGCCACCCCACAGCGCCGCCCCAGAAGCGCGGGAGGCCTGGGATGCGCACAGGCCGGAAGGCGGCCAGCTGCTCCTCTACGAAGCGCAGAGGGTCGTTCCGCTCCTCCCGGTGGGTGACAAAGCCATCCTTGATGACCTTGCAGTGTCTACCCTTTGCGCTCAGGACAAAGGCTGGTTCTAAGCCGATGATGGAGTAGCGTCCCCACTTCTCGCCGCCCTCGACCGACTCAAGCAGGAAAGCGTGGTCCTTTTCGGGACCGCCCACGCGCAAGAAGGCGGAGACGGGGGTGTCCAGGTCCGCCAGGATCTCCCTAAAGACCGGAATTGCCGCGGGGGCGCCTTCGGATGCATGGGCCCGGAAAGTGGCCAAGTCTGGGGTGGTGCTTTGCATTTTTGGGGCCTGACCTCGCTGACGGCGGCCAGTCTCTAACTTGCGATCTCTGGAGCCGCGCATACTATGGAGGTCAGCACTCTTGGAGATCCACCCATGTCTCATCCCGTGACCCTCAGTCCCGCGGCCGTCACTCAGATCCACAGTCTCCTCAAAGAGAACGAGATGGAAGGTTATGCCTTGCGTCTGGCCATTCGTGGCGGGGGCTGCAGCGGCTACAGCTACCAGCTCGAGTTCGTCGAGGGCCCCGAGCTCGAGGACGACACGGAGTACGCCTTCGAAGAAGTGCGCGTACTCGTGGGCGCCTTCAAGCTTGATTATTTGAATGGCACGGTCATCGATTTTCAGGACAGCTTGATGGAGGCGGGATTCAAAATCGTGAATCCCAACGCCAAGCGGGCATGTGGTTGCGGCGAGAGCTTCGACATCGACGACAAGATGGGTAGCGCAGGCGCCTCGGCGTACTGAGCCGCTCGCAGTAGCTGCTCGAAGTAGTCCTTCAGAATAGCCGCTGATAGCGAGCCCAGTTCATGCCCACATTGCACTTCCGCGGTCTCGACGATGGAGACCGCAGCGTAGAAGCCCCACTGGGGGAGACCGTCTACGACGTCTGTCTTACACATGACATCGAGATGATTGCGGCCTGTGGTGGATTTGCCGCGTGCAACACGTGCCGTGTGCGTGTTGTGGATGGCAGGCTCTCTGAGATGGAAGAGGTCGAGCCGCCCTTCTTGGATCAGGACGATCAACGCTTGGGCTGCCAAGCCTGTGTCGTTGGAGATGCAACGCTTCTCCTTGATCCGGGCGAAATGTAGCTTCCTCCAAGCTCATTTGTTGGTCTGGAGGGACCCCGAGACCCTTCGCGGGTGGCCTCGGGGCTGAAGAGCCCTGCGAGCAGGGCTCTTCAGGGGACTCTGCGGTGAAGAAGAGAAGAAGACCACAGACCCCCCATCCACGGCTTGGGCTACTCGTCGCTGCCCACCGCATCGACCAGGGCGAGTCCGCGCAGGGTCATCTCAATGGTCATGGCCGCTGGCGGCATTTCCAGGAAGTCGGCTTCGGTGATGAGAGCAAAGCCACCGTCCTCGTAGCGGGACATCTGCGCCGCTTCGGTCACCAGGGCCTCATGGAGGTCATTGTCCGTGTCAAAGTCACTGAGTACAGCGAGCAGCACGTCGTCGTCGCTCCGCTCTTGGTCGGTGGAGATGAAGACCCGCACCTCTTGAACCAGGTCAGCGAGAAGCAGGGTCTCTTGGACCAGCTCGCCCTCGCCGTCGGTGCCCTCTCGGTAGACCATGACCTCGGGGTCTCTGAGTGCCATGCCCGTCAGGGTGAAGTCGCGAATGTCGGAGATTTGCGCAGGGACCTCGGCTCGGAGGTCGTCCAGGCTCTTCATCTCACTGGCTTCCGTGTGGTGGATGATCCCGTCGGCATCGGCTTGGGCCAACTCAGGAATCTCCAAGGCCACCGGGGACACAAAGGGGATCTCGACTTCGCCACATGCGATCAACATTGGCAGGACCATGATGGCCGGGGCCACCGTACTCAGAACGCCTCTCATGACTTCTCCTTCATGGTGTCTGGCCGGTCATCTCCGGCTGACACGCATAGAATCGGAAAGAGGCGGCAGCCCCATGAGGGGGGATCACCCAAGTCGTCTGAATCTCTCTTCGGCCCGTCCAGTCGGGGGATTAGCAAAAAAGAGCGATTACTATTCCAAGAGGGAAGCCAGCTGGCGTCGCTTGCGAGGCTCACCGCCCTCCTCCTGGCAGTACAGGGCATTGACTGCCACCAGGATGCTGTCCACGGTTCCCTGTGCCAGAAGGTCTTCTGGGGGGAGGGTGGCCAGTGATCCGTCGGTGAAGTTCAGCGGACACACGTCCACGAATTGACGGCCCTTGGAGCGCTCTAGAACCAACGGAAGCCCGTGGCCCCGGCATATCAGTGGCCTGGCCTTGTAGACGGTGCAGGCTCCATCCAGAAGCATTGAGCAGCTCTTCTTAGAGCCGGGCAGGCTCCTAAGTCGGGACAAAGTCTTTTCAGGCAACTCCGAGAGGGCGTTTTCCACGTTGGCGTATTCCACAGCGCTGACGCTGCGGTCGCTGGAACAGCAGTCGCTGCAACCCCTTCGGCACTTGAACTTGCCGGCGTAGGTGTCCATGACGCGATCGGAGTGGACTTGGACCTTCTCGTAGAGGGCGCCCAGGTTGCGGAATGGATCACTCATTTCAGCAGCATCTCCGGAAGCTGGCGGATTCGACGCATGTCACGGCCAAGGATCAGGCAGTGAGCGCCGGCCGCGTGGGCCATCTTCTCGTCTAGCTCGGGTCGGTCACCGATGTGCAGCACATGCTCGGGGGCGACGCCCATCTGATCAGCAGCGGCGAGGATTCCGTCGGGGTGGGGCTTCATGGCGCCAAGGCGCTCGCAGTCGATCACCGCGGCCCAGCCGCGATCCAGGCCCATGCGCTCCAGCTTCAGATCGCTGGAGTAGTCGGAGACCACGGCACGGGGCAGGCCGGCAGCATCGATCTTCGCCAGGACCTTGGCCATCTCGGGCCAGGGGGTGCGCTTGCTAAAGCCGGCAGGCCAGGAACCGTGAATGACGCCGTCAACAACCTGTTTGACCCGCAGAGGGGTGCTGCCGACTTCTTCGCCCAGGCGCGCGCAGATGGCTCCGCGCATGTCTCGGTGTTTCTCGTGGCGCATGCTGTCGACGACTTGATTGTAGCGGGACAGGATCAGGGGATGACGCAGTAAATACGGCGCCAATCGCAGTTTTTGTCGCTTGAGATCGTAGAGCGTTCCGTCCACATCAAAGGTGATCGCACGGATATCCAGTTGGCTGAGGGGGCCTGTGGTCATGGTCTTGGCTTGCTCCTCGCCTCTCAGCGGTGCTACTTGTGTACGCGACAGACTTCTAGCACGCTCCTGGAGGAGACATGCACATCAGCCTCTTGATTGCCCTTACCGGCTGCACCAGCGAAGGCCCCGGATATTCCGGCTACGACATGGTGGACCACTTCCCTCTGGATGGCTCGGAGCGCAGCTGGCTCTACACGAACGCCGCTGAGGAGCATAAGATCTTCGTGGAGATGGCCGCGGAGCGCACCGAAGAAGACGTGGTCATCAAGACCCTGGAGTACTGGCAGACGGACCCCAACAACAACCAGCCCTCCACCTTGCTTTACAGCATTGACTGGGCCAGTGACCCGATCGCCGGTGTGCGCATCTACGGCTACACCTTCTACTCTGACCCTGTCGAAGAAGTTGATACCGGGGACTCTGGTGACACCGCAGACACCTCCGATAGCTCCACCGAGGAGGAGGGGGATGAGAGCAGCGTGCTGGCCTTCGATCCGCCTATCCAGATTGGCGATCGCCGAATGGTTCCCGGAGACGACATCGTCACTGAGTCGGGCGGCAGTACTTGGACCGCCACTTTCGAGTCCACCGAGGCTTGCCCCAACGATTGGGTTGCTGGCGAGAACACCTGGACTTGCCTGCACATTATCCTCGACGACGGTGATGGTGACATGAGCGCTGGCTCCCCTGTCTCTGGTGAGTTCTGGACTGCTCCCCGCTACGGTTTGAGCTGGTTCCAGCTCACTGGGGACACAGACAAGTGGATCCTGGCGACGGCCAAGTGGGAGGAGTAGCCCTCGCTCTGTTGGGCTGTGGTCAGACCGACTACCGCCCCGTAGATCGCTTGTTGGAGCTGCCCGGTCGTGTCCCCGACAACTCCGAGCGGGTTCGCGTTTGCGTGCGGGAGTCAGGAAGCCTGGCCTTCGGTGCGCGATTTGATGGTCTCTACGCAGTCACTGGACTGCCTGCCGACATGCTCGACCCTCTGGTCACGGTCGAGGCCATCACGGCCGATGGGGTCTTGGCACAGTGGCAAGGCGTGGTGGACCAGGATTTTGTGATGGGAGAGCAGCTGGACTGCTTGGCCCCGGATGAAGAGAGCCAGGACACCGGGCTTGGGTCCTGTGTGCCTTGTCAGAGCGCGGGGAGTTTCTCCTCAGGGGAGGGAGCGTGGGTGCTGGGATTACGATTTTCGGGGTGATTCTTCAGGGCTTGGTCGGCTGCAAGGGTGGAATCTTGCCCACTGACGGTATCCAGGACTCCGGCGATGTGGACACCGAGTGGGTGGACACGGCTGCGGAGGTGGAATTGCAGGCCATTGAACTCTACCCCGCGCGGATCTTCGTGGAGCCTGGCGCGGAGTTGACCATGCGTGCCGTAGGGGTCTACAGCGATGGTCACCGGGAAGGGCTGCCCGAGCTGGAGCTGATCTGCGGTGATGCTGCGCTCTCAGTGGATGGACTCACAGTCAGCGCGCTTCAGGCGGGCAGCGTGGTGGTGAGCGCCGTGCTGAACGGGGTGGTTGGAGAGTCGTTCATCGAGATCGAAGACACCCAAACGCTGCACCTGCAGATCATCTCTCAGGACGGCCAGGGGATCGCTGAGGCCCGGGTGATCTGGCAGGGAGAGAAGCTGATCGCCGACGAGAACGGCACGATCTCGCTGCCGACGGACACGGGTGGACCGGTGTCCTTCACCGCCTTTGCTCAGGACGCCGACTTTGTGCCCCAGACGGTGTACGGAGTGGTCTCTCGCCGCCTCTACGTGACTCTGTCCCATGTAGACGGCATTCTGCCGCCGGCCCAGCTGAGCGGCACTGTAGACTTCTCGGAGTTGGACAAGGCGGACCCAGACGAGCTCAGGCTGTCCCTGTCGGGCACGGCGCTGGGCGGGTCGCCGGTCTTGGTCTCCGAACTGGACCTGATCCGACCCAACCGGACGGTGACCATCTTTGGGGCCGAGGTTGATCTGCCGGAGAACTTGGCAATCGACGAGCACGCCCCAGAGATCGCCTTGGCCAGTACACAAGAGCAGACCCAGGTCTGGACCATAGCGGGCACCCTGCCGATCTCCGATCTCAGCTCTGGCGTGGACAACTTCGGCCAGGTCGGCGCGCTGCTGGAGGCCTGGGAGCCCACCATGCGCCTGGATGAGAGTGCCAAGGTGGCCAGCGGCGGCAGCTTGGCCATCACGCCGTCAGGGCTGGCCGAAGATCAGGTCTGGGTCACCTTGCCGGACGCCGCGGAGAGCAGCTTGGTGCTCCTGTATGGGGCCAGTGAGAGCGGCTGGCTGCTGCAGGGTTTGGCCACGGGCAGTGGCCAGGTGCGCATTCCATCGCCCCAGACCAGCCAAGATCAAGTGGTCGTGGCATGGCGTGAGCAAGGGGGAGCAGGCAGCGGCTCGGGCCGCTCAATGACCATGGCCCCCGTGGTCTCCGGAGAGGCAGAGCTTCCCGAATGGGTTCAAGTGCCCGTCCATGGGGGACTGAGCGCGTCAACGGGAGAGTTCACTCTGAGCACCGATCCCGAGGCTGTGTACGTTCGTGCCTTTGTCCAGAGCGCCAATGGTGGCCTGCGCGAGGTCATCATGCCCCCAGGGGAGTACGCCGCGAGCCTCGCTGGGGACCCGGCAATGAGCTTGGGCAAGACGCAGTGGGACGTGCGGGTCATCCACGCAGAGAGCCTGCACTACCAGGACGTCCTGAGCTCGGTGGGCGTTCTCCCAGCCTGGACCCAGGACAACACTGTGGCGGTGGGCGGACTGCGCACAGAGATCTTCGGGGAGTAGGATCCTCTCAAATGAACGGCCCCCTGCGGGCAAGGCCCTCTCGGGCAAGGAGTGCGGATGTTGAACCAAGCCAGGAAGGGCTTTGAGAGCTTGGGCGTGGCCCAGGTCTTTGTGGAATCAGCCTTGGTGCACTTGGAGCGTTGGCTCGAAGACCCCAACACCGTGGACTACCTGCCCTTGATCACACGCTTGATCCGAGACGGGCGCTGGGAGCTCCTCCTAGACAGCTTTTACCAGATCATCCCCTTCGGAACGGGGGGTAGGCGCGGCCCCATTGGCGTGGGACCCAACCGCATCAACCCCTACACCATCGGCAGCTCTATCCAGGGGCACGCGCAATACCTGCGCCAGCGCCACCAGGGCGAGCTCTCCGTGGTCATCGCCTATGATGTTCGCCATTACCAGGACCTGCGCAAGCTCTATCCCAAGGACGTGCCGAACCCGGTGTTGGGCTTCACCTCTAGGGATTTTGCAGAGCTGGCTGCCGGTGTGTACGCCGCCAATGGGGTGCGGAGCACCATGCTGGACCGGGGGGACGACTCCTTCATCTCCACCCCGGAACTCTCTTTTGCTATCCGGCACTTGGGGACCAAAGGCGGCCTGAACGTCAGCGCCTCCCACAACCCACCGGACGACAACGGGGCCAAGATCTACAACCAGCTCGGGGGGCAGGAGATACCGCCTTACGACGAGGAGCTGGTGGACATCGTGAACACGGTCACTTCCGTGGAGCGCATGGACTGGCTGCAGGCCAAGGAGCAGGGCCTGGTTCAAATCCTAGACCCCGCGGTGCGGCAAGCCTATCTGGACGTCAACATCGCTCAGGCGCGTCAGGCGCCCAGCGTGGCTTCGCGTGCGGCACGGGTGGTGTTCACAGCCCTGCACGGAACGGGGGACACCACGGTGGTTCCCGTCCTGCGCGGTGCCGGCTTTGACTGCATCCTTGAGCCTACACAGGCTGCCCACGACGGCAGCTTCCCAAATGTGCCCTTTGGCATCCCCAATCCAGAGGTACCTCAGAGCATGGACCGGGCCGTTGCCCTGGCTGAGCGCAAGGGCGCCGATCTGGTGATGGCCTGTGACCCCGACGCCGATCGCCTGGGTCTGGTGGTCAAGCATCAAGGTTCTTGGCGCTTTATCAACGGAAATGAGATGGGTGCGCTGGCCGCTTGGATCGCGCTGTCCTCGCCGCCGACGGACAATCCCATCGCGATGAAGAGCTTGGTCACCTCCAGCCTGGTGAACCGTGTTGCCAAGGCCAAGGGCGCTCAGTTTCACGGCGACCTGTTGGTGGGATTCAAGTACGTCGCCGAGGCCCTTCGCTGTCTGGAGGAGACTGGGATCTACCAGCACCTCAAGGGCAGCGCTCTGGACTACGCCGTCGGGGTCGAGGAGTCTCATGGGGTGTTGGTCACCTCGCAGATCCGAGACAAAGACGCTGCGGGTGCCGCCGTGCTTCTGGCGGAGGCGGCCAGCCTACTCAAGGGTCAAGGCAAGACCTTGGTGGACCTGCTGCATCAGATCTGGGTGGAAGTCGGCTATGTCTCCAACCGCTTGATCTCGACGGTCATGCGGGGTGCGAGCGGGAAGGGTCGAATCGACACGATCCAGGCCAGCTTTCGCCAGGATCCACCCACCGAGATCGGTGGACGAAAAGTGCTCAAGTACACCGACTTGCTCGATGAGTCAGGTCCTATGGGCGCCCTGGTCTCCAACACGGATCGCAGCTCCCGGAACGTGCTCATCTTCGAGCTCGAGGGCGGTCGGATCATCCTGCGTCCAAGCGGTACCGAGCCAAAGAACAAGATTTATGCCGAGCTTGGACTTGCGCCAGGTGGGGACCTGAGCGCTCAGATTCCGGCTGCCGATGCTGCCTGCCAAGCCCTGGCCGAGGACTGCGCCACCTTGATGCTCGGACGGGTTGGCCTGTTCCTGCCGCGGTGGGCGCTCAAGGTCAGTGACCTAGTGCCCGTTGAGCAGAAGCTGGACTTGGCCCAGACTCTGATGCCCGCTCTGGTGGCCAAACTCAGTGCAGGTGAGACCGACCTGGATGTTTGGCTGGATCAGAAGCTAGCGGAGTACGGAAAAGACCCCCGTGGGTTGGTCTCCGATGCCGTACGCGCCTTTGTCCAGACCGAGCAGCCCAGCTGTGCCGCGCCGCTACTTGCTCTGTTCGCGTGATACCCGGGCAGCTTGGTCGGCTCGGAGGCTGGCCAAGTGTCCGGGGGTTGGACCGAACTCGACGGGCATAAGAACGATCAGGCCCTCGGAGGGCCAGTTCTTGTAGGTGCCCAAGTGCTTGACGTACCAGTTCAGGTCGTCGTCCCGTACGACACGCTGGCCCATGCGGCTGGCGTGTCGCATGGTGGGTTTGTCGCCGGGCACCTTGATCCCAACGTGGCTGATCGCGATGGGCAGATGATCCCATAGGGCCCGCACCGTAAAGATCACGGCGCCGTCGGGAATAGCCTCCAGCGTCTCACTGGACACGCTGAGGGGGAGGACGTGGAAGTTCATTGTTCCCACAGGGAGTCGTACGTCCGAGAGGGGGAATGCCTTGCGCTTCTTCCAGCTGGCCCAGGTCTGCGAGGTCACCGTCTTGCTTCGCGGCTCCGCGCCAGGCAGCTCGGCGGTGATGTCGCGCATCCAGCCATCCCGCTGGGTGCCAGGAACCCATTCGGCCAGCATGAAGTGGCGGCGGTTCTCGTAGGTGGCTGGCGCTTGAGCATAGCGCATTGCCATACGCAGCTCGTGTGCCCGCTTGGGGTCAGGGGACATGGCCAGTGCCATGACCTCTTCGACGTAGGTCAGGCAGTCAAAGACGTCGTAGCGGGTGACTGGGTCGCTATCGGTCTCGGCCCCGAGCCCTTCTCCTAAGGGACCTAGTTGGTAGGGCATGCCGAGCCACAGTGCGCTGATGGCATCGATGCGTGCGGCCAGTGGCGCCCCGTGGTGATTCATGGCGACTTGTACCACTGAGCGCGGCGTGCGCTCCAGCGGTCGAGGGGCTGCAGCTTCTGGGGCCAAGCCCAAAAGCAGGGCGGTGGCCAGTAGGCCTGCGGCGATTCGTTGCTTCAGAGACCTAGGCGCTTTTGGTAGCCCACGCATGTCTCCAAGAAGGCGTCAAGGATGTCGTCGTCCTCCAGGTTCTCCGCGCCCATGTTCATGGCCCGGTCAATCAGGTTGGCCAAGCCGTTGTTGAGCAAGCGGCGGTGCTCGGTGGCGGGCCGGTTGCGCAGGTTGGCGATGAGGACCTGGGCAGGCACGGTTCCCTTGGAGCTCGCTCGGGCGTTCCGGAAGAGCACCGAGAAGTTGGAGGGGGCGCCATCCACCAAGAGCTGGACACGGGTCATGCCCGCGCCCGGACCGTCCTGGGTGTCGAAGGCCAGGCAGAGGGACTCCATGACCTGGTTCGCGACCGCGGACTTTTTGGCTGCGTCGTCGTTGGAGAGCCGTGGCCCGCCGAAGTTCATCTTGACACCGGCGGTATTCACTGTTTCCTGGTCCCCAACCAGTTCACCCAGCGCGCTCATGTCGTCGCGGCCGTGGGTCAGGTCGATGCGGTCGGCGTCGAGCTCTTCTTTCGTCTTGGTAAAGGCTCCGTCCCCATCGCCACCGCGGACAAAGTCGTTGTCGGCGAACATGGCCAGTTCTTCTTCGAAGACCTCCTCGTCGGGGCGCTCTTTGAGAGGCTCCTCCACGAAGTCGGGGTCGTCGGCGGCACGCTCAAGTTCGGCCATGAGCGCAGCTTCTTCTTCCTCAGGCGTGAGGTCCTCGATCCGCTTGAGCACGCCACTTTCGAGCATGCGAGCCAAGGTGGCTAGGGTGTCGAGTTCCTCGCTTGGGGCCTTCTGGACGATCCAGGCCACGCTCCGGCACTCGGAGACCAGAGACCAGAGGGCGTCGTGCTCGGGTTCGGGCTCGAATCCGGAGCGGGCCAAGGTAGTGCTGAGTCCCTCCTCCGAGGACAGCTCGGAGCCCAGCTCCAAGAGAGACTCCAGCTCGGCCAAGAGCTGGCGGCTATTGTGGCCAATGTGCAGGTGCCCGATGAGCAAGCTGTCCATGCGCTCAAAGCTGGGCTCCTCGGCCATAAGGAAGCGGCCAAGGTTCTCTCGCATTCTCTCAAAGGCGAGGGTCTCTGCCTGCTCGGAGGGTAGCTTCCTGAGCAGTACCTCTTCCAATCGGCCGCCTTGAGCTGCGTTTCTCAGGGCGCTGAGCTCCTGCTTGTCTACCTTTCCAGTGCGAAGCAGGCGGCGCAACAGCATGGTGTCGTCGTCTTCGCTGCGCGCCGCGAGCACCTCACCCTCCATCACATAGACGGACAGCTCACCGGCAGAACCGGTCGCCGTAATTCGGCCCATGGACCCTTCGTCCAGGTGTTCGATGAGACGTTCACGCAGCGGAAAATTCAAGCCAAACTCGCATGGGGGGCAACTGCACCACCATCGTACCCGGGCGCCTCCAGGCGGGTCAATCCGGCGGCCCAACTGCAAGGGTTAGTGAAAGGACTCCACTTCAGGATGCCCGGCGCATCTCCGAGACCCAGCCGGTCTCACGGCCCAAGGGATGCTCAGGGCCCATCACTTCGCCAAGACGGCTCCGAGCGCGGCTCAGTCTGGACATCACGGTGCCGAGCTGGATCTCCAAGGTGCTGGCGATCTCTCGGTAGCTGAGGTCTTTGTAGTAGCGGAGCATCAAGATCTCTCGGTGCGCGTCGGTGAGCTCCGCCATGCAGTCTTGTAGTTCACGTCGCAGCTGGTCTTGGTAGACCTCGGCTCGAACCATACGGCCCTTGCCCTGCGGCACCATGTCCTCGCACATGTTGGCCAAGATGCCGCTTCTGCGGCGCTTGTCCCGAATGATGTTGTAGCAAAGGTTGCTGGTGACCCGGAACAACCACGCGCGGATCTCGAAGTCTTCGTTGAAGAAGCGCTCCTCCCGCATGGCCTTGATGAACACCTCTTGCACCGCGTCTCGCGCCTCTTGGCGGTCCTTCACGATTCCCGATGCGTGGTGCTCCAGCCTCGCTTGGTAGCGCTGGACGACCAGGTCGTATGCGGCCTTGGGTTGCCTTGCGGCCAAGGTCTTGATGTCCTGGTCTGATGTGCGCTGTGCCATTGCTTCCTCCGTGGGCTTGCAACAACACAACGAAAGTACCCCCGTCAGGATTCGGTCAGGATTCGTCACCCTTCTTACCCTCCTGTCTCGGAACAACTTGGGTTGGGGACTTGACGCAATGCCTTTCGGGGTCGATCCTTAGGCCACAGGTCCAGTCTGCGGCTCGATGGAGCCAGGCAATGCAGGATGGCTCTGAAGCAGTGGTCGGCGGCGCAGGAGTACGCGGTGGCAGTAGAAGTACTGGGAATTCGGGAATTGGTAGAGGCCATCGTGAGAGCGATGGTGGATCACCCTGATCAGGTGGTGGTCAACGAAGTTCAGGGCGCGCACAGCAGCGTCCTGGAGCTCGAGGTGGCCAAGGAAGACATTGGCAAGGTCATCGGGCGCAAAGGCATCCACGCGGACGCCATCCGTCGCATCGTGCATGCGGCAGGTGGCAAGGCCAAGATGCGCTATGTCCTCGAGATCGTCGAAGACCGCTGAGCTGCTGGGGCGCTGAGCTGCTGGGGCGCTGAGCTGCGGACCGATTGCCCGGCGCCGCTTAGTTGCGGCCCGGGATCTTCACTCCGCGCTCGTCTGCGACGTCCAGGGCACGCTCGTAGCCCGCGTCTGCATGTCGGATCACACCCATGGCTGGGTCAGCAAGCAAGACGCGCTCAATGCGCGCGTGGGCGTCGTCAGTGCCATCGGCCACAATGACCTGGCCGGAGTGCAAGCTGTAGCCCATTCCTACGCCACCACCGTGGTGGAAGCTGACCCAACTTGCCCCGTTCACGGCGTTGATCAGAGCATTCAAGATGGGCCAGTCAGCCACGGCGTCCGAGCCGTCCTTCATGCCTTCGGTCTCTCGGTTGGGAGAGGCAACTGAACCGCAGTCCAAGTGGTCCCGGCCGATGACGATGGGCGCGCTCACCTTTCCGCTGCGTACGAGCTCGTTGAAGAGCAGGCCCGCCTTGTGGCGTTCACCGTAGCCAAGCCAGCAGATGCGGGCAGGCAGTCCCTGGAAGGACACCCGCTCCCGCGCCATCTTCAGCCATCGGTGCAGGTGGGCGTTCTCCGGAAAGAGATCCATGAGCGCCTTGTCCGTCGTGTAGATGTCCTCTGGATCGCCCGAGAGCGCTACCCAGCGGAAGGGGCCCATGCCCTCGCAGAAGAGGGGACGGATGTAGGCGGGGACAAAGCCTGGGAACTCAAAGGCCTCCGCGCAGCCACCATCCACAGCACCTGCTCGCAGGTTGTTGCCGTAGTCAAAGACATGGGAGCCTGCGTTTTGCAGGTCCAACATGGCGCGCACGTGGTTGGCCATGGACTGCCGCGAGAGCTTCAGATAGCGCTCGGGCTCGTCTTTGCGCAGCAGGTCTGCTTCTTGTGGGTCAAAGCCTTCGGGGATGTAGCCGAAGAGTGGGTCGTGGGCGCTGGTTTGGTCGGTGACCAAGTCCGGCGTGACACCCATGCGAACCAGCTCGGCGAAGGCGAAAGCGGCGTTGGCGACCACGCCATAGGAGCGCGCCTCACCCTTTTCCTGGCTGACTTTGCACTTGGCCAAGGCAGCTTCCAGGCTTGGGCAGAGCTCGTCCAAGTAGCCGGTCTCGAGACGCCGACGAATGCGGGACTCGTCCACGTCAAAACCAAGGAACACAGCGCCGGCCATGGTCGCGGCCAGGGGTTGTGCCCCGCCCATGCCACCCAGGCCAGCACTGAGGATCAGGCGACCCTTCAGATCATCGCTGCCAAAGTGCACCCGCCCCGCCGCAGCGAAGGTCTCGAAGGTGCCCTGGAGGATGCCTTGGGTACCGATGTAGATCCAGGACCCAGCGGTCATCTGGCCGTACATCATCAGGCCCTTCTGTTCGAGCTCCCGGAAGTGCTCCCAGTTCGCCCACTTTCCAACAAGGTTGGAGTTGGCGATCAAGACGCGAGGAGCGTCTTTGTGGCTCTTCAGGATTCCCACGGGCTTGCCGCTCTGCACGAGCAGAGTCTCCTCGTCACCCAGCTCCTTGAGCGAGGCCACGATTCCGTCGTAGGCAGCCCAGTTCCGGGCAGCTTTTCCTGTACCGCCGTAGACCACCAGGTCCTCCGGCGCCTCTGCGACGTCGGGGTCCAGGTTGTTCAGGAACATCCGCAGAGCAGCTTCCTGTACCCAGCCTTTGCAGGTCAGTGTACTGCCCGTTGGGGTGGTCATTGCCCGCCGGGCCATCGCCTCAGCTCTCTGTAGGAGCGGAGAGCTCCATGCGCGTTTCGGTCTCTTCACCGAGGTCGGCGCAGTCTTCGAGCTTGTCGAGGTACTTGCCGTGCTGATCGCGGGTCACGACCTTGCGGTCGTAGTAGTGGCGGATGACGCGCTTATCGAAGTAGCGCTCGGTGTTAATCTTCTTGTCGCTCATGGCGTGTCCTATGTCATGGCGCTGTGGCCAGGTTGGCGCGGTGCCCTACGTGGCGCAGACGCCAGGAAGGGAAGGCTAAGAAATTAGACCTCTTCGGGGAGGTCGTCTTCCATGGCCATGGGCAGGTGGGCATCAGCCATCTTGCTGTGCTCGGACATCAATATGTTCTCGTCGAAACGGGATAAATCAGCCTGAACGCGACCGGCGGCGATCTCGCGCAAAGAGGTGACGACCTCCTTGTTCTTGCGGACGTCGTTCTCGTCGACCAGAGCCCGCTCGCCCTTCATGAGCTGCTTGGCGCGCTCGGCGGCCACGAGGACCAGAGCAAAGCGGTTGGGCACTTTCTTAAGGCAATCTTCAACGGTGATACGGGCCATGAGGCCTCCCGATGCGAGATGGATCACACCCAAGGGTGGGCGTGGGACTCGCCTGAGTAGTCGAATGCAGGGGCCACGTCAACGGGAGTCGCCAGGCTCAGGTCGCAAGAGGATCCGCAGTGGTCTGGATCATGCCCAGCTCCGCGAGTCTGCGCTCCGCATGGCGTGATCGTGTCTTTAACCACTCCTCATACAAGGCCATTAGGTCGGCAGTGCTGGCCACTTTGGCTGCGTTGGCCACATCGCTCAACAGCAGAACGCAGTCTTGGAAGCGCCTAGCGAGTTCCTCGAACATTTGAGAGAAGGGGTCTTTTGCTCCACCCAGATTGGCAACCTGGCCGTACGCTGCGCCGCCCATTGAGCGGTAGTACTCCAGCCCCACCGGCTTGTGTTGAAGGCTCTCCGGGAAGAAGCCTCCGGTGTAAAGGGCGTGGTCTCCCAAGCTTCGGTAGAGACGGATCGCTTCCCGACGAGGCGCTTGGGCGGCGTTCAGGTGCAGCTCGGCCAGCGTGTCTACCGTTTGGGGGAGTCTTTCCCCCCGCGAGGCCAGCAAGCACGTCAGGTAGTGAGAGGACAGCGCAGAGAGTTCGATCCCTTGGGCGGCCATGGCTTGCGCGATCGCCTCGAAAAAGAACTCTTGCAGGTTAGGATTGCGGTGCATCTTCGCTCCTTTTCGGGGGGGGGATCCAGGGGGTGGGACAATCGATTGACGCGGAGTTGGTGGTGTCTACCTGCCTCGTGCCGGAGCGCCGCCTCTCTCTTTTGACGGGGATGGTCTCCAAGTCATCAAAACAAAATCCAAGTGCGGGCATGTCCTACTCATCGGACTCCCGCCCGGAGGCTGAACTATGAGCATTCGCCCTCTCTTTGACCGCATCCTGGTCAAGCGTGTCGAAGAAGCAACCCGCTCCGCAGGCGGACTCTTTCTTCCAGAGACCGCCAAGGAGAAGCCCGCCGAGGGTGAGGTTCTGGCCGTTGGCCAGGGCCGCGTGAACGACGAGAGCGGTGAAGTGACCGCTCTACAGGTCAAAGTCGGCGACAAAGTGGTCTTCGGCAAGTACGCCGGCACGGAGATCAAGGTCGCAGGAGAGGACCGCATCATCCTGCGCGAGGACGACATTCTCGGGATCCTCGAGTAGTCAGCGACTCCCATAGATTCACCGTACACGACAAATCTAAGAAGCGCAGCGCCCCAAGTAGGGCCGCGCATCAGGAGACACTATGTCTGCAAAGCAGATCATCTTTGATACCGAAGCCCGTGCAAAGCTCCTCATTGGAGTGGATGTCCTAGCTGACACCGTCAAGGTCACCCTCGGACCCAAGGGCCGCAATGTGGTGATCGAGAAGTCTTGGGGCGCCCCTGTGGTGACCAAGGATGGCGTGACCGTCGCCAAGGAGATCGAACTCGAAGACAAGTTCGAGAACATGGGCGCACAGATGGTGAAGGAGGTTGCCTCCAAGACCAATGACATCGCAGGCGACGGCACCACCACTGCTACCGTTCTGGCCCAGTCCATCTACCGTACTGGCGCTAAGCTGGTCGCCGCTGGTCACAACCCGATGGAGCTCAAGCGCGGCATCGACAAGGCTGTTGCCGTGTTGATCCCCGAGCTGCACCGCCTCTCCCGTCCCTGCCGCGACTCCAAGGAAGTGGCCCAGGTCGGCACCGTCTCCGCCAACGGCGACGAGAGCATCGGCAACATCATCGCTCAGGCGATGGAGAAGGTCGGCAAGGAAGGCGTGGTCACGGTCGAAGAGAACAAGACCGCGGACACAGAGCTGGTCACTGTGGACGGCATGCAGTTCGACCGCGGCTACTTGAGCCCGTACTTCGTGACCGATTCGGAGCGTATGGAGGTGGTCCTTGAGGACCCCTACATCCTGCTCCACGAGAAGAAGATCAACTCGATGCGTGACCTGCTCAAGCTGCTTGAGAAGGTTCATGGTACGGGCAAGCCAATCTTGGTCTTGGCCGAAGACATCGAAGGCGAAGCCCTGGCCACTTTGGTCGTGAACAAGCTGCGTGGAACCCTTCAGGTTGCAGCAGTCAAGGCCCCAGGCTTTGGTGACCGCCGCAAGCAGATGTTGGGCGACATCGCTACCCTGACCGGTGGCAAGCTCATCGCTGAAGAGCTGGGCATCAAGTTGGACGGCCTCGAGCTCACCGACTTGGGAACTGCCAAGCGCGTTGTCATCTCCAAGGACAACACCACCATCGTCGACGGTGGCGGCTCCGCAGAGGATCTCAAGGCCCGGATGGGTCAGATTCGTGCCCAGGTCGAGAACACCACCTCCGATTACGATCGCGAAAAGCTGCAGGAGCGCTTGGCTAAGCTCTCCGGTGGTGTGGCCATCATCAAGGTGGGTGCTGCAACCGAGATCGAGATGAAGGAGAAGAAGGGCCGCGTGGAGGACGCTCTGAGCGCCACCCGTGCAGCTGTGGAAGAAGGCATCCTGCCCGGCGGTGGTGTGGCATACGTGCGCGCTGCCAAGGTGCTGGACAGCTTGGTGGTCGAGGGTGAGCAGCGCTTCGGTGTTGACATCATCCGCCGTGCCATTCAAGAGCCCCTGCGCCAGATCGTCTTCAACTGCGGCGGCGAGGCCAGCGTGGTGTTGAACAAGGTGGCAGAGGCCGAGGGCAACATCGGCTACAACGCACGCTACGACCGCTATGAAGATCTGGTCGAAGCTGGCGTGATTGACCCCACCAAGGTGACGCGTTCCGCTCTGCAGAACGCAGCATCCGTGGCTGCTTTGCTGCTGACCACCGAAGCGATGATCGCCGACGAGTCTGACGACGACGGCCACAGCCACTGATGCTGAGGCAAAGAGCTGAGCCTTAGGGCTCGGCCCTTAGACTGACGAAGGCGTCCTGCTCTTGCAGGGCGCCTTTGTTGTCTCTGGAACCTGTGGGAACGCTGCTATCCGAAGAAGTACCGTGCCCCCAGGGCACCATCCAAGCGCACCTTGGTCTCGGGATAGAGCTGCAGGATCGGGACTAGCTCCAAGAAGACGTCGAAGGGATGGTGCTTGGGCACCATCGTCATCTGGAGAGGGAGGCGCACCCCGACGCTTGCTTGACTGCCGCTGCCGTCCCAGCTGCGGAAGCGTGCGCCGACTCCTACGTTGAGGGGAAAAGTCAGGTTAGGCGCGTTGGGGTCATCGAGCACGTAGACCGTGCGCAGGTAGTCCACGTGGCCGTGAATGCGCTGCTGTGGGATGCTCCAGGCTAGGCCCAGGTTGACGATGTGGGGCTGATCTCCGGGTCGGTAGCCTAGGGAAAGGCCCGTAGGGGCTCCTAAGATCACGCCGAGTCCCAACTCAGACGGGCCCTGTCCAATGGGTTCCTCCTCGATCACGATGCGGGAGGGAGGCGCTTTGGCCTCTTGGGGCGCTTTGGCCTCTTGAGGTGCTTTGGCCTCTTGAGGCGCTTCGGCCTCTTGTGGCGCTTCGGCCTCTTGTGGCGCTTCGGCCTCTTGAGGCGCTTCGGCCTCTTGAGGCGCTTCGGCGTCTTGGGCAAGTGCGCTAGTTTGAAGGGCGATGGCGGTCAGTAAGGTGAGCATGCGGCGATGCTACCGCAGGCTGTCAAGCACCTGCTCTTCACCGTAGACTGTGGCCAAGCGCTCGATGACCTCGCGCAGGGAAGGGTCGGAGAAGTAGCCCTGCCATGCGGGTGTTCCGGCGATGGTAGCAAATCGAAAACCGCGACGAATTGCTTCTTTGAGCCAGGCATCAAAAGCCGCCGCGTCTCCTTTTTGCGCGGAGAGCTCTGCCAAGCGCATGGGGGCCACCCAGCCTTGGGGATGATGGGCCGACTGCTCGTAGGCCTGGGTGAGGGCTTGCTCGGCGCCGTCTAAGTCTCCAGTCTGGAGCAGGAGCTCGCCCAGGTCATACCAGGCGAAAAACAGCGTGGGATCCTGCTCTACGGCCTCCCGGTAGCATCTCTCGGCCCCTGCCAAATCCCCTTGTAGCCTACGGATCAAGCCCTCTTCGTAGGCCAAGCGGGCGTCGCTTGCGACCTGGGTGCGGAAGCTTTGGACCAGACGCAGAGCGCCTCCCAGGTCCCCAGCTTGGATCATGGCGTCCGCCTGGGTCTCTACGCTGCCCAGTACGGCGTCACGGTAGTCCGGTGGGGGAAGCTCGGCCTGTGCCAAGCCCACCCCCAGGAGCCAGATCATCAGCTGCGTCGACGGCGCAGGAGCACGCCACCCAAGACCGCTAGGAAGCCAATGAGCATGCCCGAGTTGGGTGCGGTGCTGGAGCAGCCGCAGCTGCCAGCGGCGGTGATGGTGGTGGACACAATTGGGTCGCTACCGTCTGGGTTGTTGTCCTGGTCTCCGGCCAAGCGGAGCACGGCGACATCGTCCAAGGTCCAGCCGGCCAGCTCCTTGCCGCCGTCTGTGATCAGTTCCCAGC
>JBLHMA010000036.1:0-21412 GCA_047621545.1 Cognaticolwellia sp. | reverse complement strand
CGATTTTCGTGCTGTTTCCCGGTCCCTTGATCTCGGTCTTTGGGGCCGAGGAGCAAGTGCTGCACATCGGAACGGGCCTGCTGATGGTCGCCGCAGGCTTTCAGGTCTTCGATGCCATCGCTTTGGTGGCCTTGGGAAGCCTACGTGGAGCCGGTGATACCCGCTGGCCGATGGTGGTCTGCGTTGCCACAGCTTGGCTGATCAAGCTGCCCGTCGGTGTGGTCCTGGCCGTGCCATTGGAGTTTGGTGCTTCGGGTGCTTGGTTGGGGCTCACCGCCGAGATCATTGTGCTGGCGGGCCTGGCGGTTTGGCGGGTGCGCGGCGATCGATGGCTCACCGCATCTGCCCAACACAAAGCCCGAAAGAAGGCACGGGCCGTGGCGGCCCAAACCCGGCAGGTACCCGACTCTCGGGTGCCTGCCGATGTCCAGGATTTGTCAGTCAGGGCCTCGCGGGGCCACACTTAGGGCGCTAGACTCGGGCAACCACCCCGAAACTCCGAGATGTTTTGCCTATGCGCCTCTTGCTCCCGCTCTCCTGTCTGCTCTTCGCCCTCACCGCGTGCAACAAAGGAGGCGCAGACGATCTGGACGAGGACGGCTACTCTGCTGAGGAGGACTGCGACGACGAGAACGCCGACATCTTCCCCGGCGCCGAAGAGGTGTGCGACGGCGTGGACAACGACTGCAATGACGAGATCGACGAGGCCGTACTGCTCACCTTCTACGGCGACGCAGACGGTGACGGCTACGGCGACCCAGACCAAGCCACCCAGGCCTGCGAGGCCACCGCAGAGCTGGCCGAATCTGACCAAGACTGCGACGACGCCAACCCGGACATCTATCCAGGCGCCCCCGAAGACGACTGCACCGATCCTGTGGACTACAACTGCGACGGCAGTGTGCAGTTCGAGGACGCCGACTCTGACGGCTGGGCCGCCTGCGAGGACTGCGACGACGCCAACCCGGGCATCCACCCGGAGGCCGAGGAGGTCTGCGACGGGCTGGACAACGACTGCTCCGGAGAGGCCGACGGCGCAGACGCCGTGGACGGGCAGAGCTTCTACCTGGACTCCGATGAGGACGGCTACGGCGACCCCACCATCAGCGTCTTTGATTGCGAGGTCCCCGACGGCTACAGCGCCCTGGACAGCGACTGCGATGACACCAACGCTACGGTCAACCCCGGCGCCGAGGAGATCTGCGACGGCTTGGACACCGACTGCAACAACGCCACCGTCGAGACCCTCTACCCCAGCGACTACACCAACCTGCAGCTGGCCATCGACTCCGGAGAGCCGGAGATCTGCGTCGAGGCCGGCACTCACAGCGTCAACCTGAATCTGGACGGCGTGGACACCTTCACCCTCACAGGCGCAGGCGGCTCGGACGCCGTGTTCTTGGACGGCGGCGGCTCCCGGGTCATCGACATGGGCAGCGGCGCGAGCAACATTGTTCTGAGCGGCCTGACCCTACAGAACGTGAACGAGTCCGGCCAGGACGGCCTGGGCATTTTGGCCAATGCCTGCTCCAACGTCACCCTGAACGACATCGTGGTCACCGACATCGTCGGGGACAGTGGCAACGAGACCGGTCTGGCCATGGGCTTCACCCAGTGTGATGGCGTGCTCATTCAGGATTCAGCTGTGCACAACGTGACAGCCACATACGACGAGAACACGGGCGACAACAGCTACGGCCTCGTTGGGCTCACCTACAGCGACAACGTGATCGTGGACGGGCTGGAGATCTATGACAGCGAGATCACCGGCTTCAGTCAAGTCTGGGGCAGCGCCTTCGGCATGTTGGGCGACGGTGCGAGCGCCAGTGTCTCCATCAACGATCTGAAGGTTCACGACGTCACCGAGACCGGAACCACCTCCATCAGCTACGGCATGGTGTTGACCTACCTGACCACCGACGTGGACGCCTCCAACATCAGCGTCAAGGAGAGCACCCAAGAGGGCAACCAGGTGACCTCGGCTGTGTTCATCTTCCAGACCTTGGGGAACGCGGACGTCACCAATGTCCAGGTCATCGGCAACACGTCTACGACGAGCGAGCTTCAGTACGGCCCCCAGTTCTGGGCCTACTACGCAACGGGCGACACACGCGTGTCCAACATCCTCTCTGCGGGCAACACCAACGTCGCCACCGGCAGCAGCTACTCGGACTCGGTCTGGCTCTACCAACCGGAAGGCGTCAGTGAGGGCACCCACCAAGCCAGCAACATCACCGTCTACGGAAACACCGCCTTGAACACGGAAGAAGGAAGCGGCGGTATGCTGTCTTGCAACGGGGTAGTTACCGTCAGCAACAGCACTGTCAGTGGAAACAGCACGAACGGAGGGAGCGCCTTGGCAGGCTGGGGTCAATCGGGAGACTTAGGTCTGGAAGCCTGCTCTGGCACGCCCACCTACAACAACGTCTACGACAACGGCGTGAACTTCGACACAATCGCTGACTTTACCGGCTCCGACGGAAACATCGGCGTGGAACCCGGCTTCGTCGACGTGAGCTCCAGTGACCCCACCGACTGGGACCTGACCCTGGCAAGCGGCTCGGGGCTCATCGACAAGGGCGATCCCGCGGTGCTGGACGCGGATGGCAGCACAAGCGACATTGGCGCCCATGGCGGCCCCCTCAGCGAGAGCTGGCAGTAGGGGGAACAGAGGTGGAGCGCGGGGGTTAAACACCCTAAATGATCACCGCACTGCTCCTATCCTGTCTGCCCAGCGTCCAATCCGTGCTTGCGGAAGACCCTCCCACCCCTCAGGTGGTGTTCACCCGGCCCGCACAAGACCAGATGATCCCGGCCGGACCTGCGGCCATCATCGTCGAATTCGACGTGGGCATGGATGCGCGAAGCTTTAGCTGGGGGCCTGGCACGGACACCGCTCTGGTGCCCACCAAGGAGCCCCACTGGATGCACGACACCATCTGGTCCTTCAACGCAGATCTGGAGCCGAACACCACCTACTCCTTCGTCCTGAATCCGGGTCAAGAGCGCGGCTTTGTGAGCTTGAACGGTGCCCCTGCAGAGACCACCGTGGTGCGCTTCTCAACCAGTGACCTGAGCTCCGATGAACAACCCATCGCACGCCACCAGATCGCCACAGACCGGATGATTCAGGCCCTAAGAACCCAATACGCCTACCGAGCCCAGCGTGAGGTGGACTGGGCGAAATGGGAGAAGGAGACTCAAGCCAAGCTCTACCCAGCCCGCAACTCCGACGCCTTCGCAAAGGCGGCCATCGAGCAGCTGGCGCTCTTGGGGGACCTGAGCATCCAGCTCCAGCTCAAGGAAGACCTGAGTCCCACCTACCGACCCGAGGTGGCCCCCAACTACGACCGACGCCGCACCCTTGGCTTGCTGACCGACATCCGCTCATTGAGCGCCAGCGTGCTCCAAGCCCAGGCCAGCCCAAGCGTCGGCTACCTGGCCGTCGACTACTGGAGCAGCACGGAGGAGGTGGACTCCGCGCTGCTCTACACCCAGGCCCTCAAGGAGCTGGAGGCCGGCCAGGGCTTGGTCATCGACGTGCGGGGCAACCGCGGCGGCGACTTGGACCTTGCGCTGGAGATGGCGGGCCACTTCCTGAACGGCCCCGTGGTCTACGCCAAGACCGCGACCGTCTCCGAGGGACGGGTCGGGACGCCAAAGGATCTGAGCGCTGAGCCAATCCGTCCCCGCTACAACAAGCCAGTCGCCCTTCTCCAAGGCACGACCAACATGGGCGTAAACGAGGCCTTTGTGCTCGTGATGCAGAACGGCGCGCAAGTGCGCACCTTCGGCGGCCCGACCTATGGCGCAGCCGGCGAGACCACCCTTGTCGACCTGGGCAACGACACCCGCCTGCACCTCCCCACCCTGCTCACCATGGACAACCAGGGGAGCGTCTACGAGGGCCAGGGCTTGGCCCCTGACCAGCTGGTGCCGTGGGCCGATCAAGGCGACCCCGTTCTGGCGGCCGCTCTGGCGTGGCTGGAGACACAGAAGGGCTGAGACTTCTTTCCGGAGAACTGAACAAGATCGAGGCTCACCCCTTGACCTTCCAGCCACTGGAAGGCCTACATCTATGGAGAGCGCTTGCCAAGCCTCCATGGAGACCCAATGAGCCAAGAGATCGATCTGCCCGTCAAGGGCATGACCTGCGCCGCCTGCGCCACGCGCCTGGAGAAGGTCTTCTCGCGCATTGAAGGGGTCTCCACGGTCAGCGTGAATCTGATCACGGAGCAGGCTCACATCGAGTACGCCTCCGAGCAAGTCCAGCTTGCCGTGTTGGTCGAAGCGGTCTCCGACGCCGGCTTTGAGGTTCCTGCTCAGACGCTCCGCTTGGCCATCGGCGGGATGACCTGTGCGACGTGCTCCGGGCGCATCGAGAAGGTGCTCAAGGCCCAGCCGGGCGTTCTCTCCGCACAGGTGAACCTGGCGACCGAGGTGGCCACCGTGGCCTACACCCCGGGCCTGACAGGCGCCGACGCCCTGCAAACTGCCGTGGAGGAGGCCGGCTACACCGCGCAGCCCACCGCCTCCACCAAGGAGCAGCAGGAAGCGCAGGACCGAATCCAAGCCGCAGAGGACCGCCGAGAGCTCATGATCTTGGTCGGCGCTGCATTGCTCAGCGCTCCCCTGCTCCTGCCGATGTTGCTGATCCCTTTCGGTGTGCACTGGATGCTGCCCGGTTGGGCCCAGCTGGCCTTGGCCCTCCCGGTCCAACTCATCGCCGGAGCCCGGTTTTACAAGGGGGCCTACGCCTCTCTGCGCGGGGGCTTGGCCAACATGGACGTGCTCGTCTCACTGGGAACCTCATCCGCCTTTGGCCTGTCCCTGTTCAACCTGGCCACCGGGGGCCCCCTCTACTTTGAGAGCGCAGCCGTCATCATCACCCTCATCCTGGCGGGCAAGTGGATGGAGCGCCGGGCCAAGCGCAGCACCACCCTGGCCATCCAGGCACTCACCGCCCTTCGCCCGGAGCTGGCCCGCGTAGAGCGAGACGGTTCTGTGGTCGAGGTCCCGGCCGAGGCCGTAGGAAGCGGCGAGGTTGTCCTCGTACGCCCCGGCGAGCGGGTGCCTGTGGACGGTCTCATCTTGACCGGCACATCGACGCTGGACGAGAGCCTACTGACCGGAGAGAGCTTGCCAGTCACCCGTGGAGAGGGCGAGACGGTCACGGGCGGCTCCATCAATGGAGACGGCCTGCTGCGCGTCGAGACGACACGGGTGGGCTCGGAGAGCACCCTGGCTCAGATCATCCGCATGGTCGAAGGCGCCCAGGCCAAAAAGGCGCCCATCCAGAAGACCGTCGACAAGATCTCCGCGGTGTTTGTCCCGGTCGTGGTGGGCATCGCGCTGATCACGCTGCTGGCCTGGATTCTACTGGGCTTCCCGGTACAACAAGCCATGCTGGCAAGCGTCGCGGTGCTGGTCATCGCGTGTCCCTGCGCACTCGGGTTGGCCACGCCCACAGCCCTAATGGTCGGTACAGGCGCTGCTGCACGAGCAGGCATTCTCATCCAGGACGCCCAGGCCATTGAGCACGCCCACGCCGTCGATACCGTCGTCTTCGACAAGACCGGAACGCTGACCCTGGGTCACCCCAAGCTGCACAGTCTCCATGCCATCCGTGGCGACGAGCAGGCCCTGATTCAGCAAGCTGCATCAGCCCAGCAGGGCTCCGAGCACCCTCTAGCCCGGGCCATTCTGGAGGCGGCTGAGGAGCGGGGGTTGACCTTGGAACCTCTGGAGACCTTCCAGGCACATGTGGGTCGCGGCATTCAAGCGAGCCTGAGCGGGGGCCAGGTCCGTGTGGGCAGCCCTCCCTGGTTTCAAGAGCTGGGCCATGACCTGTCCGATTGCCTTCCCCAGATCAGCGCCCTACAAGAGCAGGGAACCGTCATGCTGGTGGCCCAAGGCGAGACCCTCTTGGGATGGCTCGCGGTCAACGACCCGGTTCGAGAGAGCGCCAAGCTCGCGGTCCAGCGCTTGCGGGAGGCTGGAGTCAGCACGGTGATGCTCACGGGAGACAACCCGCGCACTGCAGCTGCTGTCGCGTCGGCCCTGGGAATCGATCGCTTCGTCGCCGAGGTCATGCCGGCCGAGAAGGCCGCTGAGATTGAGCGCTTGCAGGCTGCCGGGCACCAGGTCGCCATGGTGGGTGACGGCGTGAACGACGCCCCTGCCTTGGCGGCTGCCAACGTAGGCTTTGCCATGTCCACCGGCACCGACGTGGCCATGCACACCGCGGGCATCACCCTGATGCGGTCCGAGCCGCTCCTGGTCTCGGACGCCATCTCCATCTCCCGGGCCACCTCCCGAAAGATCAGGCAGAACCTGTTCTGGGCCTTCGCCTACAACTTGGTCGGCATCCCCTTGGCCGCTTTCGGCCTGCTCAACCCAATGCTCGCAGGGGCTGCGATGGCGCTGTCGTCTGTCAGCGTGGTCAGCAACGCCCTGCTCTTGCGCCGCTGGAAGCCCAGCGTATGAGCCACGGCACCGAAGAGACCGGCATGATGAACATCGGCACGCTCTCTAGCCGCTGCGGTGTGCCATCCAAGACCATCCGCTACTACGAGTCGGTGGGCCTGATCGAGAGCCCTGCGCGCAGCGAAAACGGGTACCGCATCTACGACGAGGACGCGGTACGCACCCTGAGCTTTGTTCGAAAGTCCAGAGAGCTCGGATTCCCCCTCGAAGAGGTGCGCTCTCTGCTGGGTCTCTGGCAGAACAAGCAGCGCAGCAGCAGCGAGGTCCGGGCTCTGGCCCAATCTCGCATCCAGGACATCGACGCGCGCATCAGCGAGCTTCAACGACTACGCGACGAGCTTGGACACCTGGTTCACGCCTGCCACGGCGACCATCGACCGGAGTGCCCCATTTTGGACGCTCTCGAACCCCACACACACAGGACAGACACATGACCCAGACCACAAACTACCGCGTGACCGGCATGACCTGCGGCGGCTGTAGCTCTGCCATGACCAAGGCCCTGGCCAAAGCGGCCCCAGGACTCAAAGCGGAGGTCTCCCACGAGGACAACCAGGTCGTGGTGCATGGAGCGCACGACCCGGCGGCAATCAAGAAGGCCACGGAGAGCGCGGGCTTTGAGTTCGGCGGGGCTCTCTGAGGGCTCCGGTGGGTCACACTATTATGAACTCCCGTCTAGAATAGTGTGACAGGCTTGGACGCCTCCACGGTGACAGGACGTTGAGGCGGCCCACAGTGTGCTGTGGAGGTGGTCTTAAGCTGGGCGGCGCCCTGGCACGCTTGTTGCCTCTCTAATCTGCCCCCTGAGATGGACGGCGTGCCCGGGGTCAGCTTTGGAGGCATTCCTCCCGGCGGCTCCTATCTGTACCGATTCCCAGTCAAACAGAGCGGCACCTACTGGTACCACAGCCACTCCGGTCTCCAGGAGCAATCCGGGGTCTACGGCCCCCTGATCATCGACCCCAGCGGCCCCGAGCCGCAG
Organism: Cognaticolwellia sp.; assembly: GCA_047621545.1. Taxonomy (GTDB): domain Bacteria; phylum Myxococcota_A; class UBA796; order UBA796; family CAJQPC01; genus CAJQPC01. Next base: position 13,944 of record JBLHMA010000036.1, on the reverse strand, counting down.
CCCTACGACAGCGACGATGAGATCTCCCCAGGCGCAACCGAGACTCCAAACGACGGCGTAGAAAGCGACTGCGATGGAACGGCGGAGAAGCAAGACACCGGGTCTCCCAAAGACACCGATACCGCCAGATTCCCAGAGCTGACCCCCACAGACCCGGGTGGCTGCAGCTGCCAATCCAATCCAACTGGCTTTGCACTGGGTCTCTGGGGTCTGGGCCTGGGCCTGCTCCTACTTCGCCGCACGGAGCGGCTGCTCGCACCACCCCGCTGAGCTCACAACGAGACGGGCTTCTGCAGACGCAGCTTCCTCCAGGCGCGCGGCGGCCTTTGCTCTTGGAGGCCCGGGCCGACGGCGCGCTGAGAAACTCCGTGCGTATGGGCGCTCTGGAGGGCAACACTTCGACCTCACCCTGGATTGGTTGGGAAGCTGTCTGGTAGAGCAGATCCGCAACAGCTAAGAGGGCGGGGCAGAGATTCTAGGGAACCGAGATGGCCCCCCGGACGTGTACCTGTGATGAGGCCGTGAATCCAGAGTGACAGTGTCCCCCAGCCCAGTGTCCCCCAGCCCAGTGTCCGCCAGCCCAGCCCTTCTGCTCGCACAACGCGGCAACAAGTCCGCTCGCGCCCAGCTTCTCAAGGAGTACGGTCCGGCAGTGTGGGGCTTGTGCCGGCGCCTGAGTCCCGAACCCGAGGACGCCTACCAGCTCATTTGGGCCCATGCCTTTGAGCAGCTGGCCAGGTTTGACCCCAACGGCACGGCCTCGCTGAAGACCTGGTTGCTCACCTTGGCCCACCGCAAGCTCATCGACGCGCACCGGGCTCGAAAGGTGCGTGGGGCCGTGATTCCCTTCAATCCCCAGACCCCTGACCCAAGCCCGGACAGTGGAGAGAAGCTGGACCAGGCCCGGCGCATCGCCAAGCTGGAGAACGCCATCAGCCAGCTGCCCCCAGACCAAGCCCGCGTGGTGCTGCTGCATCACCTCAACGGCCACCCTCTAAGCGCCATCTCGCAGGCCGAGGGCCTGCCCATTGGGACCCTAAAGTCTCGACTACACCGGGCCCGGGCCCGCCTGCTGGACCTGATGCAATGAGGCTGAGCCTATGAGCACCGACAAGACCTGGACCGACGAAGACCTGTCCCAACTCATGGACGCCGAGCTGGACTTTGAGCAGGCAAAGCAGCTGCGCGAGGATCTGGAGACCGATCCAGATCTGGCTGCCCGGTGGGAGAAGATGCTGCGTTTGGACGCCGATCTCTCCGCGCTGGATGAACACTCGGCGCCGTCACACCTGGACCAGAGCATTCTTGAGAATGCACCTGCAGCAGAGGACATCGCGCCTCCAAGCCCACCCTCCAGGCGCTGGGCCTATGTGCTCCTGGCAGCCGGTGTTCTCCTTGCGGCCACCCCCCTGTTGGCGCTGACCGACTGGGCACAAGAGCCAAACGCAATCGCCGTGGCCAGCGGCAGCCAGTGGGTCTCAGGTCCCACCCAGGTCCTGCTGCCCGACGGCCAGACCCTGCAGGTCGACGGCCGCGCGCTCATTTCTGTGGAACCTCCCACCCCCCTGCCACGTGTATGGCCGCAGGAGGTAGAGATGAACCCCAAGATCCTGCTCGCGGCCGCCGCCGGCGCCGCAATCACCATCACAGTCTACGAGGGCCGCGCCCAACTACAAGGTCCCGATGGCCAGGTCGAAGTGGCCGCCGGAGAGACCCACAACATCCCCGGACGAGCGCCCAACGCCGGTCCCCGGAGCACACTCCCCCGGCTGACTATCGACGCCACGATTCCGGAGCTGCCAGAAGACGTGCAGACCGAGCTGGACCAGCTGCGCTTGAAGAATCAGTTCTTGGAGGGACAGCTCTCGGCAAGTGGCATCCGACCCAATGAGTGGCCAGAGGACTTGCCCGCTCACCTGGAGCCAGACGCTCTCACAGCGATGATGGAGTCCAAGTTGAAGGAGTTTCCGGACCTAAAGCTGATGGACGTCGACTGCAGTGAGTACCCCTGCATGATGGTCATCGAAGACTTGGGCGAGGAACCGGACCGAATGAACATGGAGCCGATGCGCGAAGCCGTGCATGCGGACTTTGACAGCGACCTGGACAGCCGTGTCTCGGGTGCCATCTTCCAGGCCGCGGACGGCGGACGCTACATCGAAGTTTGGGCCTTGATGGTCACTGGCGCGGACGAGGGCACCACCGCACGAACGGACATGCGGGCCCAAGAGATCCTGATGGCCGCGGGCGAACAGGAAGACTAGCGCGTCGGGTTAGGCTGGTGCATGGCCACCATCTCTCCTCCCGCAGCCCACGTCGCCGCAGCCTCCTTGAACCAAACGGTTGGAGACTGGAGCGGAAACCGAGACCGAATCATCAAGGTCCTGGCCAAAGCCAGAGACCGCGGGGTCAAGCTGATCTGCTTCCCCGAGATGTGCATCCCCGGATACTCCTTGGGAGACCGCTTGCTCCGGCGCGGAACCCTGGACCGCTCCTGGAGAGTGCTCGAGGAGCTCTGCGAGCACACCCACGGCATCATCGCTTGTATTGGCCTGCCCATTCGGCACCGCGGCGTGGTCTACAACGCGGTCGCGGTGGTCGCAGACGGCAAGATCGTGGGCCTGTCGTGTAAAGAGCACCTGGCCACCGGCGACGTCCAGTACGAGAACCGCTGGTACCACCCCTGGCCCCACGGCCAGGTCGACGCGTTCATCACCGCCGACAACGAACGGGTGCCCATCGGGACCCTGCTCTACCAAGGTCAGGGCATCGGCCGCTTTGCCTTGGAGATCTGCGAGGACGGATGGAAGGGCATCCGCCCAGGCTCCATCTACGCGCTCGCCGGCGCCGAGATCCTGCTCAACCCCTCGGCCTCCTGGTTTGTCATTGGCAAGCACCGGGTGCGCCGAGCGATGGTGGAGCAGCTCTCCCGCGAAGACCACTGCGCCTACGTGTACACCTCCCTCTTGGGGTGCGACTCCACTCGACTGATCTTCGACGGCAGTGTCTTTATTGGCCTGGACGGCGAGATCGCCTGCGAAGGCAAGCGCTTGCTCTTCGATACCGACCACGAGCTGGTCGACCGTATTGTGGACCTGGACCAGCTTCGGCTGCAGCGCATGGAAGAGGGCAGCTGGCGGGAGCAGGTGCAGTCCTTCACCCAAGGGCAATACGGCCCCGCCCCTGGCCTGGTGGAGCTCAAGGGCGACTACAGCTGCACTGGAACGCCTCCGGCTGCCGGTCCCTACTGGGAACATGCGGCCCCACGGCACTTGGACCCCTCCTTGGCTTGGCTGGAGGAGTCGGGTCTGGTTCCCACAATTACTCCTGCCGACCTGCCCCACCTGGAGTTGGAGTTGGCCTTGTGCATGGGCATGCGGGACTACATCGAGAAGTCTGGCATTCGCTCCATCGCGTTGGCCCTGAGCGGTGGAAAAGACTCAGCGATGGTAGCTGTTTTGGTGCACCGGATGTTCCGCTACCACAAGCCAAACCTGTCACAGCCTGAGCTCTTAGAGTACATCCACGAGCGCTTCTTGACCGCTTATTTGGCAACGGAGAACTCCGGCTCGATCACGGAGAACGCCTCCGCCAAGCTGGCCTCTGAGCTTGGAACCAAGCACCATATTTCCCGTATGCAGAGCGCTGTAGATGAGCACGTCAAGCTTATCGGGGAGATGGTTGGCTCTGACATCTCCTGGGACAACCCCAAGCATGACATCCCCCTACAGAATGTGCAGGCCCGTCTCCGGGGAAGCATGATCTGGATGCTCGCAAACCTGAACGGTTCGCTCTTACTGACCACTTCGAACAAGAGCGAGGCTGCTGTTGGCTATACAACTATGGACGGCGACACATCCGGCGGTATCGCGCCAATCGGGGACGTTCCCAAGTCCCTGGTGACTCTGTATCTGTACTGGGCCAGGAAGTTCCACGACATCGCGGCTCTGGACGGAGTGAACGTACAAGCGCCCACCGCCGAGCTGCGGCCTCCGGGCGAGGAGCAAACCGACGAGGGCGACCTGATGCCCTTCAAGATTCTGGATCGGTTGATGTATCAGTTTGTGCAGGTTGGCCAGGATCCGGTGGAGATCTTCGAGGCGCTGTGGCCAGAGCTAAAGACCCAATACGGCGCAGACAACCCTGCGGCCTTTGCCCACCACATTCGCCGCTTTGTGACCCTATTCTGCAGGGCCCAGTGGAAGCGGGAGCGCTTTGCTATCAGCTTCCGCGTCACCGCCTTTGACCTGGACCCCAAGACAGGCTTTCGCTTTCCCCCGGTCCAAGCCCCCTTTACTGAAGAGCTCGCCGAGCTCGACGTCCACATTGCCGCCCTGGAGCAAGCATGAAGCGCCTGCGAATCCCTTTTCTGGTCCTCTGTGCCTTTGGCACCGGACTGCTCGCTCAAGGTCCGCTACAGGCCCAAGCCCAGAGCATGTTTGAGAAGCCCGCCGTGACCGCCGATGGCAAGATTCCAGACCGCTTTGGCAGCGTAGTACGCTACGAACTCCAGGCGGCGGCTGCAGGAAGCAGTCGCTTCGCCTGGGTGGATCTCACAAAGGTGGCCGCAGTCGAAGGCGCACAGGGCAGCATGAACACTTGGCGAACTGTGATCTACCTACCAGGCGGACCGATAGAGGTCGCAGCGCGGCATCAGGACGTGATGCGAGAGATGATGAAGAGCCGCGGGGAGATTGTGGGGGAGCCAGCTGAGTGATGGTGTTTGGGGTGAAGCAGCTGGACACCACTGCTCTATAGAAATGTTGTAAATACGTCTTTATAGATAAAAAACAGTGGACGATCCCTCTGTATCAAGTCCATTTTTCCTCCAGCGTATCTGACCTACACCCGGCGCTTTGGCGCGTTCCACGCCCGCCTGCAGCTTATGCGGTTCGTACCAAAACAATGACAACACGCATCGTTCGTGCTATAACTATTATTGAACCAACCTGAGGACCTATGCACGCCAAGACAACGACCTACACCCTCCCCCAAGCACCCGAGCAGATCACTACGATGCTCACAGACGTGATGAGTGGAGGAAAAGTCTGCTTGGAGCAAAATGGCGAGGCCGTAGCCATGGTGCTGTCGATGGAGGAGTTTCAGCGCCTGCAAGCCCGTCCAAAGGCCACTACTTCTACTCCGGGTGGCGTAATCCAGCAGGTTCGCCGCGCGGGCCCAGAAGACGCCAAGGCTTGGAAGAACGCCTTCGCCGGCGTGGGCAAAGAGCGCACTTTGGCTCCCACCCCCTGACCACAGCCCCTTAGGGCACCCCATGACCACTGACCACTGACCACAGACCACTGACCACAGCCCCTTGGGGCCGCTAGTGCTCCGCCCAGACAGGCAAGTGGTTGTCACTCCCCACGTCCTGCCCAGGCAGCCAGAACGCTGGTGAGCTGGGGTCCTGGTCCAGCTCTAGGAGCGCCGGATCGATGGCCGTCAGCCAGATCTGTGGCATCCGCATGACGGTCCACGGCAGCTGTCGCTTGGAAGAGAACGCGAGCCAGAGGACATCGTCGTCGGGCAGCGGCCCCCAGCGCGGGTAGCTGTTCTGAAGCCCCCCACCCTGGTTGGCGATGTCCAAAGGAAGCTGAATCTGGCCGTCGCGGCTGCTTACCCAGAGCTGGGCGTTGACGTTGGCATAGGCAGCGCCTTGAGCCCTATTGTAGGCCACCCAAGCGCCATCGGGGGAATAGGCGGGGTAGTACAGATTGTTCTGGCCATCGCTGGCCACCAATACCTCTGGAACACCAAGCTGGCCGTCGTCCTGAACTGGCACCTGAATGATCTCCCCGTACTCAAAGCTCCAGTCGTCTTCGTGGCCCGCCTTGACCCGCACCATCGCGATGTCTTGCCCGTCCGGTGACCAGTCCGGCATGGTGACGTAACCGTCGACAAAACGCTCTCCCACCGTGCCGCCGGTCTCCAGGTTGTACAACGTGAGCCGCCCCTGGCCGGCACCCAAGATGTACCGTCCATCCGGAGACACGGTCTTGAAGGTGAAGCGCTTGTCGTCCTGGGGATCTACGATCTGTACAGGATCGGAGGGGTCGGAGATGTCCACGACCGAAAACACGCCGTTTATCCCATCGTGGGACACCACCATGTCGTCGCCGCTGACCGTGTGACAGCCCACGCACTGGGCGCCATCTTGCCCTTCCCAGAACAGCTCAGGCTCCGTGCTGCCGAACGGCAGGCGCAGAATGCCGCGCTCGGAGGAGGCCCAATACAAGACGCTGCCGCGGGCATCCAACCGGTCCACCTGGACCTCGATGGGGAAACCGGCCTGCAGCTCGCTGACTTGGGTTCCGTCCCAGACTGCGCTTGTGACGCTGACCTGAACCAAGCCGCTGCGGTTGGCAGCCGCGATCTGAGCCCACAGGGCCGAAGTGGCGCTGTAGCTGGGTTCTACAGTGAACACGGAGATGTCGGTGATGGCGCTCTGGAAACGCAGGCGGTAGACCCGGCCGCTCTCCATTTCGTCCCAGATGAATGGGAGACCCTCCACATTCCGCGGAACACGTACCCCGCTCTCTGGATAGGAAATCTCTGGTCCACCCAGGGCTGCGCCCATGTCCGGCCAAGCCTGCGCGAGGTCTTGGCTCAAGCCATCCAACACCAGATCGTCCCGGTACACGACGGTCAGCAGTGCGCTGCCTTGCACACCCAGATGGGTGGCGACAATCTCAGTGACCCCGCCGTTGCTGTCCACGCTCTGGAACCAGCCATCGGGGTCCATTTCTCCTACGCTCAAGTTGGAGCTGGTCCAGCTCACTAGGTCCAGGGGGGCCTCTTCTCCGTCAGGGTTCGTGGCGAAGGCTTGGAAGCTCAGGTCGGCGGGCTGGCCCGTGCGCACTTCGAGCACGTTGTCTTGGGGGGTGACACGAATGCTGACCACGTCGGAGCTCAGCTCGCTGCTCGTGCCACCGGAACAAGCCAGTAGTAGAAGGATCACTCTTCCTCCTGATCTCTGCGGTCATCCCAAGCTCCGTACCACTCGAAATAGCTGGCTTGTAGCACCTGTCCGGGGAAGGGCACGTAGTCGCCGTTGAGCACCAATAGGTTGCTGCCAGCATCGTAGGACCAGCCGTTGTCGGGGTCACGGGGGACCAAGTCTTCGTCCAACATGACCTCCATCGAGTCCAACTCGGGCAGCTCGGCCAAAGCGAAGCGGTCCTCTAAGCCCAGGACATGGAGTGCCATACGGGAGAGCATGCTGTCGTAGTCCAAAGCGCAGATGCTGGCGCGGCTGCCTTGGGTGAGCTCAACGGCCTGCAGATACAGCGGCGCTGGGTCCGCGGCGGCGACAAGAGATGCGCAGCCCTGGGGCGGGTCCCCAACGATGGCATTGACTCCCAGCTCTCCGGCGGCTGCGCTGTACTGCTCCACTAAGGTCTGGCCGCTCGCGTCGGACTGGTCGTCCTCGTCTGAAAAGAAGAGCAGCTCGACGTCGGCGCCAGTGCGCAGCTCGGAGACCGCCCAGAGTGCCGCGTCAAATCCCCTCTCCTCTCTGGACCCCAGTCCCTGATTCAGGATGGCGGATGAAAACTCTTCAGCGAGCACCTGGGCGCTGCCGGAGATCCACACCGGATCCTGCTCTGCCTCTGCATCGGTGCTCATCACGCCCAAACGCAGGTCGATGTCCACACGGGAGAGACCGTCCGCGAAGGCCTGCGTGTGCGATGCCAGCTGCACCTGCTCCTCGTACATGGAGGCGCTGTTGTCGAGCACCCAGAGCACATCCAGGCCTTGGTCACGGGCAGGCTGCACCCAGGTCTCGTACTCGCGGTTGCGAGAGACCTGGTAGTCGACACAGGAGATGAGGAGAAGGAGGGTCACGGGCGCAGCCTACACGCTGTGGAGGGGCCCATGTACAATCCGCCCCACGGGAGTTTTCATGAAGTACTTGGCCATCGGATTGGGCGTTGTCGTGTTGGCAGCCGCAGGCGCGGTCGGCGCAGCCCTGGCCACCGAGCATCGCCCCGCCCCCATCGAGCCCACCGAGGTGGTCTGCGGCGCCGACACCCAAGAGCTCACCAAGAACGAACCCTTTCAGGTGGTGTCTTGGAACCTCCAGTACGGTGCCAGCCGCAAGCACCAGTTCTTCTACGACGGCGGGGAGGCCGTTCACGTGCCCGAACAGGACGTGCGCTGGACCCTGGACGAAGTGAACAAGGTGCTCATCGATATAAACCCCGAGCTGATGCTGCTCCAAGAGGTGGATCGGGGCTCCAAGCGCACCGCGAACATCGACCAGCACATGGACTACGTCAACGCTACTGGCGCGAAGTGCCACACCAGCGCGGCCTACCACAAGAGCCCCTTTGTTCCTGTGCCCAGCGGAGACGCCCTAGGCAAGGTCGACATGGAGCTGAGCCTTCTCACCCAGACCAAGATGACCACCGGCGAGCGCATCCAGCTGGCCATGCTCGATGAGCCGCGCGCGCGCCAGATGTTCAACCTGAAGCGGGCCCTGTTGTGGGGAGAGGTCCCGGTTCAAGGAATGGATCTGCCCCTTGCCATCGCGGTCACCCATCTCTCGGCTTTCTCCTTTGGCGACGGCACCCTGGAGCGCCAGATCGGCCAGCTCAAGGCCTGGATGGAGGCACGCCCAGAGGGGCAGCCTTGGATCCTGGCTGGGGACTTCAATCTGTTGCCGCCAGGCGACGACAAGATGCGCCTCGAGCACGAGCGGGACCTATACGCCGACTCCAACAACCCGGTTGACGTGCTCTTCGATGCCGGCTTTCACGAGATCTTCGAGGACCAGCTGGCCCCGGCAAACCGCACCTACCTGAGCTACGGCACAAGCGAGCCCGATCGCAAGATCGACTACGTGTTCATCGGCGGGCCCATCCACGTGCTGGAGGCCGAGGTCATTGGCGGCGACGCCCTCCAGATCAGCGACCACCTGCCGATTCGAGCCAAGTTCGTGGTCGGAGATGCGCCGGTGGAGCCGGAGCCGGAGCCAGAGCCAGAGCTGGAGCCCGAGCTCCTGGATGCACCCATGGAAGACGACGCAGCAGGGATTGAAGCTGACATGGAAGCGCCGACGGAGTAGGGTATTGACAAGTCAACTCTTGTCCTAAGGCTCAACATTATGCGCAACCTCCTCAAGTCCGGCCTGCGACGCATCGTGGGCAACGAGCCCACCACCGCCAAACCCGTTCGTGCCAAAGGCCAACGCAATGCGACTGTCATTGCGGTCGCGGCCCAGAAGGGTGGTGTGGGCAAGACCACGACCTCGGTGAACCTGGCCAGCGCCTTGGCCCGCTTCCATGGAAAGCGCGTCCTGCTCGTGGACCTGGACCCCCAGGGGCACGTGAACACCGCCATCTCCAACATGGTGCACGTGGGCGGCGGCTGCTTGAGCGACGCGCTGCTCTCCGAGGGCGCGATGGAGGTCATGGACGTGGCCACCGGCACCTCCCTCCCAGGCTTGGACGTCACCCCCGTTGACAACTCTCTGGGTCACACCGAGAACCTGCTTGGCACCCGCATCGGCAAGGAATTCGTGCTGCGCGACGCACTCGCAGTGTCCCGTACTTGGTACGACGTAGTAATCATCGACTGCCCGCCCAACCTGGGCAACCTGACCCTCAACGGTCTGGTTGCCGCCGACCAAGTGCTCATCCCCTGTGACCCCAGCCCCCTGGCCCTTAGCGGCGTCGAGAAGCTGGTCGGGGCCATTACTCAGATCGCAGCCCGCTTGAACCCTGAGATCGACGTCTTGGGCGTACTTCTGACCCGGGTGGACGGTCGAAACACGACCTTGAACCAGGCCATCATCGGTCAAATCGAAGAGACCTGGGGCGATGCCCTGCTGCCCGTGCACATCGGAATCAACAGCAGCTTGGCCAAGGCCCAGCACGCCGGTCAGGACATCTTCGCCTTTGATAAAGACTCTCGCGGCGCCACCCACTACCAAGACTTGGCCGCCCACCTGGCTGAGCAGCTCTGAGCACTCCAAGGCCCCTACCGAAGCGTGCCCTGGTTACCGGAGGCGCCGGATTTGTGGGCCATGAGGTCGTGCGCGCGCTGGTCCGTGCTGGGGTGGCCGTTCGGGTCTTGGATCCGGGCCCTCCTCACCCGCGCTGGCCCGCTGGGGTGGAACACCAGCGAGGCAGCCTGCTCGACCCTCAGCTCCTCTCGGATGCCATGCAGGACATGGACGGTGTCTTCCATGTGGCCGGCGTGTGGGACGGTTCTCCCGGCGGGGATGCCCGAATGCGCGAACTGAACGTGGGGGGAACAGAGGCGGTCTTGAAGCATGGACTCCCCACGGTGCTGACTTCGTCGAGCATCACCTGTGGATTCGGCCCACTAAGTAGGCCCGGCTCCGAAGACCAAGCCAGCGAAGACCCGCGCAACCCCATCCGGGGCACGGGCGCCCTGTATAGAGAGACCAAGTTAGCTCTTGAAGCCCTGGCGGCGAAGCACGGCGCCTGGATGGTGAACCCCGACTACGTGATTGGACCAGGGGACGTGGGCGGCGTGGTCACCGGTCCCCTACTCCGCGCTGCGCGTATGCCGGTCATTCCGAGCCCGGCCGGCGGCAAGTGCTTCGTCTCGGGCCACGACGTGGGCATCGGTCACGTGCTGGCCTGGAAGCAGGCCCAGCCAGGCCGACGCTATCTCTTGGGCTCGGAGAACGTGCCCTACGCCAAGATCTTCCAACGCATCGCCTTGTTGATGGGACGCAGACCTCGCGTGATTCCCATTCCCAGAGGACTCCCTGGACTGCTCTCCAAGGCGCCCAAGATCGGCGCCCGTTTTGGAGCGATCGAGCAGATGATGCTGCCCCGCTACCGCAGTCACAAGCGCGCAGCGGCTGAGTTAGGTTTTACTCCTCAGCCGATCGAGTCGGCCATCAAGCAGATGATTGAAGAGACCGCCCCTGCTGGACCCTGACATTCAGGTCGTGTTGTTAACCGCACAGAGTAGACGCTATCTTGGGCCAATGGAGACTCTCATGACCCGACGCATGCTCACCTCGATGACCTGTGTTCTGATGAGCGTGCTACTCCTGGCGGTCTTCAGCGTGGCTCCTGCAGCCCGAGCCCAGAGCTTCACAGGACATGCCCCAGCCCCCGCTGATCTGCGCCTGGTCGAAGAAGAATGGGCGGTGCCCGAGCAGGCCCCCGCGGCCCGAATCCAGAGCGCACCTGCCTATGAAAACCCGGCGACTGTGCCCAGTGGTGTGGAGTTGCCCGGCAAGACGGCGAGCAGCGATGTCTTCATCCTGGGTCTCGCGGCCTTTACAGGCGCCTTCTTGGGCGGCATGCTCGCGGGCTCGATCTGCTGCGGCGTGTTCCTGATCTACTACTACTGAGAATGCTACTTGTTCCTTCTCTTTGCTCTTCTATCTGGGTGGACATCCGAGAAGGGTGACAGCACACTGACCCTATCGCAGGACTGGACGGCCCTGAACCTCCGGCAGAGCGTCAAAAACAGCGTCAAAAACAGCGCTAAGCCGATGGACGGGGAGCTTCTGGCCACGGAACACCAGGCACTCGGGGTGGTCTTGTACCTGCGGGCGCTACCGACCCCTGGTCCCGCAGCAATGGAGCGCGCGCTGCTCTCGCCCGAGGAGCTGCAGGCCCTGGCCCCAGACCGCGTCGCCCGCAGCATTCAGCGCGAGAGTCCCCAGACCCGCACACACTTTCTGGGCCCCTCGGAGCTGGGGCCACACCTGGCTCGCTGGGTCTACGAGAGCCCCGATGGCCGCACCCTGTTCTGGCAGGTGATCTGGCAGACCGGAGGCGGAGACTGGTACCAGATCTACGCAAGCGGTCCCAAGGAGCAGGCGGCACCGATGAGCACCCTGATGCGACAGGTGGAGTCCGGCATCTCCGTGACGACCTCGACGACGCCGAGCTTGCTTGCCAAGAAGGTGAAGAACACCTGCCCAACAGACGCGCACTTCTCCCGGGGGGAATCGATCGCTGGCTCCAAAGCCTTCGTTCAAGCCAAGGTCCTGTTGGCCGAGCACGCCACCACCCCGGAACAGGCCGCGATCGGCGAGCTGCGCTTGATGGGCTTGCTCTACCGCAGCACAGAGGCCTGCCTGCGCCAAACCATGGAGGGCCATCCAGTCTGCGCGGTCTACGAGGCGCCGGCCGCCACACCACAGGACCACCTGCTCTTGGGCGCCGTGAGGGACTGCGTAGACCAGGACAGCACGCTACAAGACAGCCTTCAAAAGGTGCTGATTCCTTGATCCTCTTCGTCCTGGCCTGTGCCTCGGCCCCGCCCCCTGCTGAGCTGGACACCCTCCTGGATGGCCATTGGCACTCAGAGGAGGCCAACCTGAGCTTGGACTTTGGTCCGGGTTGGATGCTGGTAATGGACCCGGCCAGCTTCCGCTCCGAGCTGCCCGCCACACGTTTGGAGGCTGCAAAGGGTGAGCTGAAGGTGGCTCTGACCTTTAGCGCCGTACCCCCTATGGCCATGCAAGGCGCGAGCGCGCTGGACTTGCTCACCGAGCTCTCCCCAGCACTGGGCGCGGCCGAAGAGCCGGACTACCGCCTCGAGAGACTCCCCCACTGCACTGGGCCAGTGGGGCAGGACACCGCCCTGCGGCAGATCGATGGACACACCTGGATCGCCCAACGCACGGGCACGGGCTTGGCCATCCTGCACGCTTGGGACGCCGATCCAGCGCCAGCAATCCAGCTCTTCTGTGGGGGCTGAGATGGATCGACTCGCCACCGGCATTCGGGCCCTGGCCCTCACCCTGCTGCTCGCTGCGGCCCTGGCAACGATGGAGGCCCTTCCCCAGGATGCCGGCTGGCCATTCATTGATCGCCTCCGATTCTTCCTGAGTATTGACCTAATCTTTGGCGCGATCATGGGCATGATCACGGCCACTGCCGCTGCGATGCTGGTCTCCCCGCGCAACAGCCGCTGGACGTGGCCGGCCGCCGCTCTGTGCGTCGGGCTCTTGATCTTCCAGGTCGGCAGTCTGGCCAAGGGCCTGGGCAGCGGTCTGACCGCATCACAGAGCTGGCGTGCGAGCACCCCCCTACCAAAGCTCCAGTCTCCCGAGGCGCGCAGTGTGGTCCTGGTCAGCATCGACACGTGGCGCGCGGACAGCCTGCAGCACATGCCCCTTCTGCAGACCCGCACTCAGACCGCCCAGGTCTACGAGCGCGCCCTCAGCACCTCGAGCTGGACCCTGCCCGCAATGGCCTCGCTGATGACGGGATTGCCAGTGCATGAACACGGAGCAGGCCGGCGGGCGCACCCGGAGCAGACTGGCGTGCGCACAGGAATCTCTCCCAACATCCCCACCTTGGCTGAGTCCCTGAGAGAGCGCGGCTATGTGAGCGCCGGGGTGCTCTCCAACCCCTATCTTGGGGCCAACCTTGGCTTTCACAAGGGCTTGGACCGAGCCTTAGACGGGAGTCGACGTGGACTGCTCTTCGAACAGCTGCGACGGAGCCTCCTGCTGGGCGGCCTGCTCCCGATCAATGGGGACTCTGCCCCGGAGCTGGTGGAGACGGCATTGCAGCGCTGGGGTCAGCTGGAGAACGGCCGCTCCTTTATGTGGGTGCACCTCTCGGATGCCCACGCGCCCTATGGGCAGGGGGAGCCCTGTGAGATGCCCGAGTGCTTTCCTTCCTGGGTGCCGACCCGGCGTGGTGAAGCGGTAGATCCCGCGGCCATTGAGGCGCTCTATAGGCAGGACCTGGCAGATCTCGACCGCGCCCTGGAAGAGCTGCTGGTCCACATCGACACCCACCGCACGCTGGTCATCATGGTCGGTGACCATGGAGAGGCCTTTGGACCGTCGCCAGACATCGAGCACGGCCACAGCTTTGCCCCTCAAATTACCCAAGTACCCCTAATGGTCTGGGGCCCTGAGCTTGCCGCCCAGCAGGTCAGTCGAACAGTGAACCTGATGGACGTGCACCACGCCATCCTGGAGTACGCGGACCA
>JBLHMA010000035.1:0-21627 GCA_047621545.1 Cognaticolwellia sp. | reverse complement strand
GGCCGTCTCGGCGGCTGGCGACCAGACCTTGGACCAGGCGAACCAGCAGTGGGTTGCTCGGGTCGGCCACGAGCAGGGCACGGACAGTCGCTGCAGTGGGGGCCGCGCTGCCCTCCCAGAGAGCCACCCAGCGGGAGGCGTTCTCTTGTGTGATCACGGCATAGCTAGCTTGGATCTCCAAGTGTCCTTCGAGCTCTCGAAGCAGGCTGCTGCTGCGGCCATCGGCTCCTGTTGTGCGTGCGATGGACTCGGCCAAGCCGGCTCGCGCGCTCATGGGGAGTTCACTGCGTTCGCCGTATAGGCGGCTGTTCAGGGCCGCATCTCCTTGGCCGATTCGAGCCAGGGACAGGGCCACACGAGCGTGTGCTGCTCGAATGGTGTCTTTGTCCCACCAGGATGAGGTGTATGCCCCGCCCAAGAAGTCGCGCAGGAAGGCGACGGACTCTGGGCGAATGGGCTGGCCAGCGCGGTAAAGAGCTTCCAGCACGTAAGCGGTGGCCAAGGGGCTTGGCTCACGGCTGCCGGCCCACATGCTGTAGCCGCCACTGTAGTGCTCAAAGAGGGCGATTCTGGCTAGGCCCGCATCTCGGAACTTCTGAAGCTCCTCTGGGCTGCGTTCCAACTCCAGCTGCTTGTCCAGGTCCTGAGCCAAGATGGCTGCGAGCATGCGGCTGGAGGTCTGCTCCAGGCAACCGTGTGGGTAGTCGAGCAGGTAATCCAGGGAGCTCTCTGCTCCGACCAGGGCGGTCGGGGACACGGAGACGCTCAAGCCGCCCACATCTGGGAGGGCGCCTTCTGGCCTCTCCACAGGCTGCATGGACTCGCTGTCAGCGACTCCCGCGGTCGCCATCGTCTCGACTGCGCGGCGGGGTGCGATTGGAAGAGCTACGCGAACTTGGTCTTGGTCATCGCCAGAGGAGACGCTGAACTCCAAGCTGGCCTGGCCTTGTAGGGCCTGGGTCAGGGCGAAGGGCACTTCGACTGCGGCGCCGGCAGGAACGGTGACCGTCTTGGGGCTGCCGGTGAGGGTCAGGCCGCTTGCGCTTGCGCTCACCAATACTTCAGCTGCCTTGTCTCGGTTGTTGTGCACGACCACGCCGGCCAGGGCCTGGTCGCCGTCACGCAAAAAGCGCGGCAGGGCTGGGTTGGCGAGCAGCGGTCGGCTGACCTGGAGCTCGGCGTCGGCGCTTCCGAAGGCTTGCTCTCCGTGGTCCACCACCGCCATGAGACGGAAGGTTGTCAGGTTGTCAGGCAAGGTGAAGATGTGTGTGAGCTGGCCCGCCTCGTCGGTTTCCAGGTCCGCCTCCCATAGGGGCGTGGTCTCGAAACGGCTGCGCATGCTGTCGCTGCCGCCGTCGCCGCCGGCTGGGGCGCCCTTTGCCAGGAGCGCTGCGCGGTCCAAGATCTGGGTGCGAGCGTCCGCAGTTAGCACGTGCAGGGAGCGCGGTCCCCAGAAGCTTTCGTAGGGGTTGGGGGTCTGGTAGTCGGTCAGGGAGAGCACGCCGTGGTCGACAGCGTAGAGCACGACGCGGGCCATGGCTGCCGGTGCGTCGCCTTGGGAGGCCTTGAGGCTGACGGTGACCTGTTGCCCCGGTTGGTAGCTCTGCTGGTCCGTACTTAGGTCCACGCTGAGGTGGCGCGACTCGGCGCTGACCTTGAGCTCGGTGTAGCCCAGGTAGTGGGCCGGCATACCTGCGCTTGGGGAGTCCGCAGGAGGCGAGCCCTCCGTGAGCACCACGGAGACGAAGATGTTGGGTGCGTGCTCTTCGGTCAGAGGGATCTCGATGCTGGAAGCGGCCTGCTCGAGCTGGGTCACTCGGCGTGAGAGCACACCCTCGCGCTCGGTGGTGATCAGCGCGTACATCCCCTCTTTTGGAGCCTTGATGAGGATCTTGGCGGTCTCGCCGGGCGCATAGCTGCGCTTGTCGGCGATGAGCTCGACGGTGTCGTCGTCGCCGCGTGCCCAGGTGGCATTGGGCCCCGCGACATACATGCCCAGCTCGCTGACGCTGTTGCGCCCGGCGCTGTCTTGGGCCTTGGCCTGGAGGACGTAGTAGCCGGCATCCTCGGGCGTAAAGCTCACCCGTTTTTCTTGGTTGCCAGTCTTTTCCTTGAGGGTTGTGACGGGGCTATCGTTTGCAGTACTCACCCAGGTATAGCGGCCATCCATGCCCTTCTGGCGGATGACATCCCAGCTCCGGCGAACCACTTCGATCTCAGTGGTGACACCAGAGATGGCTTGGCCCTGGGGATCTGCGGCGATGAGATCAACCCCGAGCTCCTGGCCTGCTTGTCCCACGCCGCTGGCGGCCTTCAGGCCCAGGTAGAACTCGGCAGGGTGGACCGTGACGTGGGTGCGGTTGGCCACCTTTTGGCGGGCCTGGTCCTGCACCTGCACCTCGATCTCCAGAGTCTGGGTGCGTGCCTGCTCGCCAGCCTTTGGCAGGGTGACTTGGATGGGCAGAGAGCCCTCGGAGTTCAGGACCGCCTCGCCGCTGGCGATCTCGTTGATGGGCTGGGAGTCGTACTCCCACCAGGCCTGTGACTCGTCTCCACCAAAGCGGAAGCTCTCCCAACCAGGAATCTCAGGCTGAATCTCCATGGCTCGGGCGGTCCAGGTGGCCTTGGCGCCGCCCATTGGTGCGCCAAAGAGATAGTTGCCATGGCCGACAGCGCTCAGGGTCTCCCCTTGGATTGCGTTGCCGGCCGCGCTCACTTCTACCCGAAAGCTGGGGGCGCGGTAGGCATAAACGCGCAAAAAGACCCACTCGTTGCTGGTTCCCTGTTCGCTCTTGAGCTCCAGGCTGCAGTTGCCCTCCCCGGTAGGCATGTCCTTGGGCAGGGTCAGGTCGAAGGCCACTCCTGCATGGGAGTCCAGCTCCTTGCTGCCCTTTGTGATTTCGCCGCCGCGAGCATCCTCGCAACTCCAGGAGAGCTCGCCCTGGTCGGGCAAGACCATGCCAGTGGCGGTCTCCAGGCGGGCCTTTGCGGCGACATGCACCGTGTCGCCGGGCTTGTAGACGCCGCGATCGGTGAAGGCGCTCAGGCTGAGGGTCTCCCCTGCTGCGGTTTGACCGGTGGAGATCCCAAAGCCCCAAGTGTCCCGCCTGTGGGGGCGTTGTGAGGTGGTGATCACGCGGTCACCGTCGTGCTCGACAATCACGAAAAAGGCGTTGTTCCAGGGTTCCCAGTCGGACGGTACGATATCGGAGCTGCTGACCATGCCATCTGCATCGGTCTGCCCTTCCCAGGCCAAACTGCCCTTGTAGTAGACGCTCACTTGGGCTTCTGGGACCGGACTGCCGTCGCTGAGGCGGGTCACCCAACTCTGCACGCCGGAGTGGTCGACCTTGAGTGTGGTTGCCAGATCGGTGACCTGGAGCAGAGCCTTCTGGTAGTTGATCTTGTTGCGGTAGCCGGTGTGCTGCGGGCTCCAGGTCTCCACGAAGACCAGACCCTTGCCGTTTTGCAGGTAGGGGGCCAGATCGAAGGTGTCTGAGTGCACCTGCTCGTCGAGTTCGCGGCCAGCCGCCAGCGGCACACCGGGGGTGTTCTGGAAGGTGCGCGAGCCGCTGTCGAAATGTTGGTAGCCGTCGAAGGACTGCATGGCCCAGGCGGCGTCTACCGGTGTGACAGCGACGTAGAGGTCCTGCACGTTTCGGCTGCGCACTGGCAGATCCGTTGGGTTGTTGGCCGGGTACAGCAGGCGTCCCTCGGCGGCGTCTACCAAGGGGCTTAGATGCCCGGTGGTAAAGGCCCACTCCCGACCGTCTGGGTATTCCTGGCCATAGGCGTCCTTTGCGCCGGCCTCCACGCTCATCGTGTAAGTGGTCATGGGCTCCAGGCGCACCCCATGGCTCCAGCGGCGCCAGGTGTAGTCTTCTGCTGGGGCCCAACCGTCCGGAGGAGCAGGCTCGACGCGGATGCGCTCGTTTAGGGCCTCTCCAGAGGTGCTTGTGGCTAGGTCTAGACGGATCTGCGTGTAGGGGCTCACGTCGCTGCCGGTCGGGTACACGTCGGTGATCGCAGCAGGCGGAATGGTGGAGAAGTCGATGACCGTCTCGCTCTCCGAGCCGCGGGTGCCCTGAAGGGCCGGCAGGCCCGCGTCCAGGACCAGCTGGTAGTCGGAGTTGCGATCGAGCTTGGCGGTGAAGCTGACCACGCGGCTGCGATCCTTGGGAAGACGCATTCCCTCTTCCGGAGTCTCGCTCGCTGTGAGCTTTAGCGCCCGAGAGTTGGAGTTGGAGCGAACCTTGACGTGCTTGAGAACCTTAGCTGGATCCACGGGCTGGTTGAACACCAAGACCATGGGAACGACGGGGTCCACTTCCGAGGCCCCGGTCGAGGGCGTGCTGCGGGTGAGCGCCGGACGGGCAGTCGCAAAGCTGAAGCGCACCTCCTCTTCCAGCGCCGTGCCGTCGGCAGAGGCAGTCCCGGCGGGAACGGAGCACGTGATCTCGCTGTTCTTGGGGAAGGTGCCGGCGTCGGGGACAAAGACCGCGGTGCTTGTACCGGCCCAGCGGCCGGTGCCGGCTTGATCTCCGCAGGTCAACGGAACGGGATCGCGGTCCAGGTTGGCCAATGGGACCATGGGCCGGTCAAAGACCACCAAGGCTTGGCGGGGGGCATCCTGTTCGGCCAGTGGTCCGACCATCAGCGCGCGCAGTCCAGAGCCGCTTCCGGCCATGTAGGGCTGAAGGTCTTCCGGTCCAACGGGGGCAATCTGCACCACGGTTGATGCCTGGGCCAGCGGGAGTTGGGTGGGCTCCGACGGGGTAAACCCTCCCAACTCGGGATCGGAGTTGTTCGTGCTCTTGCAGGAGAAGAGTAGTGTCAGCAGCAGCATGGATAGTCCTTCGGCGGTCAGACTAACCCTGTCTCAGAGCCAGAAAGCGTCTGGAGGACCCGCCTGGGCAGATTCTATGTCTGATGCAGGCTAAAGGGTGGGTATGTCTGAAGTGATTCCTCCCTGCGACGTTGCTGTCATTGGCGGTGGCCTGTCTGGCCTGCTCTGTGCCTTGTACTTGGCCCGTGCCGGTGTGCGGGTGATGGTCTTGGACGCGGATCCCATGGCGTTTGGCTCCCAGGCCAGCAGCGCTAGCTTGGCCTCGTTGGGGCTCGTCCAGCTTGGGACGGCGGAGCATCCACACCGGTTGGCGCACGCGCTGGGGGTGGAGCGAGCCAGGGAATACTTGGCCTTCTCTCAGAGAAGCATCGCGCTCTTAGCCCAGGAAGTACCCATGGAGCGGGGGGGCCTTCGCGTTGGAATGGGTGAGGAGATCGGCGAGCTCGAGGAGGCGGTCAGGATCTCTGAAGCGCTTGGCGTGGCGAGCAGCCTCTGGACCCGAGATCAGGTCTCCCAGTCACAGGGCAGCGCAGGCTTAGGACCCGCTCGGTATGTGCCCTTGGACGGACGACTGGATCCTTCTCAAGCGCTCGCGCTTTTGGCAGAGAAGGCTCGAGCGGCCGGTGCACATCTCTTCGCGGGCCGGCGGGTCAAGGCAGTGGAGCTCGATGGCTCCATTACGCTGCGGATGGAGACAGGGGAGACTCGGTGCGAGTTGGTGGTGTACGCGGCCAGCTGGGGGATGCGCGCTCTCGACTCCTGGTTCTCCGATAAGCTCTACCCGGTGCGAGCGGCGATCCTGGAGACCGAGCCGTCATCTGGCGGTCCCTCTTCTCCACAGCCTCTGCAAGGCGCAAGCGCCCAATATGGCTATCTGAGCTGGCAGCGCACCCCCCTGGGCAGCCTGAGGGTCAGCGGTGCGCGTTGGGCGACACCCCACATGGAGACGGGGGAGACGGAGCGCCGGCCAAGTCCCAAGGTTCAGGCGGCTCTTCGAGGCTTCTTGCAGAAGACCTTCGTCCAGGACGCCCAGGCTGGGGTCACCGCCTCGGCTGGAATCCAGGGTTACACCTGCGACAACCTGCCTCTGGTTGGTCCACTGCCGGGTGCTCGGCGGGTGGCTTGTACGGGCTTTGCGGACACGGGGTGGTCACTCGCTGCGGCGGGGGCGGAGATCATCACCCAAGGAATCTTGGGGGAGCGGCCTGAGTATCCAGACTTTCTCAAGCCTCAACGCTTGGTTGGAATCTAAGCCCAGCCCAGACCAGCGTGCAGAGCTCAGCGTACAGAGCTCAGCGGAGCGTGAAGTACCGGTCTTAGAGCAGCGTAAAGTAAAGGCTGGCCGCCTCGTCAAAGCCTTCGATGGTCAGCTTGAGCGGGGTCTCTCGGAACATGCACTGGTTCTGCACCTGCAGGGTCAGGTCGCGGGGGTGGCAGTTGCGGAAGGGCCGATTCACGGTCTTGTAGTGGGTCTCAATCACGTGATCGAAGACCTTGTCGTCTGGCTCAAAACCCAGGAGCTCGGCCTGAATATGGAGCAGCCGTCGGAAGTTCTCCTCGCTGGGATCCTCGACATTGACCTTGTAGGGAATGCGCCGCAGGAAGGCCTCATCGCACAGGTCCCTTGGGTCCAGGTTGGTACTGAAGACTAGCAGCGGGTCGAAGGGCACCTCTACCTTGCGGCCATCGGGCAGGCGTAGAAAGTCCACACGCTGCTCCAGGGGCACAATCCAGCGGTTGAGCAGGGTGGCAGGATCACAGCGCTGCCGGCCAAAGTCGTCGATAACCAGGGTGCCGCAAGCGGCTTTGACCTGGATGGGGGCCTCGCAGATGCCTGTGGCTGGGTTGAAGTCGATCTCCAGTGCGTCCATCGTGAGCTCACCGCCGACCACCACGGTCGGACGCCGACATTTGACCCAGCGGGGATCTACGCGCTCACGGGAGTTCAGGGTCTTCTGCTCCTCACCAAGGGGCTCGTGCATCATTGGATCGTAGATCTTGATCAGGTGGCCCTCGACCAAGATCGCATGGGGGATGTAGACCGAGGTGCCAAAGGCCCGGGTCATGCGCTCGGCCAAGCTGGTCTTGCCATTTCCAGGAAAGCCAAAGAGGAAGAGTCCCTTTCCGCTGGTCATCGCCGGCCCCAGCTGATGCAGCAGGGTGTCGGTTACCAATAGGTCCTGAAAGGCGCGGTAGAGGTCACCCATACGCGGGTGCTCGTTGGCGATGCTCTGCTCGTGGACACTCATAAGCCACTGATCGAGTGGCACGGGTGCGGGTCCAACGTAGCGGCTGTGCTTCTGCAGATCGTAGGACTCCGAGCGGCCCTCTTGGGTGAGCTCGTAGCGAAAATCACCTGTTGCTGTGGAGCGCTTGAGCACCACCAGCTTGGCTTCTTTGAGCTCCGAGAGCAGCTCTCGGGCGATCTGCCAATGGATGGTCAGCGCTTGGCTGACCTGGCGTCCTGTAGAGCCTGGTTGGCCGAGCAGGTACTTCAGGATCAGGCCCCGCACGAAGCTCGATTCTAGCCCTGCGCGCTCCAAGGTCTGTGGCTCGATCGGCCGAAAGCGCGTGGGCGGGGGGGCGGCGATCACCGGGCGCTCGAAAGCCATGGCCATGGGCGACAGCTTGCTGTCACTTGGCCTTTCAGTGCGCAGGCTCACGCTGGCGCGCCGCGGATCCAAGGCGCGCGGGTCCACAGTGGCGTTCACCGATGCAGCGTTGGCGGATGCCTCGGGCAGGTCCTGAGCCTCTGGTGCGGGCCTTGGGAGCCGTGGCGGTGGGGCGCTCATACGGGGCTGCTGAGAATGGTCTAGCGCAGTGAGTGGAATGCCGCGAGGACGCACAGCGCCGGTAGCTGGGGGCGTACGTGGCTGGTTGGGCTCGCGTAAATCCTCTGGCTGATGCGCACGCTCCCGCTTCTCCACAGCCTCAAGGGCTTGGCGCAGAGATTCCTTCAAGTAGCTCGCCATTCAACTCTCCCAGGGCGTCTCTACTGTAGCCGAACGGCAGGTGTGGCCCATGTCATTAGCGTTCCGCTATGCTGCACCCATGCAAGTGCCCTCCCTCCCCGCCGTCCTGGCCGGAGCCTTCTCCCGTCAGGGCAAGGGGCACGCAAAGAACGATGATCGCTACGGGCTCTTCGACGCCCGCGACGAGATTGTTCGGTGTGCGCAACGTGGCGCGATCTACGCGGTCGCCGACGGTGTGGGATCCACCCGCGACGGTGCTGCCGCCGCTGAGGTGGTGATCCAGCACCTGGCCAGCTTCTTTTCGTCGAGCTTGCACCCCTCCGAGAACCTGTTGATCGACGTTGTAGAGGCCGCCGACGCTGAAGTGCGCATGGCCATTGGATCTGCCAGTACCGTCACGGGTATTTGGATGGCTGAAAAGGTGGTTAGCATCTTTAATGTCGGAGACTCTGGCGTCTTCCTTCAGCGGGAAGGAAGCCTGCAGCGCATGACCCCGATTCAGCAGCGTGGTGGAGGCCTGAGCGCTTGGGTGGGCATGGGCCCCAGCATCCGGCACATGACCTTCCTTCGGCGCATGCCAATGCAGCTGGGTGATCGCTACTTGATCTGCTCCGATGGCATCTTGGAGGCGCTCAGCGTCGACGAGCTGAGCATCTTGTTGGAGCAGCATGGCGACGATCTCATCGATGAAGTGCAGCAGCGCCTTGAAGATCGAGGCCACACCGACGACGCCACAATGATCCAGCTGCGCGTCTTGGAACAGGATCGCGGCCGTCCGCCGCAGGACGCCACGGACCTGCCGTGAGCTCAGTCTTTGGGCCGCCTGCGGCCCTGTTGGACTTGGCCAAGGCGGGGCCCGAGCCCAGTCCGTCGGGCCTTCCATGGCCTGAAATGTGGTGGATGGGTTCGCAAGGAGTCGTGCTCAAGGGGGTGTGGAGCGGCCCGTTTGCACCCCGCGCCATGGACAGCGACCCTCCTTGGACCTGTTTGGAAGAGCTGGAGACAGGCCCGGTCTCCGCGCTGCCGTTTCTGGAGGCGTTGTTGGAGACGCACGAATGGGAGCGAGGCACTCTCTCGCCCAGATCACTGCTGGCAACGCCCGGCGTCAATCCAGGCAAGTCTCTAAAGAAGCTGGGTTTAAAGCGGGTGGACCGCTTCTTGGACCGTCCTTTGGAGCTGGCCATTCGTCGTGGGCCCAGCTTGTTAGGCCTGCGTGCGGCCTGGCTAAAGCAGCAGGGCTCAGCTCTGGTAAGCCTGGCGCCTTACTCGGCGACTGGTTGGCAAGCCTTGGATGTAGCAGCGGTCTCGCAGGATCAGGGCATTGGGCTGCACACGCTGCACGGCGAGGGGCCTGCGGCTGACAGGGCCCTGGAGCTTGCCCACTTGGCGGTTGCGCTGAGACGCTGGGCTTTGGAGCGACAAGACAGTGCTGGAGTGCTCGCGATCGAGAGCTTCGAGGCCTTGCTTAAGCCCCCTCCGGAGCAGGTTCAGGTTCAGGTTCAGGGCCCCGACTGGCTGGACACCTCTCCCTGGGATGGCGTGCGCGCTGCTGACCAGGCTCGGCGCACCCTGCACCAGCTCGACGGCACCTGGGTGGGTGGGGTTCAGTGCGCCGTCCAGTGCGAGCCTGCTCTGCGCAAGGGCCGACGGCCCACGGACCGGGATCCCCAGATTCTGCGTCGCCGTCGACTGTTCTCCAGGTGGGAAGATGGTATCCAAGTGGACGACGAGGGCCTGTTGAGTGCCACACCCGAGGCGCTGGCCTTGGAGCTGGTTCAAGGGCTCACTGGCCGGGTCTTGGATGGGAGCTGTGGTGTGGGTGCGATGGCCATTGCAGCGGCCCGAGTGGGGTGCCAGGTCGTGGCATGTGACTTGAGCCAGGAGCGTCTGGAGATGGCGCGGCACAATGCTGCCCTGTACGGCGTGCAGTTGGAGCTGATCTGTCAGGACGTGCGGGTCGCGCTCCAGGGTGAGTTTGACGGGCTGATCCTGGATCCCCCTTGGGGAGGGCGGGACTACGACCGCCAAGGAATACGCTCTGAAGACCTGCCTTTCCCACTGCTGGAAGTCCTAGGACGAGCCCCGGCGACTGTGCGCATCAAGCTGCCCCGCTCCTTTGTCTGTGCGTCCCTACCTGGGCGTTGGTCGTGGCGGGCAGCGGTCGATCGGCGCGGACAAGTCAAGTTCTTGGTGGCGTCTCGGTGAGTGCCAACTTGCCGGGAGCGGAGCTGCTGCCCGGAGCGGGGCTTTTGCTAGGAGCGGCGCTGGCTGGCCTTCTGCTCGCGGACACCCTGCGGCGTGTCTATGCGGTGGGCAAAGAAGCGAATGACCACTTCGTCGCCGTTGTGGTCAGCGCCTGCATGGGCCTCTACGGCCTGCAATGGGTAGCGGCTCCTCAGCTCTGGCCGGCTTGGGTGGCAGGCATGGTGGGTCTCTGGGGCCTGTTCTTCTGCCTGCACCGCGATCGAGCCTGTCCCCGCTGGTTGGTCTGGGGCTTGGCTTGGCCGAGCCAGCTTGCCTACGCTTTTGCACTTTGGGCGGGCCTGACCTGGTTGATCCGGGCACCCATCGCTTGGGGGGTAGGGAGCTCGGTGCTCTGGGCAGGGCCCTGGCTGCTCCTGCCTCTGGCCTTGGCCATTTTGGGCTGCATTCATGCCCGTGTTCAAGGTCAGCGGATCACCCACCACAGCGTGCCCGGGCTGCCTGGCCGAGTGGTTCAGCTCTCAGACCTGCACGCCAGCCCGCTGATGGCTGGACCCGAGCTTCAGGCTTTGGTGGCCCAGGTCAACGCCTTGGAGCCGGCGCTGGTGCTCATCACCGGGGATCAGGTCATGCCCTTCTCCGAGGCCCAGCACGACTACCTGATCCAGGCTTTGGAAGGACTGGAGGCGCCCAGCTTCTGCTGTGCTGGAAACCACGATCTACCGGTGCTTGACACTCTGCGGGCGGAGCTTGAGCCAGTGGCCCCGATGCTGGTTGATGAGGGTCGTCAGTCCGGTTCGTTCTACGTCTACGGAGTGAACTTCCACTGGAAGAGTGCCAGGGAAGAGCTGGAGAAGAGCGTGGTGACCTTGGGCGGGGAGGGATTTAGAATCCTGATGGCCCATGACCCCCGCTTGGGCGCCTGGATCCGGCCTGAGCACGCGGACCTTGTGCTCTCAGGCCACACCCATGGCGGTCAGGTTGGGCTGAACATGCTCGGGCTCAGGCCCACGCTCTTGGGGCTCTTCGGGGTGCGCGACCAGGGCTGGTTCCGGGAGGGTGTGCCGCAGTACGTGCACGCGGGCAGCTGGTGGATCGGCCTGCCGCCTCGCATGGGCGTGGCGGGTGAGATCGCGGTCTTTGAACCGGCCGCTAAGGACGACTAATCGCGCGTTCCCAGGAACATGCCAATGATTGCGGGGTCCATGTCCGCTTGGCTGCCGCCGGCTGGAATGGACAACCCAGCCGTCCAGAGGATGCCGTTCACCACCAGTCTGCGCTGATCGCCGGCGTAGGGGGTCTGGTCGCTGTCGTACCAGTTGCCGTACCAGTGGCCGCCGGTAAAGCCGAAGGAGCCGCCACCATCGCCGCGCACAGTGGTCCACGCCAGGGTCTCGGCGCGTCCGGGATGAGCGGCCGCCTCGCTGCTGCAGCGATCGGACTCTGCAGGTGTGGCCTGGAGGATGGGAGTCACTCCGGACTCGAGAAAATGAAGGTTGAAGTACCACTCATCGTCGATGACGAAGTCGGTCACTCCACGGCTGACCGGGGACGGTTGGACGCTGAGATTCGCTGTCCAGTTCGGGTTGCAGGACACGCCCTGCTCGTAGGCGCCCCCCAGCCAGCTCAGGGCTTGCTCGGAGACCGGAGTCTCGTACTCTACGGCGTAGTGCAGGTTTACAAAGCCGCCGCCCTGGTCGATGTGCTCTTGGACGCGCTTGGCGCGCTCGGGGCGAAGAAAGGGGTGGTTCTCGCCGCCGTCCGCGTAGAGCACGATGCTCGCCGCGCCGTCCAGCAGGGAGGAGTCGGCGGGCCAGCCTTCTCTCACCAGAACGGGAACAACACCGGGATTTTGGCAGATGGCTTGGGCCAAGATGGCCATTACGGACACGAACTCATGCTGGCCCACGGGGTGCTCGGAGGTCTCTCCAGCAATCAGCACGACCTTGGCCAGTTTGGGATCATTCGGTGCGACCTCCCATGGGATCACGCTCAGGTCGTAGGCGTCCCTTGGAGTCGCCCAAGGCTGGCAGACCGTCTCAGGCAAAGGGCCCTCGCCGCTATCGGCTGTGTCGCCGCTGTCCAGCGACTCCGTGGACTCCGTGTCCTGGGTGGGGACCGGATCAGCGTTGTTGGCCTGCAAACCTTGGCAGGCTTGGAGGAGAGCGAGGAGTGCGGGGAGTGTCATTGCCCCATTCTACCGAGGTTTCACCTAAATGCTCAGAGAGCGACTATATGGCCAAGTCCAGGTCCAATGGGGCGTGGTCACTGGCCTTCTCTCGGCCCCGCTCCACCCGATGCACATGGCTGCCCTGCACCCGCGCCAGCACCGAGTCGCTGACCAGGAAGTGGTCGATGCGGTAGCCGGCGTCCCGGGGGTAGCAGTTCATGCGGTAGTCCCAGAAGGTGAAGGTTTTGGGCTCTTGGTAGGGCTTGCTGGCGTCCGTCAGGCCCCAGTCCAGCAGGCGCTGGAACTTCTGCTTCTCAATGTCCGTGAAGCTGCACACACCGGTCATCTTGGCCACGTCGTAGACGTCGTCATCGTGGGGCGCGATGTTTAGATCGCCGGTGATGATCAGGTCTTGGGAAGGGGAGAAGTCCTGCTCAACACGGGCTTGGAGCGCGTCGTAGAACCCCAGCTTGTACTCAAACTTTGGGTTGTCAACTGCTCGCCCCTGAGGGCAGTAGAGGTTCAAGATCGTGATGCCGTCGATCTGCGCGTGGATGTAGCGGGCCTCGCCCTCGTCCCCGTCAGGCAGGTTCCGGGTGACCTGGGTCATCGGCAGCTTGGATGCGATGGCCACACCGTTGTAGGTGCGCTGGCCGTGGGTCTCCAGGAAATAGCCGCGGGAGCTGAAGATCTCGGTAGGGATCTTGTCGTCCTGGAGCTTGAGCTCCTGCATACAGAGCACTGTGGGGGAGACCCGGTCCAGGAAGTTGGCCACATGCTCGGCGCGGGCCTTCAGACTGTTCACGTTCCAGCTCACGATCTTCATGGACTCTCCTTGGCGGTGCCCTAACCCATCCACGCCCCAAAACCGCTCACGGGGTATCCTTGGGATGCGCTGATTCTGACCGTGGAGAGAGCTTGCTGCAGCAGGGCGACGAGATCGACATCTGGGTTGTGGAGCACCCCCTCGGGCAGGGGGGCATGGGGTCGGTGTACCGCTGCCACAATCGCTCAGCAAAGCGCATCCTGGCGGCCATTAAGACGCTGGATCCCAGCCTAAATCGCGTCGCCAGTGCCAAAGCTCGCTTTGTCCGGGAGGCGGAGATCCTCTTCGCCCTGGACCATCCAAACATCGTCAAGGTCCGCAACGTGCGCATGGACGCTGAGCTGCCCTACATCGAGATGGAGTTCGTCTCCGGGCACTCGGTGGAGGCCCAGATTCTACGCGGCCCCATGGACGTGGCCCGGGCGGTTGCGCTCTTCAAGCAGGCCGCGAGCGCGTTGGCTTACATGCACGGCATGGGCGTGAGACACCGCGACATCAAGCCCAGCAACATGATCCTAAAAGACGCGGACACCCTCAAGCTGGTCGATTTTGGCATCGCCACCGAACAGGATGGCAAGACGCTCACGGAGAACGGCCAGAACTTTGGCTCGGTCTCCTACGCTCCGCCTGAGTGGGTTGAGCCCGGCACCTTGGATCCAGTGCGTTGGGACGTATACGGGTTGGGTACCGTGTTCTACGAGATGCTGACCGGACGCTTCGCCTTCCCTGTTGGGGCTGTCGGCACCAGTCGGCAGCAAGCACTCCAGGTGATGATCTCCAAGCAGTCTCATCCGCCGTTGGATCCGGGACCCACCATCCCGGTCGCCCTGCGCCGATTGATTCGCGCCATGACGCGGTCGGCTCCAGAGCAGCGCATGGCCTCCGCTGATGAGGTCCTCGCGCTCCTGGAAGGGATGGACCTGGAGACCGTGGACCCCAGCGCCGTATTCCAGGACACGCCTACCTTGCCTGTCTCCAGCCCGACCTGGTACCCGGGAATGGACATTGAAGAGGCGCTCGAGACGCCGGTAGACATCGAGACCGCCTCCCAAGTAGCGACCCCGGTGCCTTTGGACCTGGAGACGCTTGCGCCCAAAACGCCGGCTCGGGCCGCTGGACCTGCGGCGCAGGGGCCAGTGGAGTCTGACCAAGGCAACAACAAGTTGGTTCTGGTCGGCTGTTTCCTGGGCCTGACTGTTGTAATGGCCGGCCTGGGCTGGCAGGTCTGGCGTAGCGACCCATCGCGCCAGAAAAATCTCGACCCCCAGCCCTCGGTTCTCGAGCGAAAGGCGGACGTGATCATCGCGGGATTGGCGGAGACGGTACCCGTCCAGGTGCAGATCGGCGAGCAGCGGGTGTTCACTATCGACGGTTTTGTGCACCACTTCGGCGCGCTGCCACTGGGTGAACACGAGCTGCGTGCGATTTTGGGTCAGGACTGCAAGTTCGCCGAGCCGGCAGCTTGGTGTGTGCTCCAAGAGCAGACGGTGGTCTTGGAGGCGGGCGAAGGGGTGCAGACGCTGACCCTGTCGCTGAACGCTCCGGCCGAGCGCGAGGTCCAGATTCAAGGGATTCGCGGCATGCGCCTGAGCGTGGATGGCAAGATCATAGAGGTGGACCGTAAGGGTGCCGCCGCTGTGAGCCTGCCGCCCGGCAAGTACGTAGTCCAGGCCGACAAGGGCAAAGACAACTGGAACGGTGACTTGGTAGTTCCGGCCGATGGGGAGCTCCCCACCTTTCAGGTTGAGCTCTCCAAGGGCGAGCAGAGCGGTTCCAATCGCGACCCAGTCCGTGACGCTGTTCGGATGCCCATCCGGGGTGGTGTCCGTGACCCGGTCACCCCGCCTGAGACCCCTTCGGCCTCCGGTGGCACCGCTGCCCGCTCACAGGTCACCAACGCACAGCTTGGCGCGTGGCTGGCCACGCATCCTGACTGGCAACGCGATGGAGCTGCTGGCAAGGCGAGCGGCACCTATTTGAAGGGCTGGGAGGGGGTGACTCCTCCTGCTGGCAAGAGCGGCCAAGCAGCGGTCAACGTGAGCTGGTCTATGGCGCGGGCCTATTGTTCGGGCCGCGGCGGCTTGGCCCAAGTGGGGGCATCGCCTCAGACCTGGATCGAGGGCGGCACCCTGGCTTGGCACGAGTATCGTCAGGTCGATGGCAAGCCGGCTTGGCTGCGCAGCGATGGCAGCAGCAGCACAGCGGTCAAAGTCACTGACGCCAAGGCCTTTATTGGCTTCCGTTGTGCACGATAGGCGGATAGCCTGGGGGCATGATTTACCTCCTCGTTGTCCTCGCTTGCAAGAAAGACCCTGAGACCCCCGCGCCGGATCTGACCGAGCGCCTTGGGAGCGGTGAGAGCCGTGCTGGGATCGTCATCGATCCAGCGTCTCTGTTCTCGGGGATCAGCGCAGAGGGGCGCGTGGGCGACATCAAGATCTACAACGACCGGGTTCAGTTCATCCTGCAGGGAGACCGGCCTGGCGACTACTACGTCGAGCAGGCAGGTGGTGTTGTGGATGCCGACATCGTGCGAGAAGAGGAGGCTCTGGGGCGGGACCTAGTCGACGAGATGGCAGGAATGTACGGCTTGGGCCGCATGGGCGAGCTGCGCAAGATCACCATTGTCTCCGACGGCTCCGATGGCGCGGCTCACGTGCGCATGGAAGGCGAAGAGGGCGCTCTGGGCTTGCTCGAAGGCATCCTGGGAGAGGGGGGCGTGCCGGACTTGGGCCTGGAGATCTGCACCGACTACATTTTGGAGCCTGGCAGCAACCTGATGCAGGTTCGCACAACACTGCGTGCTGCCGGTGGAGAGGTGACTTTGTCGCCCGGTGACCTTCTCATGGGGTCGCTGGACGCGGCTGCCCAGTGGACGCCGGGAGCAGGATTTGGGGAGATCGAGAGCGACGAGTACCCCTGGACGGGGTTCTTAGGGGTAGAGGGCCAAGGGGCCGTGGCGCTGGTCGCGGACCAAGGTGCGCAGCTCCAGACCGACGCAAGCTCGCAGATCCTGGCTTCGTTGGCGGAGATGAGCCTGGGCTTGGGAGAGCGACAGACCATCGAGAGCGGCGAGGAGCTGGTGTTCACGCGCTACTACGCGGTGGCCTCTGACCTGGCCGAAATCTCGGATGCATCTTTGGCTCTGCAAGGCGCTGAAGTGGATGACTACAGCTACACCGTCACGGCACCCGACGGTCCTGTGGCGGGCGCATGGGTGAGCGTGAGCGTGGACGGTGCGGCCTACACGGTGGCCATCTCGAACGCTGACGGAGAGGTGTCCTTCAACGCGCCCGCAGGGGCCCAAGTCCAGGTCTTGGCTCAGGGCCGGGGACGGGGTGTGGTGCGCGACTATGCTGCGGGAGCGGCCGAGTACTCCGCCTACCTGCACCCTGAGCTGCGGGAGAGCGTCTTGAGCGCCTACACCCAAGGAGCACCGGCCAATGTCGGGACCTTAGGAAGAGGGATCGCCACCGCCGAGGAGCCCTTGGTGCTGGCTGAACCCGGCACCCTCCAGGTACAGCTCGACACCTCCGCTCCATTCGAGGTCAGGCTGAGCCCGCTCAACCCCTTGCCCAGCGCCGATCCAGCGCTGGTGCTCAACCCCAACGATGCCGTCTTGGGCTGGTCGCTGGACGGCGAGATCACCTTGGACTTACTGCCGGGTGACTACCAGGTCTTGGCGTGGCGTGGGGCCCAACATGAGCTCTTCGAGGGCCAGGTCACGATCACAGCCGGCGAGCGCGCGGACTTGGAGATCAGCTTGCCCCAAGCCTGGTCACTGCCCGACTGGATCTTGGCCGACCCCCACAGCCACGCCGGCCCCAGCGCCGACGGAAGCTGCACGATGGAGGACCGCCTCAGCGTGAGCGCGGCCCGCGGAATCGCGCTGCACTTCGGCACCGACCATGACCACGTGGCGGACTACGCCCCTCTGATCGACGCGCTGGGTTTGGGCGCGCACATGAACACCGTCCTGGCAAGCGAGATGAGCAGCGTGCCCCGTGGTCACATCAATCTCTATCCCTTGGAGTTGGACTCCAGCGCGACCAATGGCGGTGCCTTTCCTTGGTGGAGCTTGCCGATCGAGAGCACCGAGGACCAGAACGCTCAGATCCGGGACTGGTTCCCCACCGCAGTGCTCCAGTACAACCACCCCACCGACTCCGGGGTCGCCGGGGCTGCCGGCTGGTCCCCAGGCAAGATCTCCAAGCCCAGCGCCTGGTCCAATGATCTCGACGCCATCGAGGTCCTCAACTCTGGCGAGTGGGAGGAGTACTTTTCGCTGTACTTGGATCTTGTGAACCGTGGCGTGCTCGCGGCGCCCACGGGAGTCAGTGATTCTCACGGATGTACCAGCGGAGGACTGGGTAGCAACCTCACCTTCTTGCAGATGGACTCGGACCCTGCGGCCTACGCGCCGCAGGCCCTGCGCGAGGCGTTCCAAGCCAGAGCGACGGTGGCCTCGAACGGGCCGATGATCCTGCTGAGTGAGGCGCCGGGCAGCGTCCTGAGCCCGGGTAGCGTCTCTTACGAAGTGCTGGTTCCTACTTGGATCCAAGTCGACCGGGTGCTGCTGCTGGAAGACGGGGAGCTCGTCGATACGCGTAGCGACTTGTCGGGCAGCTTTGAGCTGGATCCAGTCGTAGATGCCTCCTACGTGGTGGTCGTGGAAGGGGACGGGGCCATGTCGCCCATCAGCAGCCAGACGCCTTGGGCCGCGACCAGCGCGCTTTTGGTCGACGTCGATGGCGGTGGCTGGGAAGCGCCTCTGCCACCGTTCGAGGATTAGTTCAAAGGGGCAGCGAGTCGTTCAAAGGGGCAGCTCTACTCACCTTTTGAACGAATGTCTTCTTTTCGGGGGGCGCGGCCCCGGTCCTTCTGCCCCGCGGTGTTTTTCGGGGGGGCGCGGCCCCGGTCCTTCTGCCCCCCGGCTCAACTCCCCGGCTCAACTCCCCGGCTCAACTCCCCGGCAGCGTGACTTCGCCAGCCTGATCGACGCTCCAGAGCTCCCTGAACTCGCCGGGCTCCCGCAGCAGAAACATGGCTCGGGTGAGGGTGGCCTCTAGGGTCATGTCCCAGCCGCTCAGGGCCCCAGCATCTCCAGCGGCGGCGCTGCCTTCGTAGCGGCCGAGCTCGGCAGTCCCGTCCAGGCACTGGCTGGTGATGATGACGTGCACGCCGGCGATGGTGGCCCGCCGGATGCTGTCTGGCCAACCCGCCAATGGCAGGTTGCCCGCTCCAAAGGCCCGAAGGATGACGGCTCGCGCTCCGGCCGCGACGGTCTGGTCCAGTTGGATGGCGTCTGCCCCCGGGTAGAGGGTGAGTACCGTCACGCGGCGGTCAAAGCCGTGGCGCAGGGCAAAGGGCCCGATGGGACGGCGTGGCGTCATGGGGCGCTCGATGTCCACGCCCATGCGCACCAAGGGGGGGACGTGGGGGGAGGAATACGCGTCGTAGGACGACATGCTGGTCTTGGTGGCTCGGTTGCCGCGCAGCAGCGTCCCGCCGAAGTACAGCCCGACCTCGGGGATGTCCAGGGTTGCGCAGATCGCCGCATGCACCAGGTTCTGGCGGGCGTCGGAGCGCAGCTGGGCGATGGGACGCTGGCTTCCTGTGAACACTACCGGCTTGGGCAGGTTGTGTAGAAGCAGACTCAGGGCCGAGGCGGAGTAGGCCATCGTGTCAGTGCCGTGCAGCACCACAAAGCCGTCGTAGTCGGGCAGAGCCTCGGAGATCTTGGCCGCCATGATCTCCCACTGGGTGGGCTGCATATCCGAGCTGTCGATGTTGCAAACGAACACCGAGCGGATGTCCACCAGCTCTTCCAGGCCGCGCACGAATGGCAGAACGTCGTTGGCGTAGGCGCTTGGGGCCAGAGGACCCGGATCGCCTTCCATGCCCAAGGTGCCACCCGTGTGCACGAAGAGCAGGCGCTTTTTCACCAAGCCCAGAGCTCTTCGTCGTAACAGACGCCCTCTGCGATGTCCTCGCAGGTGTTGTCGCGGACGCAGTTGCGCTGTGCGTAGAAGGCTTCGGTGAGCACTTCGTCTTCCCACTGCTCTTCATAGAGCAGCTCTTGGGTGAGACACGCCTCGCGGCACTCAGCCTCGACGTTGCCGGTGGTGTCGACTTCTGTGCAGTCGACCATCTTCTGACAGGCTTGGCGGCAGGTGGCGTCGCAGGCGGTCAGGGCAAGGAGGAGGAGGGCCATCATGGGCGCTGGCTAACGTCTACTTGACTGGCGCGCAGTAACCCTGAGAGAGACGGTCGCAGCTCTGCTCTTCGATGCACTCCATCCAAAGGCCGGCCTGGCGCTCATTCTCCAGCTCAATGCTGGTGTTTTGTCCCTGCTGTACGAAGGGGTCGTAGGCGCCGAGCTCACCCGGGGTCGACAGGGCCAATTCGCACTCAGTCAGGCAGACATCGATCAGCTCGGAGTCGTTGCGACCAGGCCGGGAGATGGAGCAATCCTCGATACCGTCGGGGTTGCTGCCGCTGCTGTACAGGCGGTTGCAGGTGGACTGACAGTTCGGTCCACATGCCGTGAGGGCCAGAGTGGTGGTCACAGCAACAAAAGAGACAGCAATCTTGAGGGCGCGCACGGGTGCTCCGGAGCAATTCGTGGCGGGACTCTACCGGGCCCCCTGGATGCCGTCAATGTCACCAGAGTCAGGGGCTCGTCAGGGCGCCCCCCGTGCGGTGGTGTGCTAGAACAGTGCTCGACGATTGAGCCCACCCTGGAGCGCGGCGTGCAGGTCCTCCATGTATCGCCCACCTTCCCGCCAACCTGGGCCTACGGCGGTATTCCCCGCATCGTGCACGGCCTAGCACGCTCCTTGGTTCGCCAAGGGGTTGGCTGCACCGTGTGGACCACCGATGCTTGCGACGCCCAGCGCGCCCAAGTCCCGGCCCAGCGCACCTTGGATGGCATCCAGGTACTGACCACGCCGAACCTCTCCAACCGCTTGGCCTACGCCCACCAGCTTTTCTTGCCCCGCGGCAGCCCCTTGGATCAGGCCGGAGACATTGATCTGGTGCACCTCCATGGGCACCGACACTTGCTCAACAACGCCGCGGTCTCTTGGGCAAAAAACAGGGGCATTCCCTACGTGATGACCCCCAACGGAACCTTGCCCAGGTTGGAGAGGAAGGTGGCGATCAAGGCCCTCTGGGATCTCCTCGTGAGCGGCCGCATTCCGGGCGGAGCCGACAAGTTGATCGCGGTGTCCGCAGCCGAGGCCGGGCAGTTCGTGCAGAACGGGGTGCCCCTGGATCGCATTGAGACCATCCCCAACGGCCTGATGCTGGACGAGTTCTCCGAGCTGCCCGCCAAGGGTGCCTTTCGGGAGAAGTGGGGGATCACCGGTCCGATCGTGGCCTACCTGGGGCAGCTCTCTCCGCGCAAAGGCGTGGAGCACTTGGTGCAGGCTTTTGCCGGCCAGGGCATTCCGGGCGCCACGCTCGTCATCGGTGGGAACGACATGGGCGGCATGGAGCTGGCCCGCTCTCATGCGGGCGCCTCGGTGGTGTTCACCGGCCTGCTCAAGGGAGCCGATCGCCTGGCGCTGCTCCAGGACGCCGATGTGTTGGTCTACCCCAGCACGGCCGAAGTCTTCGGCTTGGTCCCCTTCGAAGGCCTGATGTGCGGCACCCCGGTTGTGGTCGGCGGCGACTGTGGCTGCGGCGAGCTGGTGCGCAAGGCCGGTGCTGGACTGCTGGTCAATCACGGGGACATCCCTGGGCTTCGGGCCCGAATTCAGACCCTGTTGGGGGACACCCAGGCGGCCCAGGCAATGGTTGCGCGCGGCCGCCGATACATCGAAGCGGAGCTGGACTTTGACCGGGTCGCAGCCAAACACACCGCTCTGTACCGCCGTGTGTTGGAGGCCCGCTGAGTGTCCACTGAGCGCCGGCTCTGGGGGGTCTTTGGGCTGCTTGCCGTAGCGGTGGTGCTGGCCTGGTCCAACAGCTTGCAGGTCCCTTTTGTGTACGACGACCGCCTGGAGGTCGTGGGCAACCGCACCATCCAAGACCTGAGTCAGTGGCAGCTCATCTTGGGCTACAACCTCTCTCGGCCCCTGACCATAGGCAGCTATGCCTTGAACCACGCTGTGCACGGCGAGAGCGTGCTGGGCTTTCACGTGGCCAATGTGGGCCTGCAGGTGCTCAACGCCGGCCTGGCCTTGTTGGCTGGGCGCGCTCTGGCCAAGCTGGCGGGGCACGCCCGTCCACTTTGGGTGGGGGGCTTGTCCGCCGGCCTCTGGGCGCTACACCCCTTGGCGACCGAGTCGGTGACCTACATCGCTGGCCGCTCGGAGCTCTTGGCGGGGGGCTTTGTGCTGCTGGGCATGTGGGCCTGGAGCCGTTGGTTGGCCGAAGGGGAGCGCGGGCTGGCTGTGCTGGCCTGGGGCTGTGCGGCTTTGGGGGTTCTCTGCAAAGAGAGCGCCGTGGTTCTGCCTGCCTTGATGCTCGCGAGCGACTGGCTCTTGGTCCGAAAGGGTCAGCTCTCCCGCGTGAACCGGCTGAGCTACTGGCCCGGATTGGCTGGCTTGTTGCTCTTTCTTGGGCTGCGGATCTGGGTCTACGGCAGCTTGACCTCGATGGCGGA
>JBLHMA010000034.1:0-21642 GCA_047621545.1 Cognaticolwellia sp. | reverse complement strand
TAGACCAGCATGTCAAAGCTTCAAAAATACGCTTGGATCCTCGGTCTTTTGGGTGGTGCCCTGGTGCTCACCTTCCTGGGTTCTTACGCTGCATTGCAAGAGATCCAGACCGCATTTGGCGTGGTGGGCGGCATCGGCGCCGCTCTGCTCA
This sequence comes from Cognaticolwellia sp., assembly GCA_047621545.1. GTDB lineage: Bacteria > Myxococcota_A > UBA796 > UBA796 > CAJQPC01 > CAJQPC01. Next base: position 21,491 of record JBLHMA010000034.1, on the reverse strand, counting down.
TCGCCTATCTCTGGCTGGACCGCGACGACGTAGCCAACGTGGCCAAGGCTAGAAACACCTCCCTGGCTGGCGGCGCAGTCCTGCTCGTCATCATCGGCCTAGGCATCGCAGTCGCCGTCAACGTGCTGGCCAAGCGCTACGACAAGCGCTGGGACGTCACTTCCTCGGGCACCTTCACCCTCAGCGAGCAGTCGATCAAAGTAGCCGAAGGCCTGACCCAGCCCATCAAAGTCACCGGGTTCTTTGCCCTGGAGGCCGAGGACGTCGGGGCCTCGTTTGAGGAACGCTTCAACAGCTATGCCCAGCACAACCCAATGCTGGAACTGCAGATGGTCGATCCCGACGCGGAGCCCATGCTCGCTCAATCCAGCGGCATCACCTCCCGCTACGGCACGGTGATTCTGGAGATGGGCGACAAGAGTCGCCGCCTGGAGACCGACTTTAGCGAGGAGGCCCTCACCAACGCCTTGATCAACCTCACTGCCGGCCAGGAGCACATTCTCTGCTTCACCAACGGCCACGGCGAGCGCGAGCTGGACAACGACATCGACGAGATGGGCTTTGGTGGCGTGATCATCAAGGCCGAAGGCGGAAACTACACCGCCCGGAACTTCTCCCCCTTCCAACAGCGCGCGGTGCCCTCCGACTGCGAGGTCGTCTTTGTGGCGGGTCCTTCCCAGGACTTTTTGCCCGTCGAGCTCGAGGTTCTGGCAGCGTATGTGGCCGAAGGCGGCGCCCTGATGGTGCTGCTGGAGCCCTTTGGCTTGGTGGACGGCGCAGTGGGTGCGGCGACCCCCCTGTTGGCCAAGGACATGGCCCGATACGGCATCACCGTGGGTGAAGACCTGGTGATCGAGGCGGACCCTCAGTTCCTGCAAGCCGGCCTGGACGCCTCCATGGTCATGCTCCTGCCCGACTCCTTCGACTACCACCCGGTGGTCAACGAGCTCAGCGGCTTCGTGCTCATGGAGCTGGCCAGATCTGTGGAGGTTGACCCCGAAGCGCCCCAAGGCATCAACGCTCAGGTCTTGGCACGCACCACGCCGGAGTCCTGGGCTGAGAGCGACCCCATGTTGGCCTTGAGCAGCGAGCTGGCCCCCGACGAGGCCGACCGCATCGGCTCCATCGGTGTCATCGCTCTCGCCGAGATCACCGACCCCAGCGTCATCGCCATCGGAGAAGGTCTCAGCACCCAGCCCACGCCTGCCCCCGGCGGCCGAGTCATCGTCTTTGGCGATTCGGACTTTGCCAGCAACAAGCTCTTGATCAACGGTCAGAATTTGGACCTGTTCATGAACGCTGTGGCGTGGTTGGTCGGTGAAGAAGACCAGATCGCCATCCGCTCGAACGAGGCCAAGGGAGGCCAGCTCACCGCCAGCGTCACCCAGCTGGTGCTCTCGGTGCTGCTGGCCATGGTGCTCTTTCCCGGTCTGGCCGTCGCAGGCGCGATCGCCACTTGGTTGATGCGCCGCAAGCTGTAGCAACCCCTCACCCTGGGCGTTAGGCCCTGGGAGCAACTGAATGACTATTCAGTCAAACCCCCTCGTCCTCCGGAGTGACCCATGGCTGACCACGTCGAATTCTTCACCAAGACCATCCCCGCCAAGATCGAGAACGAGCCCGCAGTCAAAGACATCGGCGCTAGCTTCGCATTCAACATCGATGGCGGCACCAGCTACACCATCGACCTGAAGGCAGGCGCAGTAGCCGAGGGCGCAACCGATGGCGCAGACTGCACCATCAACGTGGGCAAGGACGACTTCGAGGCACTCCTCGACAACCCCTCCATGGCCATGCAGCTCTTCATGACCGGCAAGCTCACCGCCGACAACTTGGGCTTGGCCACGCAGCTGCAGACCCTGTTGGGTTGAGTCTTTAGGCCTTGCGGCTTGAGAATACGAACGGCGCTCAGGAGCAATCCTCAGCGCCGTTTCTTATGTACACCCTCGATCAGGCAGACTGGCCACATGCGAGGCTTGCGCTCGCAGCCAGCCCGAGATCTGAGCAAGTAGAAGCGTCATGCCCAAGGAGCGCGCACTCTAAGCCAGAGCTTGCAGTGCCTGGAAGAATCCACCCAGCTGCTGCGCCTGAACGCTGAACTCCCCCAACTCGTGGCGGTACCAGCCATGCCAGTCGGAGCCCCCAGTGGCCACAATGCTGCTCCTTCGAGAGAAGCGCCCCAGCTCTCGCCGGGTCTTGGAGCCCACTCGGGGACGGAAGACTTCAACCCCCTGCACGCCCAACTCCACAAGCTCTGGAAGGTAGGTGCGCGCCTGATCCAGAGAAGGATGCGCCCACGAGGTCAGGCCGCCCGCTTCCCGCGCTCGAGCGATGGCGTCGGCCATGGACAGCGTCACGTGGGGCACCTTGGCGGTGTGGTTGCCCACCCACTTTCCAAAGGCCTGTCGCAGGTTGTCGGCGTGTCCTGCGTCCACAAGGGCTTGGGCCAAGTGCAGACGCGTGATGGCACGCTCTCCATCGCGGCTGGCTTGGTCTGGCGGCGTCACGCCTTCAAGGGCCAGGTTCTCCAGAGCCCGCTCGTACCGATCCGCACGATGCTTGGCCAGCTCGGTGCAGAAGAGCCGAAAATCCTCGGGCATATCGCCGGGGAAGTACACCAGCAGGTGCAGCTCCTGGTCGCCGTGCCACCCGCTGACCTCGACCGCGTGCAAGACGTGGACCGTGTTCCCGGCCACCTGCTGTGGGCCCGCCGGAAGCTGTGCGGGCAGGTCATGATCGGTCAACGCGATCACATCTAAGCCCGCCTCGCCGGCCAGCTTGAGCACATGCTCCGGGGAAAAGCGACCATCTGAGCGGTCACTGTGCATGTGTAGATCCACCCGGGCGTTCGGGTGCAGGGTGGGCAGTACAGTCATGCAGTAGATGTAACGCGAGCGGTCCCAGGAGGGCCGGACCTAGTAAGCAGCGGGTTCAGCTGGCCAGGCTGGTCCAAGCCGCATCCAGGCGAACCAAGCCGCGCAGGTCCCCTGGCTTAGAGACCCGCGTCACCAGCAATCGGCGACGCCTGAGGTAGCGCAGTCGCTGGGTGTGCGCGCTGCCCGGGCCCAAGACAGCGTACGCATCGCGGTCTCCACTGCGGAAGGCCATCCATTCCCGCAGAGCAAGTTGACAGACGTCCCGGGCCCGATGTGGCGCCACCCCTCCGTGGTAGGCAACCCGCACCAACGACTCCTGACTGGTCGGGCTCAGTGCACGCTGAAGCAAGAGACCCCGGATACCATCAGCCAGGTCGACCAATGCTTCGGAGCGACGACGCGCAGTCGGTGTGTCCGGCTCTAGTCGCAGGGCTGTCAGCCCCAGGAGCACCCCTCCAACGTTTCGGTTGGAGGCCAGAGAGCGACCTACCTCCGCGCTCGCCTCGCCCCCCAAACCCAAAGCCTGACCGACAGCTTTCCCCAGCTCGGGGGATCCCCGCAGCACCATGGTGGGGATCCGGTCGGGATCCAAGCCGACCCGGAGCGCCTCTCGCTGCAGCAGGTCATAGCGACGCTGCGGGTTCAGTCCGGCTGTGCTGCAGAGGCCCTTCCAGAAGCTGCTCAGGGTGCACTCGACCAACTCACTCAGAGCTGGGCCCGCACACTGCAGGGCCCGATGACGCAAGGCCTCTCGGTGGATCAAGATGGACTGTGCCAGAACCTTGTACTTGGGGTGATGCACCCGCGCCTGGGCCCAGAGCACCCGACGCTTGACCGCCGATTCAGCCGCCTTAAAGTTGAAGCGCACCGGCAGCCCCAAGAAGCTGCGCAGAGAGCCCGCCCGGGCAGGACAGAGCAGCTCACGAACGGGGTCGGGACCGGTATGCCGTGCCAAGACCGGGGCCGAGCTCAAATGCACCGACTGGCTCGGCTGTTGGTCAACATGTTCATCGCTCATTCGCGTCATAAGGTGAGTCTAAACACTTCAGGGGGAAAGAGGTATTTCACGTGATTTCAGTAAGAGCCGACCCAAGCCTTGCCGCACAGTCCCCCTCCCCGCTGAAGCGGATCGGCGGGCCATTCAGTCCACGAAACGTAAGGCTTGCTTCGGCCTAAGAACGCGCATCCCATCCCACCATCGGGCGATCCGTCCCCAAATCCTGCAGCCTGTCCGGTTTCGTCCTGACTTGTCACCCAAGCGAAGAGCAACAAGCCCGAGCCGTCCACGACGCAGAAGGAGGAAAGAAATGATGTTCATCGCAGCACTCACCGCAGCTTCCCTGGCCGGCGTTCCAGAGGGCGACCTGACCCTGACCCGTGCCCAACTCGAGGGCAGCAACCTGCGCTACACCCTGGAGAGCGCCAGCTGGCAGGGGCTTGTGGTGCGTGACGCTCCGGCCACCCTGGCGGTCTTCCAGGGCCAAGATCTGCTCTGGAGCGCTCCGCTGAACAATGCCAGCGGGACCATCCAACTGCCCGAACTGCCGCGCGGGAACCAAGCCATCTCCGTTCAGGTCTTCGCCTTGCGCGGCGCTTGGATGGTGCGGTCCACCAACGGCACTGAGCGCCTGGTCATTCGGAAAGCGACGAGCCAAGGCGGCAAAGGCCATACCGGCGGACACGGCGGACACGGCGGACACGGCGGACACGGCGGACACCGACAGCAGCCCGTCAGCCATCTCTCCTCCGCGATCTCGGCCTGTGACGACGCCTTCTACAGCGCCAAGTTTGAGCTGGATTGTGTGGCTGCAGCGCGAGACTTTCGGGTGGATCCGGCCCCCATCATCGATGCCTGCGATGACGCCTTCTACGGAGAGTCCCAACTGCTGGCTTGCCTGCAGGCTGCCCCCTTGGACCAGGACATCTCTCCCCTGATCCAGGCCTGCGATGACGCCTTCTACGACGACACCAACACCCAGCGCTGCATCGACGCATCGGCCCAGGCCAGTGCCCGACACGCAGCGCCCCCCATCCACCACATTCAGGCCACAATCCGAGCCTGTGACGATGCCTTGTACAGCACCACACACCAGCTCTCCTGCATCGAACAGGCGGTCGGTGTCTGGAACGCAGCTCCGATGGTGCAGTCCTGCGATGCGGCCTACTACGGCGAGATGGACGTGATCCGCTGCTTGCAGGCCGCGTATTTGCCACGTCGGGAAGACGAGGTCGAAACCGTGCAGCGCACGCACAAGCGGCCGGTGAATCCGCGAGGTTGAGGCGTAGGCATAGAGTCATGCGCCTCAACCCGTACCAAGCGGCGCCAAACACTCACTTAGCCGGCAATGGGGTATTCTCGTATCACTCTGCGGAGGGACGCCCAATTGCTCGATCCTGGAACACGAATCGCCGACCGGTACACCGTGCTCCGGTTGATCGGAATGGGTGGTATGGGAGGCGTTTATGAGATCCGGGGGGACGCACTGGCGAACCGCCTCGCCTTGAAGGTCATCCGCAGCGAGTACATCGACAACGCCCAGTTGAGAGCGCGGCTAGAGCGTGAGGCAAAGATCCAGTCCACCCTGGACCACCCCGGCATTGCCAAGGTCATCGACCTTCTGGACCATGAAGGCAGCCCAGCCATCGTCATGGAGTATGTCGATGCCCCAACACTACAAGACGTCCTCGCTCAAGGCGTCCCCGCTCACGGGCGGGTGCGCGAGATTCTGATGGAGCTCGCCTCAGCGCTGGACGCTGCCCACGAGCGGGGCATCGTCCATCGGGACATCAAGCCAGAGAATGTATTCGTCCTTCCCTACAAGGGCGGTCGGGTGCGGTGCAAACTGATCGACTTTGGGATCGCAAGACAAGTCTTAGGCAATGAGGATGCAACCAAGCTGACCCGAGCACAGTCCTTCGTCGGCACTTACGCCTACGCAAGTCCCGAGCAGATCACAGCTAGCGGCACGGTCGATGCTCGGAGTGATCTCTACAGCTTGGGCGTGTTGCTCTGGGAGATGCTCTCGGGGGTTCCCCCATACGACCACCTCGAGAGCGCCTACAGCATGCAGGTCGCGGTCGTGAACGATGCGCTGCCCGAGCTACCCACCGACGTACCGGCTGATCTGGCAGCCTTGGTCGCAGAGCTGACACGCAAGTCTCCAGATGAACGACCACAGGCGGCCAGCGAGGTCTTGAGTCGACTTGAGCAGCACCGGGCCTCCCAGTCGACCGGGTCCCCGAACATTTCGACCCCACAGGCCACAGTGTTCGAGGAGGCCGTACAACCGCCCGTTACCAGGACAAAGGCAACGGTCGTGGAGTCGAGTGGGCCTCGTGCGACCAGTCCGGATGGCTTGGTCTACCCGCCTTCGCCCATCTCCAATTCGCCAAGCCTCCTGAGCCGTATCTTTGCCCGATTGGTAGATGAGGTAGTTCCTCAACTCTTGACCCTCACTTGCATCGGTATCATCGTTTATCCCTTTCTAATGGCGCGTCGGGGTATGGACGAGGCGAGCACGGGTCAGGCGATGTTCAATCTACGGCTGATGGACTGTCAGACTGGACGACCGGCCTCCCGGAACCAAGTCTTGGCTCGAAATCTCATCGACCTAGTCGTGATTCAGCTTCCGCTTCTGGGCGTGATCTGGCCGATCTCATGGGTCTTGATCCCGCTGCCTATTCTCGCTGCTCTCTGGCTGATGGTCACAGCGGGCACAGAGCTCTTCATCGCTGCGGTCACTTCAGATGGTAGGCGCGGCGCCGATTACCTCTGCGGAACCCGAATGGAAACGGCCTGAGCCGTGGCCACCAGCGCGACCATTCAATGGACTCCGGAAGGCGGCTCAACTCGGCGCTGTACCTTCAACGAAATCTGTGAGGTAGGGCGCGATCCAAGCAACCGAATCATCTTGTCCGGCGCAATGGTATCCAGGCGACACGCTGAACTTAGGCTGACCCCCGCGGGTCTGGTATTAACCAACCTAAGCGGTCGAAATTACATTGAAATCCTCGGGAAATCCCGTATTTCACCAAGCGAAGTGCGCATTCTGTTCATCGGAGACTGCCTGATAGTTGGCGGCCAGCAGCTGAGCATCAGCGCCATCGAGCTCCCGACCTCCAACTTGATCTGTGCAAACCCCACCTGTGGACAACGGGTGGAGCACACCCTCCGAGACTGCCCCTGGTGTGGAACATCCTTGGCCTTTGCTGTGACCCGGAGTGAAGCTCAATGAGCGCGAGCGTACTGGTGTTGGCTCTCCGTTCCCCTGGGGCAGAGGAGATGCTGCTGGTTACTCCCCTTCCCTTTACTGTTGGCCGCTCGCCGAACTGTGAGCTTGAGCTGGACGACCCAAAAGTGTCAGGGCGACACGCGATGGTGCGTCTATCGGACACAGGCCTCCAGATCGAAGACCTCGATAGCGGCAACGGTGTTTGGCAGGGTCCGAAACGGGTGACCTCGTCCGATTGGCCAATGGATGTGACGCTACGTTTTGGGGAGAGTTCGCTCCGGCCAATACGCCTGGTGCAGTCGGAGAGCCGCGTTCTCCGGCTCTTCGTCGCCGGAAGAGACCGACAACGCGCCAAGGTGGTTCGTCTGCCAGCCGGCGTTGCGCTTGAAGCGTCGCGGGAGCTAAAGGTCGACCGAAAGGCAAGAGGCGCGGTACTACTCGCTCGGGAACACAGCCTCTCGCTTCTCCAGATCGTAGACGGCGAAGTGAAAGAGGCGGTATCCGATGAACAAGGTCAGCTCTCCTTCTTTGGTCACACCATGCAGATCGAGCACGCTCGCGAGCCAGCGTCGCTGCCTACGGACTTGCAGTTTGGTGCGGACGGCTCGGTCACCGTAATTCAAGACACCGCCCCACCGAGCGGCAGCAACTTTCCTCCAGCGTGTTTTCAGAACGACGTCGTAGATCTGAGTGAGCTGCAGGCGGCGGGCGTCCAAGTCACCACGAGCGACTTCCTAGCGCTCGGAGGCGGACTCGGGAGCTTCTGCTGGGTAGATGCCCTGCGCGTACACGGCATTCCCAGCAAGAAGATTCGCGTCATAGGCTTCGAGAACAAGCCCTACTCCCGCTACGAACGCTTGTGCTCAAACTCACAGATCCCCCGGCATGAGCGCCTGAGATCGAACTCTGAGTCTTGCCCTGACAACTACTGGGGATTTCCCGGCTACGGGGCTCGCGAGGCTTGGACTGCTTTCAAAAAACTGCGTTGGGCTGCAAGTCTGTCGGTGCTTTCCCAGTTGGTTCGGGAGCCTGACTTCGCGTCCACCTACACACCTCGTGCGGACGACGTGTTCAAGAGCATCGACCAGGAAGCCCAGCGCATCGGATGGCAGGAGATGCTCGACACAGGCCGGATTCGTTCCATTCGAAAGACGAGCGATGGTCGCTACGCCGTGGCGGTCTCGTCTCGAATCGACCCAAACGCCCCAAGGGCCGTTTTTGTCTCACCAGTGGTTCATTTGGCGGTGGGGTATCCAGGTCTTCGCTTCCTGCCAGACCTCCGGGAATATCGGGAACGAACCCGAGACTTCGTGCGAGTCGTCAACGCCTACGAGAATCACGACGCCCTCTATGAGCGCCTGGCGACCGCCGGAGGCACGGTCGTGCTTCGTGGACGGGGCATTGTCGCCTCTCGGGTGCTGCAGCGGCTCTACGAGTTGCGGGAGGGCGGCAGCTCTCTAAAGATCGTCCATTTGATGCGCAGCAAGAACGACGAAGGCGCACGCCACGGCCCCTCCACGCGTAGGGTTGAAAACCACTGGGAGTTCCAACCTTTCAACTGGCCAGAGGCCTGCTGGGGTGGGGACCTCAAACGTGAATTGGCACGGGCGGATGGAGAGGGAAAGCGAGCTCTACTCTCCAGCTGGGGAGGCACCACCACCGCGGACCGGAGCGACTGGAAAGAGATCGTTCGTGTCGGACTCAAAGAGGGCTGGTACCGAATCGAGTTCGCGAAAGTGAATGACATCGAGAGCCGGCCAGACGGCTTGATGATCAACCTTGCGCGGGTTGAGCGGCAGGCGCCTGTCGCGCTGCCATGTGTGGCGATCATCGATGCGACCGGACTCATCTCAGGGAGCCAAGCAGACCCAGTCCTCGCTGACCTGATTGAAACCTACAAGCTTTCCCTCAACGTTCAAGGGCGCCTAGAGGTGGAGCCAAGCTTTGAGCTCTCCGCGATGCGCAACGGCCAAGGCCGGCTCTTTGCGGCAGGTGTCTGCACCCTTGGCAGCCACTACGCTCCGGTCGATAGTTTTCTTGGATTGCAGTACAGCGCCAGCGCCAGCATCGACGCCCTGAAGTCCGTCCCCCCCCTGGGGTCTGCCAGCTCAATCGCGGCTTGGACACGCTGGGTCAGAGGCGGGACCCCATGACCCCAACGCTCGTCGGTCGCTGGCAGACACGCACCCTCCTGTTTTTCATTATCGGCGTGCCGATTACGCTACCCTTTTGCCTCCTGGCGGTATTTCTCAATCCACTGAGCGCCCCGTTGCCCCTGGTCATGCTCGCAATCATCCTTTTGATTGGCCTGGGAATGGATGTCGTTTACGACCGCATACAACAGCAACGCTGGGACCACGACTGGCCCGTCCACGCCCAACTCTGGGCCGGGGTCGCCGAAGGCGGTCTGTCCTTCGTTGCGCTGTTCGGCTGGTGTGGCGGCTTTGCGCTGTTGAACCCCTTGTTCCTGCCACTGTTTCCGATTCACTACCTGTCCGTATGGGGCGCGATCTTTCTCGTCCTTCAGGGCCCAATACAGGTCCTCCTCCCCAGATGGCGCTTTCGAGGAGGGGAGATCTTGTGACGGCAGGCCGGTCATAGACCCCGCGACCAAACTGCGAGATACCTACTCGACATACCCGAGCGCTCGAAGCGCCTCCAGATCGACCTCCGCGGGCTGCCCGCCTTCGTCCAGACGAACTTGACCCAAAGCGACCAGCAAGGGGTCCGTTGCCAGCGGCGTCCGTCGGTCCAATCCCTTGGGATCTACTGCCAGATCCACCCACCAGGCCTGTCCCTGGGCCGGTTGGACCATCCTCCGGGTTCCCTGACGCGCGCTGGCAGCGTGGGCCACATACTTGTTTCCAACGGCGACCGCGATGCGCTCGGCGGGCACTCCAAAGGCCAAGTCGATCCCAAGCGCCGGCAAGCCAGCAGCAGCACGCAGAGTCGGCGCGACGTCGACTAAGCTGGCCACGCCCTCTCCGGTGTCCACAAAGCCAGGATGCCGCAGGGCCAAAGCCACATCAATGACCTCGCCGGCGTGAGAATGCCCATGTTCAAAGTCGCCGTGGTCCCAGAGTTCCTCGCCGTGATCTGCCGTGAAGAGGATCACCGCCTCCTCCTCCAAACCCCGCTCGGCCAGCGCGTCCAGCAAGCGCAAGACCTGTCGATCCACATAGTCGACCTCCGACCCGTAGCCAGCGAGGGTGTCCGCGCGGTGTTGGGGACTGACGATGCCCGCGTTCAAGTAGTCCGAGCGGCGCCAGCCCAAGACCGAACTCTCCATCGCGGCGTGACGATGGGGCAGGTGCACATCCAGCAGGTGAATCCACACAAAGGTGCCCTGCTCAGGGGCGTCCTCCAGGTAGTCCACCGCCCGATCCACCAGGCCCTCTCCAGCCCAGTAGTTGTCTGCGTGAACTGGCCGTCCGCCAAAAGTCAGGCGGTGAGCAGCCCGCTCATTAACATGTAAGAAAGTATCAAACCCCCGCTCCAAGCCCGTCGAACTGGAGGCAAAGGGATTCGCCCCAAAGGCGGCCGTAGCGTAGCCGTGAGCCTGCAACTCCTCAGCCAAGAGCGGGATCCCGGCGTTGACCGACTGGTACCCCAAGCCGGAAGCTCCAGCCCCGTGTTCCCCGGGTGGCAAGCCCGTCATCAACGAGGCCAAACTGGGAAGCGTCCAGCTCGAAGTCGCCATCGCGCGCGGCCAGTATCCCCCACCCTGTGCGATGCGCTGAACACTCTCCATCTCCTGGGCCTTGTCCCACCGTAGGGTGTCTACGGTGACCAAGAGGATCAGCGGACCCTGGCTGGTTGCGGAAGGGCGGGGGGTCACAAAACCACGCAGCTCCTTGCTCAGCTCCCCAACCGGGTCACCCACATAGCTGCCGGAGAGCACCACCAAGCGCTGCCCCAACACCGCGGGGAAGAGCGCCAGAAGGCCCACCCACCAGCTGGAGATCGGCTCCAAGACGCGCAGCGCGACCACACCCAAGAGCACCAAGCCCACCACCGCCGCAAAGGCCATCACCAGGCCGCCGGGCAAATGCAGCCAACCAGCGCCCAGCAACAACAGAGCCGCTGGCGCCAGCGGTGAACGAGCGAATCCCTCTGGAGCAAAGCGCAGCTGAACGAGCCCCAGTCCTAAAAAGACTGCAAACTCCACCAGCACTCGCCAACCCTCTGGCGGTACCACCGCTTCATACGCAAAGGGGAGCTGCACCAGGGGTGCGAACAGCCAAGGAAGCAAGGGGATCAGGCGTTTCACCTGCGAAGGCTAACCCCTGGTGCTAAACCTTGAACATGCTGCTTCTACTACTGGCCTGTGCCGGCGGCGACGCCGACCCCAACGACACCCAAGAGACCGGGGGTGACACCAGCGTGACCGATGAGGGCTGCCCAGCCCCCGTGCCCCTGGCCACCGAGCCCGTGGACAGCTGTCCAGAGCTGGAAGAGGGGCTGTTGGAGATCGATGGCGCCAACGGCGGCTACCTGCTCAGCGTGCCCGAAGATCCCACGCAGATTCTACCTGTGCTGATCTTTCTGCCGGGCGGCCCAGCGGACGTAGGGAGCGCCAAGAACAACTACTTCCAGTGGCTGTCCATGATGCCCGGCCTGCAGGAGTACTGGGTCATCGTCCCCCACACCAGCGGGTCGGGCAGCGATCGCGGCCAGGTAGCCCTGGACAGTCTGGCGGCCTTCCAAGGGTGCTTTGACCACGACAGCAGCCAGGTCCACCTGATCGGCCACTCCTCGGGGGGCCGCGTCGCCTACCCACTTGCCGTAGAAACTCCGGCGCCCTTTCGGAGTTTGACCGGTCTTCCAGGTACCTTCGGGGAGGAGACAGACGAGGATCTCATAGCATCTCTGGAGTGCGTCCCGGTGCACCACATCGCAGGCTCAGATGACAGCGGCTGGGTGGATGCCGCGCGCGATGCCCAGACCCGCATGGAAGGCCTGGGCCTGGAGAGCACCCTCCACGTTGTCGAGGGCATGGGCCACGGTCCAAACGAGAGCTGGGATGCCACACTGCTCAAAGACTTCTACGACGCGCTGGACTAAGAGACCCACATGCTTCTACTCGCCTTGGCCTGTGCCGCCCCCGACTCCGACCCCCTCGCTACGCTGGGTACGTCCGTGCTGGGTGAGGACGCAGTTGTGCCCGATTTTGAGCTGGAGGACGTAAACACCACCAGCGCCAGCTTTGGGAGCTTTGTTGGACCTTCCCAGTACTTGGAACGCGTCTCAGCCTGGTACTTCGGTCATGCCACGTGACCCTACTGCAGTAGCCAGTTTGGCTACCTGGACCAGATGCAAGCTGAGCTTCCCGCCTCCATTGCCATCATCGGCGTGAACGAGGTCGGCAAGGAAGGGAGCAACGAGACCTTCACCGAGGGCCGGGACCTACCTTGGTTGCAGGACACCGAGGAGCAGGCGGTCTGGTCTCAGTGGGGTGTGTCCTACCGAGACGTAGTCCTGGTAGATCCACAAGGCGCAGTGGTCGGCGTGTTCAACCTCACCGTGCACGACCTGGGTCAGAACAGCGACTATGACGCCCTAAAAGACGCCCTGCTGAGCATAGACTCCGGGGAGTGAGGGTCTCTTAGAGCTGTTTGCCCATCTGGCTGGCCGCAGCGTGCTTGGCCGAGGCGCCAAGGGTCTCTTCTCGTGCCCGACGGTACGCCGCCACAGCGTAGGGGTCTTCCCGGTCGATGTACTCAGGCAGCTCGCCTTGGGCCTGGATCTGCACGAGCTTGGTCTGCGCTTCTATCTGCCGGATATCGAGCTCTTTCATCTGGCGGCGATGACGCAGCACGACCGCAATCGCAGCCACCGGCGAGCCGAAAACAGCGCCGAAGATGGCAAAGACGATCAGCGCTTCAACCATTCCTTCCATTCGGCAAGTCTACATGCCCCGGAATGGATTGTTCCATATTTAGTGGAATACATACCCGGCGTCTGTGATTATCATCACCACCGAAACAAACAGGAGGCCTCATGCGCCGTCTCATTGCCGCTTCTACACTCACCGCACTTCTTCTGCCCGCCATGCTTCTGCCTTCAGTGGCCTTTGCCGCTGACGACTACAAGATCGACGCAGCGCACTCCGCAGTTCTCTTCAAGGCGCACCACTTCGGCGCTGGCTACACCTGGGGCCGCTTCAACGAGTTCGACGGCACCTTTGAGGTGGACGAGCAGGGCAACCCCACGGCCATCAACATCACCGTCAAAGCCGAGTCGGTGGACACCCACAACGAGAAGCGGGACAAGCACCTGCGGAGCCCCGACTTCCTGAACGCTGGCGAGTTCCAGACCGTCACCTTCAAGGCCACCGAGATCAAGGCCGCCGGCGAAGGCAAGTGGACCGCAACCGGTGAGCTCACCCTGCACGGCGTGACCAAGCCCATCACCGTGGAAGTGACCAAGGCCGGCGAAGGCAAAGATCCATGGGGCGGCTATCGCTACGGATTTGAGACCGCCTTCTCTGTGGAGCGCTCAGACTTTGGGTTCTTCAACGAGGACGGAATCGGCGACACGATCGCCATGACCATCGCCATCGAAGGAACCAAGAAGAAGCTCTGATGCCTTGGACCCTTCTGCTGCTGCCCTTGGCCATCGCCCTGTGGGTGGCCGGGCCCCGCTTGGGGAACCGGGCCATTGCTTTAAGCGGGTGGCTAGGTTGGGTTGTGGCTGGGGGAATCCTCCTTGGGCTCCCCAGCATTCCCCCTCACAGTGCCTTGGACCACAGGATGCTGCTCACACCCCTGCTTCTGCTGCCCATCCTGGTTCCAAAGCGCTGGGCGGTGGCTGCTTTGGTTTTAGCAGCGGTGGTCGGTCTGGGCTTTGGCTTGCAGAGCCTGTGGGGCCGCTCAGCGCTGTGGGAAAACACCGCGATTGTCGTCTTAACGGTCGTCGCGCTGGTGGGAGCCGACACCCTGGTCGAGCGCTCCCAACGTCCCTGGGTCGTCCCTATTTTAGGGATTGGAGTGGGGATCGTGATCGCCCTGAACTGCTCCTTACTCATGGGCATTGAAGCAGGCGTCATCGGTGGGATCTCGCTCTGCCTCAGAGGCCACCCAGCCCTGAATCGGGGCGCCCTGCTGGCCCTGATGGCCGTACTCGCTGGAGCCTGTGCCTACGCGGAGGCCCTGGCCTTCTTGCCGCTCATCGCCTGCAGCGTCTTGGCCTTGGGCGTTCTGAGGAGGCAGAGCACCACCGTGCATATCGCTGGAATGGCACTCCCATTGATCCTCGCCACCATCCCGGGCGCAGTTGACCTAATGCGGAGCCCCATCTAAGCCGACTGTCTTGTAGGGAGGTGACATGGGCACCAATATGTACGCCAACTACGGCCTGGGCGTGGTGAAGATCGACGATCCTGTCTCGAACTGCGTGGAACGCCTAGAGCGGATCTTCGTCAGTCCCAACGTTCAGCTTCCTACCCTCCCCAAGGCCGCGCTGGAGGTGCTGCGCCTGTCCCACAATCCGCAGGTTAACGCCACCGAGATCCTCTCTGTGCTCGAGACAGACGCCACCCTGGCAGCGCGCCTCCTAGCGCGTGCACGCAGCCCGGTATACGGTATTCGCCCAGTGGCAAGCCTGAGAGAGGCCTCCGTCCGCATGGGAATCAACGGTCTGCGGGACCTGGTCTTGCAGATCAGCATGCGCATGACGGTGTTCAGGGCCCCAGGATTCGAGCCCCAAGTCAACGAGCTGATGCGCTTTGCCCAAGTCCGCTCCAACCTCTGCCACGCCATCAACGACCACAGTCGCATTCCCCAAACCCAAGCCAGCATGTGTGCGCTGCTGGCCGACCTGGGCATGGCTACTGCCCTGATGTTGCTGGCGCAGGTTCCTCGAGGTCAAACTTCCCCGCCCTTAGCCACAGCGTGGGAGGCGGCTCGAGAGTCCCAAGAGAGAATCGGCGCCCAAGTCGCCAAGTCCTGGGGCCTACCCGGGGAGATCGTCTGGGTGATCCGAAATCAGCATCACCTACACATCGCCAACGTGGCCAACCCCACCATCGGCACCCTCTTGGTGGCAAGCGTTGTGGCCGAGCACCTGAACATTGGCCTGCGCGGACCGGACGGCGTCCAGTTCCGCGAACAGAAGAGCGAAGTCAACGGTGCCCGACGCCTACTGGGGCTAAACACCGACAAAATGAAGCGCATCGTCGCCCGGGCCCGACTCATGGAACTGGATGCGATCAATTGACCCTAAGACCGGGTCAACCGACGAAAGACCACGTCCAAGTTCAGCCGCCATTGGACCCGCGCAGAAATCGTTCATCCCAAGCGCACTTGACCTACTGCAAAGTCCGCTCCAAGCCGATCATTGCTGTACGGAGGTGACATGCGCACCAAGAAGGACCCTAACTACGGCATGGGCATTGTGACGATCGTTGATCCGGTCGCCGAGTGCGTCGACCGAATCGGAAAGGCACTTACCAGCTCACGAGTCAAACTACCAATCCTGCCCAAAGCGGCACTACAGGTCATTCGTCTAACCAACGACCCCGGTGTCAAAGCCGCGGAGATCCTAGCCGTAATTGAGACTGACGCCACCCTCGCGGCCCAGCTCTTGGCTCAAGCGCGCAGTCCGGCCTACGGCCTGCGCCAGGTCGACAGTCTCAAGGCAGCAGCCGTGCGCCTGGGCAACAACGGACTGCGGGACTTGGTGCTGTTGATCAGCATGCGGATGAGGGTCTTTCACGCGCCCGGATTCGAGCCACAAGTCCGGGAAATCATGCGCTTTGCCCAAGTGCGTTCCAGCCTATGCAAAGCGGTCAACAGGCAGAGCAACGATCCAAGCACTCAAGCGAGCATGGCCGCGCTGCTCGGTGACTTGGGAATGGCAACCTCCCTCATGCTGCTCGCGCAGCTCCCACGCGGCGAGACCCCTCCAACGCTCTCCACGGCATGGCGGGCTGCCCAGGAGTCCCACGAGAGCATCGGTGCAAGTGTGGCGAAAACCTGGAACCTGCCGGGCGAAATCGTGTCGCTGATCCGCCATCACCATCATGTACACGTGGCCAAAGTAGCCAATCACACAATCGCCACCATTCTGATGAGCGGCGCCGTCGCGGAGCACCTGGACCTTGGCCTGCGCGGGCCAGACGGCATCCAACTCCAGGAAGACAAGGTAGAGGTCAACTCTGCTCGCCGCCTCCTAGGTCTAAACACCGACAAGATGAAACGGATCGTGGCCCAAGCCCGTGGCATGGACCTTGATGCGATCATCTGAAACCCAACGCCTGCCCACTGAAAACCGCCGCCTAGCGCTCAGGCGCGCGTCAGCTGCCTAAAGACCTCTTCCAAGTTCCGGCGCTCTTGGCGCAGCTCCAGAATCACGCATCCCAGCCGCACAGCGGTGTGAAAGAGCTCAGGACGCAGCTCCCCTTGGCCGTGGATCTGCAGATCGATCTGGCCTTCGACCTCGGCGTGACCGGCCAGGTGTCGAACGCTCTCTACCCCAGCAATCTCCGAGATCTCTCGGATGATGCGGGCGGGCTCTTGCACCACCTTACCGGGGGCCAAGCTCAAGTGGACCAAGTCCCCAGAGGTAGCGCGGGTCACCTCTTCCGTGGGGCCATCGGCGACGATCAGCCCCTCGTTAATGATCAACACCCGGTCGCAGGTGGCCTGGACTTCTCCCAGGATGTGGGTGCTCAGGATGACCGTCTTCTTGGCGCCGATCTCGCGAATCAACGCCCGAATGTCCATGATCTGATTGGGGTCCAAGCCCGAGGTCGGCTCGTCCAAGATCAAGATGTCCGGGTCATGCAGGATGGCCTGGGCAATGCCAACGCGCTGCTTAAAGCCCTTGGACAAGGTGCCAATGACCTGCTGACGCCGCTCATTCAAGCCGCAGCGTTGGACCGCTCGCTCCACCGCAGCGGCGCCCTCTGCAGCCGCCAAGCCGCGAACGTTGGAGACAAACTCCAAGTACTCCACAACCCGCATGTCCGGGTAGACCGGACTCGCCTCGGGCAGGTAGCCCAAGTGCGCCCGAGCTCGGACAGGGTCCTCCAGCACATCTACTCCGGCGACAGTCGCAGATCCGGCGGTGGCCGTGATGAACCCGGTGAGGATCTTCATCGTCGTGGACTTGCCTGCACCATTGGGTCCCAGAAATCCGACTACCTCGCCGGCGTGTATCTCAAAGCTCACACCTCCCAATGCAGCGTGGTCGCCGTAGCGCTTCTCCAAGCCCTGAACCTCAACGACCGCCATCTCACGCTCCGAATGCTCTACTCCGCTGATAACATCGCCACGGACCGAGGCGGATGATGCATCTGATAGAGCTCTGCGCGCCCAACGTGGCACCAGCAACTTGGCCCGGCGTGGGTTCACTAAGCCGAAGCAGCTCTCTAGAGGAGTTGGTGTTGGCCCTGCCCCACGCTGACTGCGTGCTGGCCCACCAACAAGCCCCAGAGCTCCCTGCGCTCCTGGTTGGCAGCACCCTTCCGGTCGTGGTCTGCGCAGATCAGCCCAGCGTGGCCCAAGCCGTGGCCTGCATGCGGGCCGGCGCGGTGGACGTGGTGCCCAAGACACTGGCATGGAGCGCCTGTCAGGCCGCCCTCTCCCAGTCCATGAGCCAGCCAAAAGCTCTCGGCCTACTGGTCCTGAATCACGCCCAAGCGTTGGAGCAAGAACGCCTCGAGCTGATCGGACGCCTGTCGTGGGGCCTGGCCCACGAGATCTTGAACCCGGCGACCTTTGTAATGGCCAACCTGGAGGAGACGCGCGCTTGCATTCAAGACCTCCAGCCCTTGCTCTCCTACGGTGTGGATCTTGCCATGCTACACGGTAACCCCGCCCACCTCCAGGCCTTCAAGCGCCAAGCCAACTGGCCCGAAGGCTTGGCCGAGCTTGATGGGCTGATCGACGAGTGCCAGGAGGGCATGGCGCGCATCAACAACCTGGTCAACGACATCAAGTCCTATGGCCCCACCGATCAAGCCGAGCGCGACCTGGACCTACGGCGCTTGCTCCAGCGGGTCCTGGGCTTGGCCCGCAAAGACCTCCAAGCACTTCAGGTCAGCGTCGAGATCGATCGCGCACCGCCCGTCCACGCCAGCCCCGCTCGACTGGCCAGCCTGCTCTCCAGCCTTCTATCCGCCCTGCTCAAGCGACCGGTCTCGTCCTCGAAGCGCTCCTTGGCCATCCGCAGTTCTTTGCGCTCGCCCTGGGTTGAACTGCATCTTCACGATTCTGCCCCCCTCGGCGCAGACGAGGACAGCGTGGAGCTGGCCCGCACGCAGCTGGGCCTAGCCTTTGGCCGCGAGCTGGTCGCCCGCCTCCAGGGCGAGCTGAGCATCGAGGGCGACGCCGAGGGTGTACACGTGCGCCTACGTCTACCGGCCGAGCTCCCTGGGCCCTTGGTTCGCTCCGGCGAGCTTCTGGCCGATGCCCGCCTCCTGGTGCACAGTCCCAAAGCGACAGTCAGAGCCCACGCGGCTGATGTGCTTCGCTGCAAGACCCTGCACATTGTTGAGCAGTGGCCCCCGCTCCAGGTGGAGGCCGACCTGGCCTTGATTCCATACAACACCGAGCCTATCGCAGGCCTGTGTACCCTTTTCCTGGCCCAGGACACCATCCCCTTTCACGAGATGGCTGCAGCACTCGCCAAGCTACCCAGAGACTGACTACAATGTACGCGGCCCTTTGACGCGCCACGGAGACCCCATGCTTATCCTCGCCCTGCTCGCTTGCGGCAACGACTACTTGGTGCTCGACGGGACCGAAACCCCCGGGGAAGACGTCGAGGAACTCGAAGAGATCGACTGGAGCCAAGCTGAGCTCATCGTGACCTCCCCGCTCTCCGCCAGCTTTGTGCCCCTGGAAGACGGGACCACCTTCAGCGCCTACTTAGAGAACGCCGAAGGAGAGATCCTCGACTTCGACGAGATCACCTGGAAGAGCAGCGTCGCGAGCGACTGGAACCCCTCGGGGTCCGAGTTCGAAGACATCCTGCCCATCGGCGTTCACGATCTCCAGGCCAAGGCCATTCTGCCCAATGGCGACCGGGTCTCCTCGACCGTGGGCGGTGTCCTGGTGCAGAGCGTCTACGCCGGCACCTACACCGGCAACGTGGTGGTCGACCTGATCACCGACCAGCTCTCCACCGCGTGCTCCGGAGCGGCCACTCTGACCATCGACGCTACGGGGGAGGTCGTAGCCGGCGCCGCCAACTGCTTCCTCAGCATCCAGGGTATCGACATTGATGGCGAGTACATCATCGGCGCCCAGAACGACCGCGGCGACCTGGAAGGGGAACTCGCGCTGGATCTCTTCGGCTTTGAGGTGCCCCTGGGCTTGGAGGGCGACGTCTCCGAGGAGGGCGAGCTCAACGGTTCCTTTAGCGGCGACCTGGCTGGCTTTGCCGACATCGAAGGCGAGCTGACCTTGACCCGCATCAGCCGGGAAGCGCCGCTGTAGACGTGGCCGTGAACTTTGGCCGCTCAGGTGGCCGCAAAAATGCGCACCGGAACGCCTACTGGGCGGGTTCCGGGAGCACATCTGGGGGAGCATCAGACCTATAGGCGGCGAAAGCTTCCTGATAGGCCTGAATGCGTTTGGCGTTGGCCCCCAGGTCACCCTTGCCCTGACGGCTAGCGCTGCGCATCTTGAGCACGCTCATGCCCGGTCCTTCCGGCGCCACCCAGATGCTCACATCATCGATGAAACCCATCTTCGGCGTCACCGCCTCGCAGGTCAGAAGAAAGGGCTCCGGGATCGTGCAATTCTGCCACCCCGGCATGGCCAAAGCCACCGCCTCCGCGCGGTCGAACACGGCTTGGGTGGGCTCGGGGAAGCGCATAGACTTGAGCTCAGGGTAGGCCTGGGTCTCGCCGGTGGTCACGTCGTTGATCGTCAGCCCTGCACACGCAGTCAGCAGCGCCAGGATCATGCGCCCGCCTTCAGTGCAGCGAGCACCTCTTCCATCACGACCTGGCGCACTTCGTCCATGCCCGGTCCCTTCACGCGCACTGCGCTGATTCCGGAGGCCGCAGCCAAGCCCTGGTGACTGGGGTCGCTGCAGCCGTCGCACACCAAGCAGGCTTGGGGCAGGTCAGCACCGGGTGAGTCGGCGAGGGCGACCGCACTTGGCGGGCCACCGTAGCGCTTCAAACCCATGGAGCGCAGAGCCACAGCTTCAGCGGGAGGGAGGGTCTTGATCCCACCCAAGGAGCGCGCTGTGGCCGTGATCTTGGCGGTGTGCTCTAGGGTCTCCAGCTTGCAGAAGGCGTCCAAGAGCGAGGTCCCCAAGGCCACCGCTCCGTGCCGGTCCATGAGCACCGCGTCGTGCTTGCGTACATAGGGCCGCAGAGCGTCCGCCAGCCCCTTGGTGCCCGTGGTCGCGTAGTCCACCGTCGGCACCGTTCCCAGGGTCAGCACCACCTCGGGCAGCACACACTGCGCCAGGGATTGATCCGCGATGGTGAAGGCGATTGCCAGGGGCGGGTGCGCGTGAATCACCGCCCTGCAGTCCGGCCGCTCCTGGTAGCAGGCCAGGTGCATGGCCATCTCAGAGGTCGGGTTCCCCCGGCCCCGCACCTTGTTGCCCTGCCGGTCGATGACCACCAGTTGCTCGTCGGTGATCATCCCCTTGTGGCAGCCCGCCTGGGTGCACAGGATGTCGCCGTTGGGCAGCACACAGGACAGGTTGCCGTCCATGGCCACCAGCAAGTGTCGCTCATAGCAGAGGTGGGAGAAGCGGATCATCTCCTCACGTAGGGTGCGCTCACTCTTCACAGGGTCTTCCTCTTGTCGCTGGTGCCACTTTCTACCGCAGCCGAGGCCATTGTGCCCGGTAGGGAGGGTGAGGAGCCTGCTGGTCGAAGCGCTCGGCCGCGCCGGGAGTGATGGGGGTGAGGCTTGAGCGGGCTTGGCGCTCCGCAGACGGGCTCGTGCTGGTCCGGACAGCGGAGGCGCGCGAGCGCAGGCCTCGCAAGTGATCAGTCTGCCTGATCGAGGGTGTACCGCTTACCCCGCTCACTACTGGGCCTCCTGGAGACTACTGGGCCTCCTGGAGACGTGGTCGGTGGCTAGCCGCCCTCCCCAAGTGCTGTGGCGGGCTTGGATCGTTTCGGTGGAGAGGGACTCTTCGAGTCCGTGGGGCAGCACCCAGGATTCCGTTTAAAACCTCGCGTTGTGACCGTCCGAAAAGGCAGCGCCCCGCCAGCAACGGGCGCGGGGTGCTCCCCCCGAAAAACACCGCGAGACCCAAGGACCGGGGGGTGCTCCCCCCGAAAAACACCGCGCTCAAAAAGGGAAACCGGCCCGCCAAAGGCGGGCTCAACCTCGCTACCCGGGGGGGCCGAAGGACCGGGGGGTGCTCCCCCCGAAAAACACCGCTGAATAGTGCCCGCCGCCGG
>JBLHMA010000033.1:0-21770 GCA_047621545.1 Cognaticolwellia sp. | reverse complement strand
GGTGTTGAAGGCCAGATGCCAAGCAAAGTCCCGCCAGACCAGCTGTCTGACAAAGGCCTCGGCCCCCGGATTGCCTTGGGCCATCGCCTCTCGTCCGGCGTGCCAGATGGTGCGTGTAGAGATCTCGCCGTAGGTCAGGTGCTCAGCCAAGCCGCTGGTCCCGTCGCGGTCGGGGCGGTCCCGGTCGGTGGGGTAGTCCGCGCAGCGCTCCGCTAAGAATCCGTGCAGACGCTGCAACGCTCTGGCCTCGCCGATGGAGGCATGCTTGGCGATGATGGCCGCCCCACGGTTCATGGCCGCGCTCAGCTTCCAGTCGGGGAGCGCCTCGCTCTTAGGCCAAGAACTGGGAGCAAGCAGGGATTCGGGTGCGGGAAGAACTTCGTTCAAACTACGCTCTCGAACCTTCCTCCAGAATGGAGTGAACACCTTGTAGGGCCCCCCAGTACCAGTCTCTACGGTCCACGGCTCAAAGAGCACAAAGCCCGTGAAGGAAGCTGCCTGGACTCCCTGGGCCTTCAGGGTGGCCTTGATCTTCTTGTCCCGCTCAATTCCCTGGGGCGTGTACTGCCTGGACCAGTGAACGGCCTGGGCGCCGGTGCTCTCCAGCAGATCTTGCAGCACGGAGAGCGCATCCCCAGCGCGCAGGATCAGCCTGGAGCCTACTCCCTCCAAGCGCTCCGCAAACGAGGCCAGTGCTTGCTCCAGTCGCCACTTGGGCGCAGCCCCCATCTCGGTGAACTCCGGATCCAAGATGAACACC
Source organism: Cognaticolwellia sp. (assembly GCA_047621545.1). Classification (GTDB taxonomy): domain Bacteria; phylum Myxococcota_A; class UBA796; order UBA796; family CAJQPC01; genus CAJQPC01. The sequence continues at coordinate 21,010 of JBLHMA010000033.1, read as the reverse complement.
GGAATGATCGGTCTGCCGGTCTGAAGTGCAGCGTGAAGCGCCGGGTGGTCGCCCAAGCGCAGGTCACGTCGTAGCCACAAAATCAAGGGGGCAGAGGGAATGTCAGGCTCCGTTTGTGGCCTCCATGGTGGCGGGGGCCAGGACCTGTGGCCCAAGGAATACGCGGTGGTCAGTCTCTATACGAGCGACGCAATTCCGGTAGACCTTGGTGCGGCCAGAGCTTGCGTTCGAAGCAGTCGGAACCTTAGAGCGAGAAGTGGTTCAGAACCGCCGTGTCCATGTCTACAATGGCGAAGCTGTCGCGGTTGTTGACGGTGATGATGTGTTCGCCATCGGGCAGCACCCAGCCCTGATTGTTGTTCAGAATATTGCTGGCGTTGCCGCCTTCGACGCAGGCCTCTGCGAAGGGGTGGTCCTCGTCGATGTTGGAGCAACGGGACCACATCCAGGCCTGCTCGGCGTCTACGTCGACCGTCGCGAGCACGCCGCCAGCGACGTAGGGTGGCTCGATGTTGGTCAAGTGGTAGAGCGAGCGGCTCTCGTCCCACTGCAGGACGCCGGGCCAGCCCACCGTCATTAGCCTTTCTCGGTCGCCGGTCTCGCGGTCGACGCGCAGCAGGTTGTTGTTGTCCATGACCAGCAGCTCACCGTTGACGTGGTTGATGGTCTCCACGGCCAGCCCAAAATCCATGCCGCCTCCGACACCGTTTTCGTACTCGTTGCCCGCCAGGCCCTGGTTCATTGAGACAACGCGGCAGCTGCTGCCGTCGGCCGAGATCTCGATGAAGCCCACGCCTGGCATTGGGCTGCCGTTGCGGATGTTGCCGATGAAGAAGGCCCCATCTTCGGCTACCTCAAAGGCGCCGCCCTCCAGCATGAGCTGCAGGGGCCGTTGGTTGTCCAGGACGCCATTCTCGCAGATTCCGTAGGGACTACTGGGGTCCGGGTTCTTGAGCTTGTGTTGCCAGACCAGCTCGCGGTCCCCGCTGTCCGGGTCCACGCGCCAGATCTCATTGATCACGTCCTGGCCGGAGATCGCGTCGTCGTAGCGGGTTCCGTTGGCGTAGACGTAGAGCATGTCGTCGGGGCCGCGCAGCGCGTAGCTGGGCTCGAGCCAGAACCCACCGCTCCCGACCTCGGTGATTCCCGTTGCGCTGTCCAGGTAGGCACCACTGACAATGCGGCGGTCACCGGTCTCGATGTCCAGCGCCAAGACAAAGCCGGTCTGGTTTGAGCCATTGCTCACCGCGGTGATGATCTCGCCGCGGTCTTCCCACAGGTCGCCACCGCGGATGCGGGCGCCCATCTCCCAGAGCTTGGGGCCCTCCCCGAACTCCGCCCCATTTGCCAAGGCCGAGCCCGAGTCCTGGCACTCGAGGGGGTAGTTCGTCGAGGCCCCGAAGGTCGCCAGGCAGCGGCAGTCCTCGTCCAGGGAAGTAGGGGTCTGGCCGATGTGTAGGGCCGGGTCTTCCTGTGGGCACACGTCATTGCCTTCGAGCAGTGCACAGCCGGAGAGGGAAAAGAGGGCGACAAGGGCAGGCAAGCGCATGAAAACTCCATCGGGTGATGTCACATCGGTACATCCATAGGAGCCGGTTGGAACCCTTCATCGATCCCACACGCGGGGGTTCCCGTACGCGTAGGCCTGAAGCTCCAAGAGCTCGCCCTTGGCCTGAATGTAGGCCCGCTGAGCATCGATCAGGGGCTGGGCTTCGGCTTTGGAGATCAGCTTGTGGGAGTAGTCTTCGGCTGGGCCCTCGCTGATGATGAAGGTGAACGCAGCCTTGCGTGCCTTGTTCCGCGCGACCTTGCACAGGTTGCCCACGGCGGTCTTGGAGATGGCCGGGGTGTGGGCCAGGCTCAGCTCGCGTAGAGCGCCTTGGTCCAGGTTGGTGCGGTAGTTCACGGACTAGGGGTGCAGCACGGAGACGCTCCTGGGGTCTGAGAGGCTTTGACCCCTCTGGCGCGTGGGCGCAACGCATAGAAAGGGGCGTTGCCGGACCGTTACTCGGCTGTCTCCTGCAGAATGGGAGCTGGACAACCGCGGGTAGAGAGCGCGAATCGCACCGCATCGGGGCTTGGGGGCGGGCCGGCAAGCACCAAGGGCGCACAGGAAAGGGACAAGGCGGCGAAGGGTTGGGGATCTGCACTGGGGCTGCGCAAGATCAGCCATCCCTCCAGGGCCAAGAAGTCGGCGTCGGTGGCCGTGGTGGTGGCGGCGTCCAAGACCACGCCCGGCAGGCCGTTCAAACCCAGGGGGCCGTGCAGGCTGCCGACGACCCCTCGGGCGGTGTTCACCGTCGCTCTCTGTACGCCTGCCACGACCACTTCTGGCAGGGGGTCTTGAGAGTCGGGCAGCCTGTCCTCGCGCAGGAGCTGGATGCCGGGCCGGTACACCGCAGCCAGTCCCTTCGAGTCGTGGAGAAGGAGTGTTGAAGCGAGATCATAGACTGCAACACCTTCCACGCTCTCCGACCTAGCCTGGGCCTGCAAAAGGGGGGCTTGGTACCGCAGTAGAGGCCCGTCTTCCCATGGCAGCTGGTCCAAACGGTAGCGCCCCCGCTGCACCTGCTCCCCGCTGCGGGCCAGGATCCGGAAGGTGCCACCGGGCTCCGCGCTCAGGTCCCAGGCCCGCTCATCGCTCCAGATTACGCGCTCCCCTTGGGGGGCGTCGAAGAGCCAGGCCCGGCCCACGGTCTCCCCGCCGCTGCGGATCTGGAAGACCGCCACGGGGTCGCCCTGCAGCTGCGGTTGCAAACAAGCGCTCAGGGCGAGCAGCAGCAAGGTCATCTCCTGGGCCTGGAGTTAGGGAGTGCAGGACTGGAGCCTTGCATGAAGAACGCCGTGATCCTGGACGCTGTACGTACCCCCATTGGCCGCTTTCAGGGAGGCCTGGCCGGTGTGCGCGCCGATGACCTGGGTGCCCTGGCCATCGCGGAGCTACTCAAGCGAACGGGAATCGACCCGGCCCGCGTCGATGAGGTCTTCTTTGGCTGTGCAAACCAGGCCGGCGAAGACAACCGCAACGTGGCGCGCATGGCGGCTCTGTTGGCCGGCCTGCCCCAGTCGGTCCCTGGTGTGACCTTGAACCGGCTCTGCGCCAGTGGCCTGGAGGCCGTGAACCAAGCCGCGCGGGCCCTGCAGGTGGGAGACATGGATCTGTGCATCGCTGGCGGCGTAGAGAACATGTCCCGTTCCCCCTACGTCTTTCCCCGTGGACCGGTCGCCCCCAAGGCCGGCAACATCACCGGTTTTGATACCACCCTGGGCTGGCGCTTCCCGAACCCCAAGATGGAAGCCCTGTTTCCTTTAGAGGCTATGGGCTGCACCGCGGAGAACCTGGTCGACGACCACAGCATCTCCCGGGAAGAGCAGGACGCCTTCTCCCTGGCCAGCCACCAAAAGGCGCTCAAGGCCCAGGAGCAGGGGTGGTTTGACGGAGAGCTCTTCGCCGTTGAGATCCCCCAGCGCAGGGGGGATCCCCTGGTTGTATCCGCCGACGAGGGACCCAGGTCCGGCACATCCATGGAGCGCCTGGGCAAGCTGCGCGCCGCCTTCCGCAAGGGGGGCAGCGTCACCGCCGGCAACTCCTCCACCTTGAACGATGGCTCCGCTGCCGTGCTGGTCGCGACAGAAGAGATGGCCAAGGAGCTGGGGCTCACGCCCCGCTTCCGAATCGTCGCCAAGGCCAGCGCGGGCGTGGATCCCACCCGCATGGGCATTGGTCCAGTGCCTGCCACCCAGAAAGCCCTGGCCCTTGCAGGCTGGAGCGTCTCCGACCTGCAGGCCATCGAGCTCAACGAGGCCTTTGCCGCCCAGTCCATCGCAGTCATCCGCTCCCTGGGCCTAGATGAGAGCTTGGTCAACCAGCACGGCGGCGCCATCGCGCTCGGTCACCCCTTGGGCTGCTCTGGCGCGCGTATCCTCACCACCTTGATGGGCGTGATGGACCGCACCGGAGCCGACCGCGGCCTGGCCACCCTGTGTGTTGGGGTAGGCCAGGGCGTGGCGACTCTGATCGAGCGCTGCTGAACGGGCTTCGGCGAAGGGGACAACTGGCCTCTCAGCCGGGCAGCCAGCCCACATTCCCGCTGATGGTCTCGTTCGGCAGGCTCAAGGTCTCCCCAGTGGGGCTCTCCAGGACCACGTCCGTCAGTGTGACCTCGGCGTCGGCATACCACTCATAGCCGCTGGTCTCGCCGGTGCTCGTCACCTTGAACTCGACGGTCCCGGACTTGGCGCTCCAGGTCTTCAAGACCTCGGTGGTCTCCTCCATCGTGTCGTTGCACGGCAGCCGATGCAAGTCGATGCCCTCATTCAGGGTCACCCGCTCGGAGTCGGTGGCTAGGTCGATGCTCAGGGTCTCGGTGACCCCTGAGTCGTAGGCCGCCTCGGTCATCTCGGCACCCGAGCTGATGTGGAGCAGCAGCGCTCCCGCCGGATCCACTTTGGCCAAATACACATCCGAGCAGGACTCGGTGTCGGTCAGCACGCTCAGGTCCACGTCACCGGTCTCGGTGCCGGTGTCCGCGGTGTCCGCGGTATCGCCGGTGTCCTCTTCTTCGCCGCATGCCACAAGGGCACCCATGAGCATCAATGCAAAAGAAAGCTTCTTAGTCATGATTCAACCTCCACCCTCAATATTGCCGCTCCCAGCGGGGGCGGCAACCTCAGAAGTGCACGAACAGGGGTGCAGTTCTACAATTATCTGAGCAAAAATGCGGGGCCCACTCATTGAGCAGGCTGGTCGCTGAGCAGCCAGGTTCCGGCGCGAGCGGCCTCCCGGTGTGTGGGGCGCTGGATGACCCACTCTAGCGCGCTGTCCTCGCTTGGGGACAGAGGACCGGAGATGAGCAGGCTCAGGGCGCTGCTGTCGGCGGGTAGCTCTCCTGGAGAGAGGGATCCGCTCCACTCTCCCTCGCTGAGCTCCAAGCCCAACCAAGTCGAGCGCATGCGCAGGGGGCCTTCGACCTGGAGCAGCTCTCCGGCTCGAAGGCTGATCTCTCCTTCCAGCTCTAGCCATTGATCCTCGCAGTCCAGTTCTTGGACCCACCAGACCGGCCCGTCCAGAGTCAGGGTGAGCTCCAGATCTTCGCTGCCTTGGTAGAGGGTCTCCAGGGTGCCTTCAAAGCTGCCAGCGATCTGCAGGCGCAGCTCAGCAGGGGTGAAGCTCAGGCCTTCTGGGGCTTGGTCCTCGGCCTCCCACAGGGTGCTCTCCACATCGCATGGGGAGTCGCCCTCCTCTCCGATCTGGGTGCCTTGCCAGGGGGGAATGGCGCCAACGGCGGTGTCGGAATTCGGGGGGGCGCAGGCCAAGAGGAGAAGGATCATGAAGAGAAGATGACCTTGACGCGAGCGAGGGGCAAGGCCCCTCTCGCACAAACCCTGCGCACCAACACACTTGTCATGTGCAAAAATGGGGCATGCAAGCCATCTCCAGCCAGGTCATTCGTGCTCTGCGGGGGCGCCGCAGTCAGCTCGCCTTCTCCCGCCGCCTCAAGTACCGCAGCAACGTGGTCGCTGACTGGGAGCAGGGCAGACGCTTCCCCACGGCAGGCGAGTTTTTGCGGGCAGCCCAGATGGTCGGGGTGGACCTGAGCGGCGCATTTATCCGCTTCCATGCCGCCTCCGCGCCGGCCATAGGTACGGCAGATGATGCGGGTGTGGCCCGGTGGTTGGACGAGCTGCGTGGACAGTCCAGCCTGCAGGATCTGGCCGCTCGCAGTGGGGTCTCGCGACACGCGTTGGGGCGTTGGCTCTCCGGCCGCACCCGTCCCAGGTTGCCGGACTTTCTGCACCTGGTCGATGTGCTCACTGGGCGGGTTCAGGATCTGATCGCGGAGCTGGTGGACGTGCGAGAGGTTCCGGCTCTGGCAGAGCGTGTGGACCGGGCTGCGGCCTCCCGAAAGGTCGGCCTGGAGGAGCCCTGGGCTCTGCCGGTGCTCCTGGCCATCGAAACCCGGGGATACCTGGCCTTGGAGGAGCACGATGGGGGCTGGCTCGCGCGCTTTTTGGGCCTACCAGAGGCACGGGTTCGGTCCTGCGTCACCCGCCTTGAGAAGGCCGGCGTGATCCACCTAAAGGGCGGCCACTACGTGAGCGGACAGCCCCTGACCATCGACACCCGTGCCCACCCCGAAGCGGGACGCAGCCTAAAGCGGCACTGGCTGATGGTGGGCATGGATCGGGTAGGACAGCCCAGAGAAGGGGACATCCTCTCCTACAACCTCTTCTCCGTCTCCCGAGCGGATCTGGGTCAGATTCGCCTGCTTCAACGGAGCTTCTTTCGCGAGGTCAGAGGAATCGTGGCAGCCTCTGAGCCCAGCGAATCGGTGGCCCTGCTCAACCTACAGCTGGTGACGTGGGAGGAGTAGCCGCCTGGGATCCCAGGTCATCAAGTGCCGGAGATCAGGCCCGCATCACCTTCTGGTCGGGCGCCGGGGCGGCGAAGCGTAGGGCCCTGAGTGCCGTTAGGCGGTTCTGGCCGCGACAGGCCGCCACAGCCCGAAAGTCCTGCGGAGTCAGGGATTTTGCGTTCAAATTGATGTCCATCTGAGTGGCTGCATTGTGCAGGGTCAGCTTGCTGCCCATCGGAGTCTGGATCAGGTCCACCAACCTGACTTGGTCCCAGGGCATGGAGGCGGCGTCCTGCTGCACGTTGAAGCGATGCGGCAGGAAGTGGAGTGCGTGGCTGGTAGCGAAGATCCGTCCTCCTCTCATCTCCATTCCGACGCGGTGGTTGGCGGCCGCGTGACCAACTAAAACCTCGCCATTTTGAAGCTCAAGCTGGGGTTTTGGGAGAAACAGGCCGCGGGCCATGGTCCAGAACAGCGCTATCAGGGCGGCGGGAACGACACCGAAGAGCAGGCTCAGGCCGATCTTCCAAGCCAGGGAGAGTGGCTGGGGTGGTGCCAAGGTTGCGGCTATCAAGAACCAAGCGCCAATTGTTAATATCGGAGACAGAAAGAGAAAGATGGAGAAGGGCTTGGGCATTCTTTACCTTTATCCCGCTCTATTGTCTCACGTCCAGTGGCAAAATCCGTTGGCTCGATGCAGCTTAAATCCGTCGCTTTGGTCCGGCGAAAATCGCCGCAATTCGGGTGACGCCTTGGCATATTTCACCGGAGAACAATACACGACATCAAAGTCGTGTAATTAGAATCCGGTTTTATGAGTCACGTTAATTGGAGCGTAAATGGCTGCCCAAGGATTGCTTGCTCGAATCGTGGACGCTTTCGAGTTGGATGGAGGTGCCCAAGACCGCCTCACTGGCTTCGCGCGATACGGTGACCCCGCAGTAGAGGGATCGGCAGAGGCCTTTTTGGAGGCGCTGGAGTCTCTCGGGGTGCGCTCCGAGCTGCTCCGCGTTGAGCCCTTGCGTGCCCTGGCCTCGGCCCGGCCCGGTGAGCCTGTTCTCATGTTCTGGAGCGACGGTCGCACGCTGCTGGTGGACAACTGGTTGCTGGGCCGCGTGCGCTGCGACGATGGCACTGGGGAGAATTGGAGAAGCTCAGATAGCCTGGATCTGGCTGCCAAACCCAGCCTTTACGCTCTGGAGCCCTTGCTGCCAGCCAGCCCGATGGGTGGGGATCGCTCTCCTCTCTCGCGGCTCTGGTCCCTGATCCGCCTGGAGCGCCAAGAGGTTGGTTCTCTGGTTGGTTTTTCGGTGGTCGTGGGCGTCTTGGCCTTGGCTACGCCACTCGCTATTCAGGGGCTCATTGGTTGGTTGGCGCTGGGTGCTCCGGTGCAGCCGGTGGTTGGCGTGGCGCTCGCCCTGGTCGTGGTTTTGGGCCTTGCGGCCTCGCTGCGTACCGCTCAGAGGGTCCTGGTTGAGCGCCTGCAGCGGCGCATCTTTGTGCGCATGGTGCAGGACCTGACCGCGCGCTTGCCCCGGGTGCGCATCGAGGCCTTGGAGAAGTCCCACGTCCCCGAGCTGGTCAACCGCTTCTTCGACGTGATGACCCTGCAAAAGGCGGCCAACTCCTTGCTCCTGGAGGGCGTATCTGCGGCTCTCCAAGCCATCGTCGGCTTGCTGCTTCTGGCCATCTACCATCCCCTCCTGCTCGGGGTGGCGCTGCTCCTGGTGCTCAGCTTGGTCGGTCTGGCCTTGCTGGGGAGAGGGGGTGAGAAAACGGCGATCTACGAGTCCAAGGCCAAGTACCGGGTGGCTGGTTGGATCGAGGAGATCGCTCAAGATCCGGTCCTGCTGCAGTTGGCTGGGGCCGAGCTGGCTGAGCGCCGCGCCGATGAGCTCTTGCACGGCTACTTACAGGCTCGTTCCGACCACTTCCGCGTGTTCTTGCGGCAGTTCGCGGGCATGCAGGGCATCCAGGTCTTCCTCAGTGTCGGGCTGCTCTTTGTGTGTGGCTGGCTGGTGCTCGAAGGGGAGCTCACCTTGGGCCAGCTCGTGGCAGCTGAGTTTGTGGTCGCGAGCAGCTTGGCTGGTTTTGAGAAGGTCGTGGGCAAGCTTGACCTTTGGTACGACCTGCTCGCCGGAGTGGACAAGCTGGGCAGCCTGGTCGATCTGCCCACCGTTCGTGAGCCCACCGAGCTGAGAACCGGCCCGGTCGAGGTTCGCCTGGACGAGGTCAGCTACAGCTATCCCTGGGGCAACGCCCAGCTCAAAGACATCAACATTCACCTGCCCGCCGGCTCCTGGACGGTGCTCCTTGGCCCTGCTGGTAGCGGCAAGAGCACCCTGGCAGAGATCGTCTGCGGGGTACGCAATCCATCTGCTGGCCAGGTGGAGGTGGACGGGCGTCCCCTTGAGCTGGGAGACCTGCGCGACTCGGCCCTTCTGGTCCGCCGAGGCGGCATCGTCGCTGGAACGGTCCGGGAGAACCTGGGACTGGGTCGGCGTCCCCACGACGCCGAGTCTTGGTCCGCCATTGAGCGGGTGGGTTTGCACACGGTCATCAAGGGGCTCAAGGCTGATCTGGAGTCGGACTTGTGGAGCGGCGGTGCACCTCTGAGCGGCACCCAATCCACCTTGCTCCAGATTGCTCGTGTCCTGGTCATCAAGCCCCGCATCGTGGTCTTTGACTGCGTGATCGACGCCCTCCCATTGGACCTGCAGACCCGAGTCTTTCGCGCTCTGAGTCGCCTTGAGATCACCGTACTCGTACTGACCGAAGACGCTGCCCTGGCGGCAAACTTCGACCGCAAGGTCGTGCTTCCTGGAAACGAAAATGTCGCTCCCAGCTGACCACACCAACGGCACCCAGCCCAAGCCCATCCCTCCGCGTCTCAACGTGGTGGCCAAGCGTCCTCAGACCCTTCGCCGCCGCCGTACGATGATGCGCCGGGAGCTGATCCAGACCCCACCGGTGCTCCGCCGTCTGGCCCGCTGGACCATCTTCGCCATGCCGGTCTTTTTGTTCTTCGCCGGCTTCTTGCCTTGGCAGCAGTCTGCAGTGGGAAGCGGAGAAGTCGTCGCTTTCTCTCCCGACCAGCGGGTGCAGGCCGTACAGGCACCCATCTCCGGCCGGATCATCAGCTGGGAAGTCAGCGAGGGCAGTGTGGTCCGGAAGGGCGACCTGCTCCTACGTCTGGGCGACAACGACCCGGAGCGCGTTCCCCGCTTGCAGCGTCAGCTCGCCAACCTGGGGGAAGAACGCGTCGCCGCTACCGCACAAGTCGCCTCCAAGGACCGGGGTGTGGTCGCCAAGAGGGCTTCTCGCGAGCAGATCGACGCGGAGTACAACGCCAAGATCGCCGAGCTGCGCCGCAAGGCCCTGGGTGAAAAGGCCACTTTGGACACCGCCAACCTGAACCTGGATCGCATTCAGCTCCTTCAGGCCGAGGGCATCGCGAGCAACCGGGACTTGGAGCTGGCCTTGCTCTCCGTGGCCAAGCAACAGGCCACGGTCGAGGCCTTGGACCTGGAGATCGTAGCAACCCAGCGGGCACGGGAGAAGGCCCTGGCGTCCACGGACGCGGAGATCGCCATCTCTGAGGCGGAGCGGGACGAGACCCTGGTCAAGATCGCCTCGATCAACGGCAAATACAACGCGCTCGAAGGCAAACTGGCGTACCAGCAGAGCCAGGACATCTTGGCTCCCCGCGACGGGGTGGTCCTGTCCCTGAAGGGCGCGCCCATCGGTGGCCAAGTCAAGGCTGGCGACGACCTGATTCAGTTGGTCCCCGAGACCGACGCGGGCGCGGTTGCCATCTACGCCGATGGGCGGGACCTGCCGTGGATAGAGGTGGGCGACCAGGTGCGCGTGGTCTTCGAGGGCATTCCCGCACTGCAGTGGGTGGGTCCACCCGGCGATGGCATCGGCACCTATCCAGGCCGTGTCGCGCTCATCGACGCCACGAGAAGCAGCAGCGGAAAGTTTCGAGTGGTCGTGGTTCCTGTTCAGGGGGATCGCCCCTGGCCCGTCTTGCGGCAGGGCGTCAAGGCCAAGGGCTTTGTGCTCTTGGGCGAGGTCCGACTGGGCTGGGAGGTCTGGCGCCGCATCAACTCCTTCCCCCCCGACACCCCCACCTTGGGAGGCAAGCCGGCCAGCTCCAAAAAGCCACGTGACCCAGGACTGATGAAGTGATTCTACTGATTTGCTCACTGGTTCAGGCCCAGAGCCTGACCTTGGACCGCTTGATGGAGGGCGTGGACACCCGCCTCCCTTACCTGGGTGCGAGCTCTGCGAAGGTGGACCAGGCTGCGGCCAAGGTGACCTCGGCTGGTGTGGTCAATGACCCCTACATCTTGGGCAGCTGGGCCTCTGAGGATGGGGTCCCTGGTGTAGAGGATGGATCCCTCTCCTTTGTCCAGCCCACCTCACTGGGGCCCACCATGGCCCTGAACTGGGATGGGAGCGTGGCCAACGGCACCCCCTCGGCTGAGCTCTCGGTGCCCATCTTGGATGGTCTGATCTGGGGCGATTCGCGCCTGGAGCTGGTCTCGGCACGCCTGCGCTTCGGCATCCAACAGGCCACGTTGGACCTGGATATTCTCCTGTCACGTGGCAAAGCCGCGGAGACCTGGTGGAAGTGGGTGGCCTACGGGCGAAAGCTGGACCTGGCCGAGCGCCAGCTGGCATTGGCTGTGCAGCGAAACAGCGCTCTGGAGCGCGGCTTGGAGGTCGGACAGCGCTCTCGACTGGACTTGATCGACAACCAGCGCGCCTTGCTCTCGCGCAAGAGCTCGTCCATCCAAGCCAAGCAGGAGCTGGACAACGCCGCGGTCTCTCTGTCTCTGTGGTGGCGAGATGCCCAAGGCCGACCACAGACCCCTGCCCGGGACCAGCTGCCGCAGGCTTGGGGATGGGGAGAGCCGCGCTTGGATCTGGCCTGGGACATGACCCAACTGGAGCAGCGGCCCGATGTCATCGTCTTGGACTTGGTGCTGGAGCTGGCTGACGCGGAGCTACGCCGGGCCCAGAACCAGGCCCTCCCCAAGGTGGACGTCAAGGCCAAGGTAGAGCCCGACAAGGTCAGCGGTGGGCTGGCCCTGGAGGTGCCGATTCTGATGCGAAAGGAGAGGGGAAGCCTGAGCTATGCCCGTGCCGAGCTGGAGCGCGTGGCCTTTTTGCGTCAGGGCGCTCTGGACCAGCTCGCAGCCGACCTGCAGCAAGCCCACCTCGTCGTCCAGGCCAGCTGGGATCGGGTCGTGATTGCGCGTCAAGCCCTGGCCGTTGCTCAGGAGGCACTCTCCATGGAGCGCACTGCCTTTGAGCTGGGCGGAAGCGAGGTCTTTAGGCTGGTGCTGCGCGAGGGCCAGCTGGCCGACGCCGAGAAGTCCGTGATCGAGGCGGAGCTGAGCTACGGCTTGGCAGATCTACGGCGGCGCATGGTCATCGGCCTGGGGCCGCTGTGATTCTGTCGCGCCTACTCGACATACCCCATCGCTTTGAGCCCCTCCAAGACGCTCTCGTCCTGAACCGACGACCAGTCTTTCACCTGAAGCTCGGCGGCCAGCGCATCCAGCTGTGGTCCCAGAGTGTCGTCGCCTTGCCGCTGATGTCCACCCGTGGCCACGGGCTTGGCGCGCAATGAGGCGCTCGCGGAGCGAACCAGCAGCTCTCGGGCACTCTCCGGCGGCCACTGAGCGGCCTGGGCCTCTAAATCGGCTCGGTCAAAGGGGCTGGGTTCTCCAGCTTTGTTCAGGTTCGGGTCCGCGATGTGGTCAAAGAATCGGAAGCTCTGCTTCTTGCCACAGCGGCTCCAGCGCGGTCCATGGGTGCACACCCGGCGGCCCTGTCGTCCGGTCGTAAGGAAGCCTGTGAGCACGTTGTGCAAGGCGCTCCCTGAGAGCACCCAAGCGGCTGCGTCTTTCAGTGGAGCCACCTCTTTTCGCAGACGAGGCCAGAGGTCCACGCCATCCAGGCCCTCGCCGGAGAGCCCCGCCGCGACGAGCATCGTGACACCCAGATCTTCAAGGCGGGCCACGCCCTTGTCCCGGTGCTGGCCTACGCCGGGACCGGCGAGCACCATTGGAATGCGCACCACGGCGTCTTCGGCCAGGGGGCCGTGCTCGTAGTACAGGCCGCCCTCTCCGAAGTGCTCTCCGTGGTCGGAGCTCAGGGCCACGATGGGGTCTCGACCTTGGGCGGCCAGTCCGTCGAGCAGCTCTCCCAAGGCGGCATCGGCCGTGCTGACCTCGGCTGCGTAGAGCTCTCTGCAGTGTTCCAAGGCGTTGGCGGCCACGCCGCCGTGGTTGGCGAACATGGGACCGCGTTTCTGGGCGCCATCCCGCACTTTCTCCCCCAGCTCCTTGCAGGGTCCTTCGCTGGCACCCTGGGGCAGGTAGGGGAAGTGGGGGTCGACCACGTGTACCCACAGCAGGATGGACTGCTGGGGGGGGAGCTTGGCGGTGGCCTGGATGGCGAGCTGGACGAGCTCGGAGGCGCGCGGGTCCTCGCGGGAGATGAAGACGTCAAAGCCTTGATCTAAGCCCTGCTCGGGGCCGGCGACGGGGGTGCCGCTGGCGGCGATTCCAAGCCATCCGGCCTGCTGGAGAGACACGGCGATGGGCACGCCAGCGGTCATGGGCTGGCCGACCTCCAGGCTGCCGTGGTGGGCGGGTCGCAAGCCGGTGAGCAGACTGGCCAGGGCGGGGGTGGTACGCGGAAAGGGCGTGGTGGCCTGTTCGAAGACCACGCCACGGGCCGCCAGAGCGTCCATATTTGGGGTGCGAGCGCTGGCGTCGCCAGCGAAACCCAAGGTGTCGTGACGGAGGGTGTCTACGGTGAAGATCACCAGGTCGGGACCGACGCGGGTCACGGGAGTGGTGCAGGCCAGCAGAGTGAGGAGGGTCACGGGCGTTCTCGGTGAGTGTGCAGCCAGAGGGTGTCGACTCCAAAGCTATAGATCAGGGTGGCCAGTCCTGCACCTGCGACCCAAGCACTGATGCTGGCGAACGGGGGTGAACACGCTGCGATGAGGGTGGCGATCTGGACCACGCAGACCACGCGCCTCCGCTGGCTGGGGAACAGCGGACGGTCCATCCAGGGCCACACCCGACTGGCCAGGATGAACAGGCCACGGAGCGCACCGGAGAGCAGGATCCAGGCACCCGCTGCCCCACTGCTCCAGGCCAACACACACAGGGCCAGGGTGAACAGGCCGTCCATCTCCATGTCCAAGCGCGCTCCGAAGGGACTGGCGCAGTCAAAGCGCCGCGCGACCCAGCCATCCAGGCCGTCCAGGCAGAGGGCCAAGACAGCGATGGCGACCACAGCCCACAGCACGCCCCAGGACAGGGGCATGACAAAGCCCACCAGGCCTACCCCGCCGGCCGCGGCGCCCAGAGACCCCCGAGCGAAAGTCACCCCATTCGCCGGTCCGACCGTTGTCCCGATGCTCTGACGCGCGCCCCAGGACAGGGCCAAAGCCCCGGCTGGAATGAGAGCGCCTCCCACTGCAGCCAGGGCAGCCTGGGCTGAGCTTGCCTGGTTCAGGAGGCCCACCAGAGAAGCGCTCACAAGCGCACCCCCCAGTGCACTGGCGATAGCTGCGAGGACGAGACTGCGGGAGGGGGACGGCATTTAAGGCGCAATAACCCCCCTGCGTGGTCGCCTGTCGGGTACACCAACCTCGATCGCAGCCGGACCATTGGGTTAGGAGCGATGAGCCGCCGGAACCTCCTTGAACATGCCCACTCGTACGCCTACCGCTGTCTGGACCCGCCTCCTCGCATTGTCTCGGGGGGGGGCGGTGCGTGCGGATCCAGCGTGGGGTGCGGATCAGCTTCGGGCCTGGCAGCGCTTGGAGCCTCTGGCTCGCGGCACGGAGTGGACGGTCGCTCACCTGGCCCAGAGCTTGGATGGCCGAATCGCCATGCACTGTGGCGCCTCTCAGTGGATCTCTGGCCCAGAGGACCTGGCGCACACGCACAGCCTGCGGGCCCTCTCGGACGCTGTTTTGGTTGGGGCAGCCACAGCGACGCTGGACGACCCAGCCCTGACCGTTCGGCGGGTAAGCGGACCCCACCCCACTCGGGTGCTGGTGGATCCTTCGGGCTCGGTGCCCAGCTCGCATCAGCTCCTCTCCGATGGCAAGGCGCCAACTCTCTGGTTGACCGGCGCTGATGTAGAGCGGGAGCTGCCGGACTTTGTGGAACGTGTCACCGTGCCTGTCACCGGGATGCTCTCGGCCAAGTTCCTTCTGGAGCTCTTGGCTGCGCGGGGTTTGCGGCGTGTGTTCATCGAGGGGGGTGGGGTGACAGTGTCGCGTTTTCTGGAAGAAGGGTGCTTGAACCGCCTGCACTTGGTGGTCGCGCCGATGATCATTGGCAGCGGTAGGCCTTCGCTGGTGCTGCCTGCCCTGGACACCCTCGAGCAAGCCCTGCGCCCAGAGACCCGAGTGTTCCCCTTGGGACAGGACATTCTCTACGACCTTGTGTTCTCTTGAAGACCCGGGCGCTCTGGTACGTGGGAGAGCGGCAGGCCGAGCTTCGGCTACACAAGCTGTCCGCCGTGGAGCCAGATCAGGTACGGGTGGCCTCGCTCTACTCGGCCCTCTCCAGAGGGACAGAGTCTCTGGTCTGGCGTCAGCAGGTCCCTCGCGCTCTGGCGCAGGAGATGCGGGCCCCCTTTCAGGAGGGGGAGTTCGGAGCCCAAGTCAAGTACGGCTACTGCAGCGTGGGCCGGGTGCTCGCTTTGGGCAGCGAGGTGTCTTCCCTGGAGCTGGGTCAGGTGGTCTTCTGCCTGCATCCCCACCAGGACATTTACCAGGTTCCAGCTACCGCTTTGACCGTCGTCCCCGACGGTGTACCGGCCCGCCGCGCCGTGCTGGCCGCCAACCTGGAGACAGCTCTGAACGCTGTTTGGGATGCCGCACCGGGTCCCGGGGACCAAATCACGGTGGTTGGAGCAGGCGTGGTCGGCTCCTTGGTGGCGTGGCTCTGCGCCCAGATTCCAGCCTCCCGGGTGCAGCTGGTAGACCTGAACGCAGACAAGGCCGCACTCGCCCAGGCCCTGGGTGCCGAGTTCTGCCTGCCGGGCCAAGCGGCGGGTCGGCAGGACTTGGTCATTCACGCGTCGACCTCACAGGCGGGGCTGGCCCTGAGCCTGGAGTTGGCAGGGACCGAGGCTCAGATAGTCGAGCTGTCTTGGTACGGGGACCAGTCCCCTGCAGTCCCCTTGGGCCGCGCTTTTCACAGCCGCCGCCTGTCCTTGAAGAGCTCTCAGGTGGGCCGCATTCCGCCCAACCGGGCCCCACGCTGGGACTATGCCAGGCGCCTCCAGACAGTCATGACGCTCTTGCAGGCGCCCGTGCTGGATCGGCTCCTGGAGCCTGAGATCTCCCTTGCAGACCTGCCCGCTGCCCTGCCTGCGCTTCTCGGCGCGCCCGGGGCCATGTGCCAGCTTGTTTGCTATCCACAGAATGAAGGAAATTCCTGATGTTTCGACTCAATGTCCGCGGCCGTATGATGATCGCCCACAGCTTCGTCGGTGAGATCTTCGGCCCAGCCCAGGGCCTTCATGGGGCCACCTATGTGGTCGACGTGGCCTTCTCCCGGAAGGGTCTGGACCCGGACGGTCTGGTCGTTGATATTGGCCTGGCACACGTCGCCGTAGACGCCGTTTTGGTGGCTTTCAACTACAAGAACCTGGACGATCTGCCCGAGTTCAAGGGCATCAACACCACCACCGAGTACCTCTCCCTGGAGATCTGGCGCCGCTTGAAGGCCAAGGTGGCTGATGGCTCCCTGGGCATCCACGCCTCCGGGCTCTCCGGCATCTCGGTGACCCTGCGCGAGTCCGATGTGGCCTGGGCATCCTACGAAGGACCCATTGGCGACTGAGAGCGCGGGCGGCAAGCCCCTTCAGGCGCTGGCCACTGTGGCAGTCACGGGCGGCTTGGTCGCGTGGGCGCTGTACTCGGTCGACCGCGCCCAGGTGGCTGAGCTGCTCGTGGAGATTCAGTGGCCTTGGTTCCTGGCAGCGGTGCTGTTGGGGCCGATCCAGGTCGCCTTGTCAGCGTGGCGATGGCACCGGGTCAGTGAGCGCTTAGAGCTGCCGTTGCCCATGGCGGTGGCCGTCCCGGAGCTCTACTTCGCCACCCTCATCAACCAGGTGCTGCCAAGCGGTGTGGCCGGAGATGGGGTGCGCGTATTCCGCCACGGTCGCCGGACCGAGTCCATGCGCCAAGCCTTGCATGCAGCGATGGTAGAGCGCTTCTCCGGGCACCTCTTGCTCTGTGGACTGTGCAGCGTGTTGGCCCTGTCCCTCTGGGCGGTGGCTCCAGTCGGCATGCTGCCCGCGGTCGCCTTGATCACCGGTGGCGCCCTGGTGGCCTTGATCGCGCCAGCCAAGCTGCCGGCCATCGGTCCCTTCGCTCAGGACGCACGCCGGGCGCTGCTCCGTCGCGAAAGCTTTGGGGTCTGGGGCGTCAGCGCTCTGCTCCTGGCCACCTTCGTCGGCGGCCTGGCCCTCTGCGTGCTGGCCCTGGGCTTGCCCTTGAGCATGAGCTTGCTGAGCGGACTCCCTTTGCTGCTCTTGGCCATGTCGGTGCCCCTCTCTCTTGGAGGATGGGGCCTGCGCGAGGTCACAGCGACCCTGCTCCTGCCCAGCCTGGGCCTTCCAGAAGAGGCCGCTCTCGCGGTCTCCATCACCTATGGACTGAGCGTGCTGGGCGGCGCCTTGCCCGGTGCTCTGGTCCCCCTCCTTCGGCTTCGGGAGACCGCGTGAGCACCCATAGAAAGCCCTGGCGTGCCTGGGCTGTGCTGATCGGCTTGAATGTTCTGCTGCTCGTGCCGGCGACCCTGGGTTTGGACAAGCCCGCGCCTTGGCTGGCTCTGGGTCTCTGTGTGGACTTTCTGGTGCTGGCGGCTGGGATTGCGTGGGCCCGACGCTTTGGCGTCGAAAAGCCTTCGGCGTTGGCAGGCGGGGCCCTGGTGTTGGCTCTGTTCGCCTTCGAGGTCATGCGGCTGATCGGGGTCTTCGCCATGGGCCAGGACCCTCTGCTCTATGACCTGGGCTTTCTGTTGCGCCACATGTTGGTGTTACTCTCGGACGTGGGAACCTTCTGGGACGCACTTCGGATTCTCGGTGTTGTTCTTGGCCTGTTCGCGGTCGGGGTGGGTGCTGTCGTCGGCATGTTCCGGGCCTCAGAGGTGTGGGCTGCCAAGGCGCCCTGGCTGAGCGCTCTGGCGGTGGTGGCCTTTGGACTCAGCTTCTTGGGACGTCTTCATCCGGGCGCCACCCGCTGGCCCGCTCGCCTGGTCCTGCCCCACATGGTGGAGAACCTGAGTGAGTCCTGGCGGGTCTACAACTCGGTCAACCAGACCATCGCCCAGGACCCCTACCGGGACTTGACCCTGGACCCACTCTCTCGCAGCCCAGAGCTGCGGGTGTTCATCGTGGAGTCCTACGGACAGCTGATCTTTGAGCAGCCCGTCAGCGGCGAGCCAATCACCCAACACCTGCGCGAGCTGGAGACCGCCCTGGGCGCTCAAGGCTGGTACAGTGTGAGCGGGCGCTCCGAGGCGCCGGTCAGCGGGGGGCGCTCCTGGATCGCCGATGCCTCGCTGTATTCGGGCTTAAAGATCTCCTACGAGAGCGTCTTTCAGCACCTCAAACCCAGCTTTGTGCAGCGTAGGACCCTGCCATCTTTCCTCTCAGGGATGGGCTACAAGACGGTGGTGGTCGAGCCCAAGGACCGGGCGCGTCCCGGGGTGGAGCTGGAGAACGAGTTCGGCTTTGATGAGACCGTCTTCTACGCGGATCTGGACTGGCAGGGGCCTGAGTGGGGCTGGGGCATCATCCCGGACCAACACACCTTGGGTTGGCTGCGGGAGAAGGTGATTGAGCCGGCCGAAAAGCCGCTTTTCATCAGCTTTCACATGGTGGCCTCGCATGTGCCGTGGCGCTCTCCACCGCCCCTGCTGGAAGACTGGCGGGAGCTGGCCGATCAGCCCCTAGGACAAGATCACATCGAGAGCGAGGAGAAGAAGAACAAGAAGAAGAAGAAGGCCGAGCAGGAGACACCGCCTTCCCGAGACGAGGCCATCAAGCGCCTGGGGCGCTATCAGCGGGTAGCCGGCATGCAGCACTCAGGGGTTGGGGGGATCCAAGACGAGAAGCTCTTGGCCTACGCCGATGTCGTTCACTACGATCTGGAAGCTCTGGCGCAGCACCTTCAGGCCGAGGGCAGCGAGCGTCCGATGTTGGTCGTCATCATGGGGGACCACCAGCCGCCGTTCCTGGCCAAGCGCATGGGATTTGGGGTGCCGGTGCATGTGCTGGCCACCGATCCGGCTCTGCTCGTGGAGTTTGAAGCGCGGGGTTTTGTCCCGGGCATGGTGCCGCCGACGCGAGACCGGCCAGAGATTCAGCATCAAAGCCTCTTTCCAGCGCTTGTCCGCAGCTTGGCCCGCTACGATGGCCAGGCGCCGCCCGAGCTGCATCCGGACGGGGTCATGCCGTGAGCTCGCAGGAGCGCCGTGTGGTGTTGCTCAGCCCTGGGGATCCGGAGCAGCGAACGGGCGGCTACCTGTACAACAAGCATCTGGTGCAGGCGTGGAAGGACATGGGTCTGCAAGCGGAGATCCTGCCTCTGTCCTGGCCACTGGCCGACGGAGACGCCGCCCGGGTGGAGGCCTTGGGATCGCAGGTGCACGTGTTGGCCGACGGCCTGCTCTGGGAGTCTTTGGCGCCGCGCTTGCGCGAGAGACGGGGGGTGGTCTTGGTGCACAGCTTGCGGGTCTGGGAGCCGGGCCAGCCTAAGGCTGCGCTGGATGAGGAACTCGAGGCCTTGGGTCAGGCCGCGGGCTTGATCTGCACTGGGCCGGAGGTGCAGGGGATTTTGGCGGCGGCGGGGCTGGAGAGCGCTCTGGCCTTGCCTGGAACGGAGGGGCGCCCAGGTCCCCAGCCCACCGGGGCCCCACATCTGCTCTGCGCAGCCACCCTGACCCGCCGCAAGGGACACGCCCGGCTGCTGCGTGCGCTGGCCAAGGTGCCGGATCTACCTTGGACTTTGGACTGTGTGGGGGCTTTGGACCGGGAGCCCCAGACGGCTCAGGCGGTGGCGGAGCTGATCCAGGAACTGGGCATGGGGGAGCGGGTTCGGCTCTTGGGTCAGGCCGATGAGATGGCCACCCACTACCACCGGGCACATGCCCTGGTACACGCCGCCCACCACGAAGCCTTCGGCATGGTGCTCAGCGAGGCGGTGGCCCACGGTCGTCCAGTGCTCTCTACGCCGGCGGGTGCCTTGGCCTGCTTGCCTTCCGCGGCCGTGCTGGCTCTGGATGATGACTTGGTGGGGCTCTCTTCATACTTGAGAGAGCCTGCGCTGCGAGAGGCGCTGCACCAAGGCGCCCAGGGCGCAGACCTGCCCACCTGGCCGGACACCGCGCGCACCATCTGGCGTGCCCTTGAGAGATCGTCTTGAAACGAAGGAGAAGCAATGAGCTTTGACCCCAAGTGGTTGGCCCTCCGGGAGCCCTTCGACCACAACGCTCGCCGGCCCTCGCGGGCCTTGATGCCCAAGCTGGAGGGTGCGCGGGTGGTGGACCTGGCCTGTGGTGCCGGCTCCAACATCCGCTTCCTTGCCCCTCAACTACGGGGTGCACAGAGCTGGACTCTGGTCGACCATGACCCCCGCTTGCTGGACACGGCGCGGGTGCTCTTGGGCATGCCGGACTCAGTCCATGACGGGACCCCTGGGGAATGGGGCTCTCACAGCGTCACCACACTCCAGGCCGACCTGCGCCAAGGCTTTCCCAAGGTGGACTGTGATCTGGTCGTGACCACCGCGCTCCTGGATCTGGTGGATGCCGGTTTTGTGGACGACTTGGTGGACTGGTTGGATGGGCGGTCTATCTTGGCCTCGCTGACGGTGGACGGGCTGATCCAGTGGACCCCAGAGGATCCGCGAGACGCGGGCATTCATGCTGCGTTCCGAGATCACCAGCTCCTAGACCGTGGCTTTGGGCCATCTCTGGGAGTTGGGGCAGCGGCCTACACGATTCAGCGCCTGGAGCAGGCGGGCTACACGGTGAAGACCCAAGCTACCCCTTGGGATATTCCGTCGCACAAGACCCGGATGCTCCAGGAGATGGCCAAGGGAATCGCACATGCGGCCAAGGAGACTGGGGCTGATGTGGATGCTTGGCTGGAGCACAAGCTGGCGGCCGTTTCCGCCGGACAGGTCAGCTTGGTGGTCGGACACGTCGATGTGTTTGGTGCCATGGGCGGCTGAGCATTCGGGCCTGCCTGTACTGCTTGGGGGTCTCCGCCAATGGCATGAGTGACTCCGACTACCGGCGGGTCACCTCTAGTTTCACGGTCCAGGCCGGGTGTGCGCTGCTCGCGGAGAACCCGGAGATGCGCATCTGCTTTATCTCCGGCGCTGGCACCGACCCCAAGAGCCGCGCCATGTGGGCCCGGGTCAAGGGAGACGCGGAGCAGGCCCTGCTGGCCATGCCTTTCAAGTCCGCCCACATGTTTCGTCCGGCCATGATCGAGCCCAAGAAGGGCGTGGTCTCCGGCGTGCGGTCCTACCGCATCTTCTACGACTACTTTGGGTGGACCCTGCCGGTCTTTCGGGCACTGGCTCCCAG
>JBLHMA010000032.1:0-21927 GCA_047621545.1 Cognaticolwellia sp. | reverse complement strand
CACGGTCGACTTCGAGGAGGACTACGTCCCAGAAGGTGGTTCCACCATCGAGATCGAGTACGCACTCTACGGTGACTGCGAAGCCTGAGTTCTCCCGCCGGTTCTCCACCGGTTTGGTTCAACACCACAGGTCAGCCTTCGGGCTGGCCTGTGGTGCTCTGGGCCAGCGCGCCACCCTCCTGCACCCAGTAGGCGGCTGGAGTGCTTCGGCCGACCGCGAACTGTGGCGCACCATTGGCGGCCCCCCCGGGCGCTCTTGGTACGTTTCTGACGCGGAGAGGGGTGCCAAAAAAACCTTTCTTGGACTCCGGAGCTGGCAGTGGCGATAGCGACGGAGTCATGTCGGGCTGTGTGCTTTGGATCTCTCGGCTTCCATTCCCTGGACCTTGGTCCCTGGAGCAGACCTGGAGCTGCAAGCAAGAACACCGGGACCTCTACGAGGGCCCTGGCCAGTTCATGCAGCTCAGCTTCGAGCCCGTGCCGGCTGTCACACCCCGTTGCCTGACGGCGTACAACAAGTATGCTTCTCTTTGCGCTGCTGGGCTGCGGGTCCCCGGACCATCCTGAGCTCCCGGAGCTTGCGCCTGCGCCCTGTTCCTTAGAGCTGAGCGATTCAGACCTGGACTTTGGGAGCGTTGTCCTGGCGGAGTTGACGGAGCCTGTGGAGTTGAGCCTGCTGGTCAGCAACGGGGGGGAACAGGCGTGCACCCTGGAAGAGGCAGAGCTGTCTTGGTCTGCGTTCGACTTCTCGCTTGGGCAGTGGGATTCGTGGAGTTTGGCTGCTGGCGAGCAGGCCGAGCTGGTGGTGCGCTATGCGCCTACAGGGACCTCGGGCGACGCAGGGGAGCTGAGCTTTGTCGAGCGGAGTACGGGCGCCATCCACCGGGTGCAGGTCCGTGGGAGGGGACTGGCTCCTGTTCTTGCCGTCTCTGCCCAGGCGCTGGACTTTGGACGGGTGGACGCAGGCTGCAGTCAGGCCCAATCGTTGACCCTCCAGAACCCGGGGAACCAAGACTTGGTCATCGAGGGCTTTGAGTTTGCCTCCGTGGACGCAGCGCTCAGCTTTGTTCCGGACCCGGATCGGGTCAACGGTGCGCTGCCATGGACCTTGGCGCCGGGGGACAGCGCGGATGTCTGGGTGTCCTACGCTCCTGACCACGAGGCGGAGTACAGCGCGCTGTTGAGTGTGTGGAACTCAGACCCGGTGCGCCCACGTCTGGACGTCGCCGTGAGCGGGCAGGCGCGCATCTTCTTGGAGCAGAACGACCTGTTTGAGGCCGGCAGCTTCGCCGCGTTTGAGCTCAGCCATTTTCCGGTCGCACGGACGGTCTCCGTGGCGGTTGGCGGACAGACCCAGCCGACGGGATGGGTGTACGTGCCTTCCACGAACACGGTTGACTTTGATGCAGCGGGCGTCCCGGCGGTCGGCTCCGAGATCGAGGTGCACTACTTGGTCACGGAGTTCTGTGGCTGCCTAAGGGCAGCGCATACCGTTTTGGACTAAGCCGCTTTTCGCTCGATTAACATCAGCTCGCTCACCGAATCTTGCAGCGCCAAGAGGTCCTTCTCGCGGGTCCTTAGAGAGCTGCCGTGGAGCAAGGTGATGACCACCCTGTGTCGACTGGCACTCAGACGGAAACGGTGGTGCACGCTGGCGCAGGAGTACTTCGGGCCTAAAGCGACCTGGATTTGGGCTCCAAAGCGGTGCTGTAAGAGCTGCATCAAGCTGTGGGGATCCAGGGGTTGGGTAGGATGAATTAGCACCCGTCCACGGCCAATGAGCTGGGTCTTTGTGCGCATGGTGTTCTTATCGGCGCGGCTCAGGCAAGACTGAGACAAGTAGGCTAATGGGCGGCCCATGATCTGGGTCGGCTACACCACTGAGTACCGTGAGGGCGGCCTGCAGATGGAGCGGGCTGCCAAGACCCTGGCTGCGGACCGCGCCAAGGCCCGCCCGGAGTGTCAGGTGCGCTTGGCCAAAGTGGAGTCCAAGGCGGCTTTCATTACCAGCTTGCAGTCCGCGCAGCCCGTCGACGAGCTGCACTTGGTGGCCCACGCCGGCATGTACGGCCCGATGTTTGGGACCACCGACTGGCCCGAGCAGCTCTCGCCCCATGAGTGGCGCTCCCTAGATCTGGACTTCGCCCCGGGTGCCCAGGCCTGGTTCCTGGCTTGCCGCTCCGCGCGCTGGTTCGCGCCGTTCTTCGCCAACACCTTCCAAGTGCCCACCCACGGCTTTCACTGGTACACCAGCTACTCCTCCCAGCCACAGCGCTTTCGTTGGGAAGGTCTCGGGGAAAAGCGGGGTCCGCTTTATGTGATGGGCGCACCGGGTCGCAAGTCCCACGGCCTGAGCGGCTCGGTGCTCAAGTATGTCTTAGGCCGCGGGGAGACCCCCAAGCGCTTTGAGCCCCAGGACCCGGTGCAGGGCTCCTATGACGGCGTGGCGGCCCTGTATGACGCGGTCTTCGATGACATCCGCGTTCGCCAGGACGAGTGGAAGTGGCTGGACCAGCGGGTCCCGGAAAGGGCCCGGGTCTTGGACTTGGGCTGTGGCAATGGGGCCTTGCTCCAGCAGCTCTCTCCGCGCATCTCGAGCGGGGTGGGGCTAGACTTGAGCGCGAGACAGCTGGAGCGGGCAAGAGAACGAACCAAGGGAAACGACACTCTGCGCTTTGAGCAGGTGTCTGGACCCCGAATCCCCCTGCCGGACAACAGCGTGGACATCGCCACCTCCCTGCTGTCCTTTCGTTACCTGGACTGGGATCCGCTGATGCGCGAGCTGGAACGGGTGCTCACGCCCCAGGGTCGCTTGCTCTTGGTCGACATGGCGGCGGCTCCTCTGCAGACCCGTGAGCTGCCCCGGGCCCTGGGCGACTCCTTGCTTAGCCGCGTGCGGCGCCGCGCCTTTCCCCAGGCTGCTCAAGCACTGCAAAAGCTGGTCGCAGACCCCCAGTGGCAGGAGATGCTCGCCCACAACCCCATCCGCGGAGAGCACGAATACCGCTGGTACTTAGAGAGCCGCTTCCCCGGTCAGCGCATGGAGCTGCTGAACTTGGGCTGGCACGCCCGGGTGCTGGCCTTTGATTCCGGGCCCTTCTCTCAGGCCACGCTCAATCCTATGCAGTATCCATGATCCCGACAGCCCGTCCTGTTCTGGGCATGCTGGACTGGGGAATTGGCGGATGCTCGGTGCTGGCTGCGCTGCAGGCCCAAGGTGTGGACTGTGAGGTGCTCTATGCCTCTGACTCTGGGGCGCCGCCATACGGGACGCTGACCTCTGAGGCGCTCAAGGTGCGTGTCCAACGTGTCGCACAAGCCTTGATGGTGCAGGGGGCTGAGCAGGTGGTGGTGGCGTGCAACGCCGCGAGCACCGTGTGTGAGGAGATCCCGCTCCCCCTCCTCT
Source organism: Cognaticolwellia sp. (assembly GCA_047621545.1). Lineage (GTDB taxonomy): Bacteria > Myxococcota_A > UBA796 > UBA796 > CAJQPC01 > CAJQPC01. The sequence continues at coordinate 18,521 of JBLHMA010000032.1, read as the reverse complement.
CGGTGATCGATGCCGGCGTACAGGCCATTCAAGAGCAAGGTTTTGAGCGCGTGGCGGTCCTGGGGGGGCAGCGCACGGTGGATAGCCTGGCCTATGTGCAGGCACTCTCAGGGGTGGAGGTGATTCAGCGAGTCGCTCAGCCTCTGTCGGCTCTGGTTGAGGCGGGTCAGCTGCAGGGGCCTCTGGTTCGGGCTGCCGTTGCCAAGGTCATTGTGGGCCTGTCCCAAGTCGACGCGGTAGTGCTGGCTTGCACCCACTATCCAGCCCTTGCCCCGCACTTCCACGCTCTGCTTCCTGGGGTGCCACTGGTGGACCCGGGGGTGGCCTTGGCCCGGCGACTTGGGCAGGGGATGGCGTCGGGTAGCACCCAGGTGCGCTTCTACACTTCGGGAGACCCCGCCAAGATGCAGGCTGGGGCCCTGGCTTCATTCGGGGTAGAGATCCCTTCTGTTGGGAGTCTGTTGTGGTGATCTGGCTGTTGTTGGCGTGCGGTCGCTCTGCGTCCCAGGACTCCGGACCCTTCGACCGGGACAAGGATGGCGTGCGCGATGGGGAGGACTGCGCACCGGATGACCCCAACATTGGCCCCGGACCCGAGGTCTGCGATGGCGTGGACAACGACTGTGATGGCTTGGAAGACGAGGGCTTTGATACCGACCAAGACGGTACGCCGGACTGCCAGGAGCCCTGCCCCTTGATGGTGAGTACCGCTGGGAGTCCAGATGGAGATGGGAGCTTGGAACAGCCCTTTCTTCGGGTGAGTCAGGCGCAGGAGCAGTTGGACGACTTCTGCAGCACCATCGCCCTGATGCCCGGGGTGTACACAGAGTCTGTGGACTTTGGCACTCAGGAGATCTGGCTGCAGTCCACCGACGGTCCCCAGAGCACGGTGCTCGAAGCGGAGGAAGTCGGGCCAGTCATACGCATTGATGGGCGCCAGACCCAGGCCTCTGGGGTCCAGGGGCTCACCCTGCGCGGTGGCACGGGAGTGGCTGGGGATGGCTCCGATGCTCTGCCCGTTGACTATACCCATGGAGGCGGGCTCTTTGTACGGTCAGCCGATCCCATCCTCTTGGACCTGATCCTGGCGGACAACCAGGTGACCGGGCGGGGTGGGGGTGTGGCACTCCTGAATTGGGAAGGCCGCATGGAGAACAGCGTCATCCTGAACAATCTCTCCACCGAGTACCCGCAGTACGCCGGTGGCGGGCTCTTCCTCTACGAGAGCGCAGGCCAGATCAACGGCTGCACCTTCCAAGGCAACCAGGCCTTGGGCGAAGACGCGGATGGCGGTGCCATCATGCAGTGGAAGGGTGGGAGCGAGCTTGTGGGCAACCGCTTCGTAGACAACGTGGCAGTGGGCAGCGGTGGGGCCCTGCGCAGCGCAGACGCTCAGGTCTTTGTGGTCAACAACCACATCACCGGCTCGGCTCCCGAGGCCCTGCGTTTCTCCTACGACGATGTGGGATTGGTGGCCAACAACACGATTCAAAGTAGCACTTTGGACGGCATTCGTAGCCAGACATCCGGCAGCTATGTCGGCACTGGGCCCGTCTTGGACATCGCTAACAACGTGATTGTGGATTCTGGCCGCTATGGCCTGTACGTCACAGGACGCCACCGCATGACCTTCCGCTCCAACCTGATCTGGGCCTCGGGCCAGGCAGACTTTGAGGTGACGGAGGACTGGGAAGAGGGGCCCGGAAACCTGTATGCGGACCCCTTGCTCACCTTGGATGGGGTGCCCAGCGCAGACTCGCCGGTGGTGGACGCCGGCTTGGATTTGAGTCGTTGGTTCACCCGGGACATCTACGGTACAGAGCGCCCTCTGGGGGACGCCTGGGACTTGGGTGCAGTTGAGCAGGCGCCCTAAATCAGAGCGCCTGGAGCAGCTGGATCTCTCGGCCGACCACGACCTGAACGGCGGCGGCCGGCTCGGGGGGGGCGTAGCTGCGTCCGACGTAGCTCTCCAGAATGTTGCCGTGAGCGTCCAAGGCCACCCATTCGCGTAGAGGCTCGCCCTCGTCCCAGCCCTCGGCCGGCGCGGTAAAGCGACCAGATTGGGTGTGCAGCTCTGCGCTCAGCTCAGGCAGCGGGTGCTCTTGTCCCCACTGGACGGGAGCCGGATCGAAGATGGCAGGCTCTTGGGGGGAGTCGCGCCAGTCACAGTGCACATGGGTCTCGTAGTAGCCCACGTAGCCGGCCCCGTTGGTGTCGCAGGCAGCACCCAGCGTCCCCAGTGACACGCTGCCGGGATCCAGATCCGCGGCGTCTCCATAGACGTGCCGGCTGTAGCTCGCGCCGCCAACACCGGCGTTGTATCCGATGTTTCGGTAGCCACTGTTCACGCTCAGGGAGCCCAGGTCATTGCGCAGCTCCTGTAGGCGCTCCACAAGGTGGGGCTGCAGGATGCCGTAGCGGCCCTTTCGCTCGGCCAAAAACTCTCCGAAAGTGAAGTTCGGCGCGAGTTTCTGCCCCACATCTGTGACTTTGGACAGGTCGAGGAAGCGCAGGGGCTTGCTGTACTGGGCGCTGCCATTCAAGGGATCTGGGTAGTCGTAGTCCGCGCCCCAGGAAGACTCGTAGTCCACCAAGTCAAAGCACACTGACCAGTCCATAGCGGGGCCGGGAAAGCAGAGACGGTCCAGCCCGGGATCCACAGGGTCGCCCGTGTCCTGGGGCTCGCTGGTGTCGGTGTCCGTCTCGGTGTCTTGGGGCTCACCGGTGTCCTGGGGATCGCCGCTATCCTGTGGATCCTGTTCGCGTGGCCCTTCGCGCACGGGGCGCTCTTCTGGCTCAGGTGCGCAGGCCAAGCCCAGAGTGGCGAGTGCGCCGAGTATCCACATGCTCATAGACTGCCTCCAGGCGCCGCGCCCAGCACTTGCTGAGGGCTGAGCATATCTTGGCCCATGAGCTGCCCGCTGGCCAGTGAATAGCGTTGAACAACCCCGGCTTGGGTGGAGACCCACAGGATGTCCCCCTGTACCAGGAGCTGGGCAACTGGGCTCCCGTTGCCCGGCAAGATGCCCACCAAGGTGCTGCCCTGGCGGTCGCTGCGGAAGACCGCGCCTGATTCGTGTCCAATGAGGAGTTCGTCCTGTGTGCACGCGAGCGCTCGGATGCCCTGGGGCAGCTCCAGGTCCAGAGGCTTTACTTTGCCGAGCTCGACGGTGGCCAGGGACAGGTCACCGCGCCAACCCCAGTCCATTGCCAGCACCTCGATGCCGTCTGGGCAGGCCGCCACAGGACCGCTCAGCGCCTGGGCGTGTCTGTTCTTCAGGTCGATGGGTTCCACAGCACCACCCGGGTAGACCTCGAAGACGCCCACGTAGGGAGAGGCTGCGATGATGCGCCCATCGGGTGCTTGGGCGGCATCGGTCCCCTGTGCACTCAGGACCTCTTCCACGCTCAGGTCCAGGGAGCGGCGTTCTAGCTGGCCGTTCACGCTGCGCACAACCACCCCGCTGGGGCTGATCAGGAGCTCCGCCGCGGGTTCACCGAGTCCGGGAATTGGGGTGGACCAAGCGTCTCCCTGCAAGCGGCTCAGCGCGCCCTTGGAGTCGGCCACCACAACCGACCCGTCAGGCAGCAGTCCCGCCGCCGAGGCCAGTCCGTCAAAGTCCAGCACCCGGCTGTTGTCCCCATCGAGCAGTATCACAACGCCCTGGCTGACCCAGACCGCACGCTCCCCCTGGGCGCTTAGCCTGATCCCTCCGGGCAGGCGCTGGTCCAAGAGCTGGCGGTCTCCGCTGCTCAAGTTGACCAGCCAGATGCTGTAGTCATCCAGAGCTACAAGAACCAGTGGAAGCTCAGTGTGAACCTGAAGCTTGATGATGTAGCGTTCCGCCTCCATGGGAAGCTGGGCCTGGTGCAGCATCGTGCCGTCCAGGGTGCGCTGGGTCATGTGACCCTTGTCGTCTGCCAGCACCACGTAACCGCCGGAAAAGTCCGCCGCTGCGACCCAGAACTCACCCGCTTCGGCGATTAGCTCAGGTTCATCGTGGAGGTTCCAGGTGTACTGGTCGCCGTTTCCATCGATGAAGTTGACGCGAAGTGCGCCGCTGTCTGGGTGGTTATCGTAGGCGCCTGATGCAGTGATCTGGGCGCTGCGAACGCCCTCCTCGACGCGGTGAATGGCTCGGGAGCGGCCGTGCAGTAGGTCGTAGACCACCAGATCCATGTCTGAGGTCACCTGTAGGACCTCCGCACCCCGGGGCCCGAGCTGGATGGCGCCCATGCCGGAAGGGCTGCGGCCTGCCAAGGTGCCGTCGGCCTCGAAGCTCTGCAGCCAGCCGGAGCTGATGCTGGCGTAGCTGCCGTCCAGGCCCAGGGCGACCTGGGTGTCGCCTACGCTGCCCGGATAGGGACCGGCCACTACCTTTCCGCTCCAAGGGACCACCCGGGACACGCTGCCCTGGTTGCTGGCGTACAGCACGTCGCCGCCCGACAGGAAGCGCAGGGATGCGTAGCCTTCTGCCTGTACCGGCAGGGTGGCGAAGGTCTGCAGGGTGCCCTGCGTATTCCACTGCTCGACCCGACCATTGCTGCGGGCGATGTGGATCTGGTCTCCGTCGAACGCCATGTCCAAGGGGGCGACCTGTGCGCCGCTCAGCCGCGCGGCGTCGACTTGATGGACCCGCATCAGCTGGTCGTAGCCCAGGGTGAGCAGCTCGGAGCTGTCGGGGGAAAACACGATGGCCTGGGTCCCGCCAGCGTTCCCAGCGAGTGCGTGCAGAGCGCGCTGACGCTTTAGGTCGAAGAGCATCACGCGCCCAGATCCGCTCTCGACATAGGCCAGCAGCTCGCCGTCAGGACTCAGTGCGAGCACGGCACCGAGCTGATGCACAGGTATCCAAGAGAGCTGGCCGCTGTCCAAGTCCACTGACTGCAGGTTTCCGTTCCATGTTGGCAAGTAGGCCCGCTGGCCGGCGACCATCATGGACTGGCTCAGGTCACTGACCGGGTAGCTGCGCAGCTCACCGTTTGGGCTGATGCGCTGGATCTCGCCGTAGCTCAGGCTGAGCACATCCTTGTCCACCCAGTGCACCTGGTCGTCCTGGGGCCAGAGCTCCATGGTGCTCACCCACTCCTCGTCCTGGACCCGAATCCAGTCCACGCCCATGCCCCCGTACTGGGCGATGCGTCCACCGGTGGGGTTGATGGCCAGGGTGGATCCGCTCAGCCCCGCCAGTTTGTCCAAGCTCTCGGTGTCCCACACCCTGGTTCGGCGCTTGCTGGTGACCCATGTGCTGCCGTCCTGGGAGAGCAGGGCGGTGCCCCAGTAGCTGACCCGGTGGCTGTCCAAGAGGCTCAGATCGCTGGCTTGGTAGAGCAGGGATTCCATGCCGTCGGAGACGACGATTCGGTCCCCGTGCCAGACGGCAGTCATGCTCCAGCCCTGCAGTTGAGGCAGAAGGGCCACGCGGTCTTGTGGCAGGCTCGAGGACTGACCGAGGGTTGACTGGGCCAGGGCGGATGCGATCAGCAGAGGCCACATAGACAGGCTCTCCCTTTTTAGGCGGTAAAGCTGTCTTTGTAAGAGAACAAGCGGTCTGTTTCAAGCGCCGTCAGGCGTAGGCAAGCAGGGTCAGACGGACTTGATGGCGTCGGCGTAGAAGCCTTCCAGGATGTCGTTGTACTGATGCTCGACTACCTTGCGCTTGACCTTGAGGGAGGCAGTGAGCTCTCCGGTCTCCACAGCAAAGTCGGCGGGCAGAACAGCGAACTTCTTCAAGGTGCTGTAGCGGGGCAGGCTGGCGTTGAGTTCGTCGACCGCAAGCTGGATCATGTCCTTGACCGTGGGCTCCCGCGAGAGCTGCTCGTAGCTCTTGCCAGCCAGTTCATGGTCCTTGGCCCAGAGCACGATGGACTCGGGGTCCATGGTGACCAAGGCGGTGCAGAAGTTCCGGTTGTTGCCGTGAACGACTACCTGGGAGAGGTAGGGGCACAGTGCCTTGAGCGTGCTCTCCAAGTGGGACGGGGCCACGTACTTGCCGCCGCTGGTCTTGATCAACGCCTTTTTACGGTCGGTGATGCGCAAGCGGCCAGCAGGGTCCAACTCACCAATGTCGCCGGTGCGTAGCCAGCCGTCTTCGGTCAGGGTCTCGGCAGTCACGTCGGGCAGGTTGTGGTACCCACGCATCACGCCGCGGCCGCGAATCAGGATCTCGCCATCTTCGGGCATGATCTTGATCTCTGTGCCGGGCAGGGCGGGCCCCACAGTGCCGAAGGCGTAGTTGTCCGGCAGGTTCACGAAGCTCGCGGCGCTGGACTCGGTCAGGCCGTAGCCCTCCAGGATCAGGATGCCGCAGGCGTGAAAGAACTCGGCCATCTCTCGGCTCAAGGGCGCGGAGCCCGAGATGAAGAAGCGCACGCGCCCGCCGAAGCGCTCGCGCAACTTCGAGAACACCAGTCGGTCAGCGATGCGGTGCTTTAGGGCCAACAGCCCGCTGGGCTCCTTGCCTTGCTGGCGCAGGGCGGAGACTTCCTTCCCCACGCCGACCGACCAGCGGAAGATCTTTAGGGTCATCCCGCCCTTCTCTTGGGCGCCGGTGACCACCTTGTTGTAGACCTTCTCAAAGATGCGGGGTGCGGCTGCCATGACCGTAGGGCGCACGATGGAGAGGTTGTCGATGATCCTGGGCACCCGGCCGTCGATGGCGGTTGGGGTGTTGGCGTACATCACGCCGACGATCAGCACCTTGCCAAAGACGTGCGAGAGGGGAAGCCAGAGAAAATGCTTGTCGTCTGGGGTGAGCACGTCGGCTTGGGCCACCACCTCTGCCTCGTACAGCCAGCAGTCGTGGGTCAGCTCCACGCCCTTTGGGGTGCCGGTGGTACCCGAGGTGTAGATCAGGGTCGCCAAGTGCTGTGGGGTGAGCTTGTCGACCCGAGCTTGGTAGACCGTCTCGTCCTTCTCATCCAGTGTGCGGCCCTGGGTCTCCAGGTCCTCCATGGTGATGATCCAGCCGTCGGTAGATGGGGTGCCGTTAAAGACCACCACCTTCTCCAGGTGCGGGAGCTGATCCCGAACCTTGAGCATCTTGGCAGCCTGCTTGTCGTCGTCGACAAAGACCACTTTGCTCATGGAGTCCGCTAGAATGTAGCGGCACTCCTCGGGGGTGTTGCTGGGGTAGATGGTCGTGGTCGCGCCGCCGGCACACAGGATGCCCAGGTCGGCCATGACCCAGTCAATGCTGGTGATGCCCAGGATGCTGCAGCGGTCCTCGATGTCGATGCCGAGTGCGTGCAAGCCCATGGCGATGGCCCGTGCACGGGTGCCTACGTGGCTCCACTTTAGGGTCTGCCAGGACTCGTTTGGGTCCGGGTAGTAGAAGGCGTCGCCGTCCGGGGAGTCCTCCACGCGGAAGTGCAGGATGTCGGGGACGGACCGAAGGGTGTGGTCTCTCATTGCGGTCATGCGGTCTCCTGCGCGGGTACGGGAGCATTCTCTATCATGTGACCCCGTCCTGGGAGCAGGCAATGGGATAGGTCGCCGGAATGAAGCTGATACACGAAGACGCCCTCTGGGTGGTTTTGGACAAACCCCCCGGTTGGTTGACCGTTCCGGGCCGAAAAGGCGCCGAGGACCCACGCCCCTGTCTACGCACCCACGCCGAGGCCGAGTACGGGCCTGTTTGGGTGGTCCACCGCCTTGACGAGCCGGTCAGCGGCATCGTGCTCTTTGCCCGTACCGCCGACGCTCACCGCATCGCCAACATGGCCTTTGAGTCCCGCGCTGTGCGCAAGTCGTACCACGCTCAAACCCAAGGTTTGGCGCCCGAGAAGTCACAGATCAGCTTCCGGGACAACCTGCAAAAGGGCAAGAGGCGGGCCTTTCGAGCCCCCCATGGAAAGCAGGCCCTGACCGAGGCTATGTACAGGGGCGGCGGCGAGAGCGCTCCGCTGAACTGGGTGCTCAAGCCACAGACCGGCCGCACCCACCAGCTGCGTGTTCAGCTTTCTCTGCGCGGCTGGCCCATCGTAGGCGACGTGCTTTATGGGGCCGAGCCCACCGAAAAGCCCGGGATCTCGCTGCGTGCTGTGGCCCTGGAAGGCCCCTTTGGCGCGTACAACACCAGCGGGCTCTTTTAGACCGATTTGCTGGCGGTCTCTCGCTACCCTGATCGCGGACCCCAGCCCGCCACCGTGCCCCATCCGCCTCGGGTGTGGATTCGGTCCCGTAGGTGAAAATCAGGGACCAGCTCTTCGGGCAGGCGGGTGATTTTGCGGCGCTGAGCCAGGGCCTCGATCATAGCGATCAGGTCCTGGGACTGGGAGGCGTCCGCTCCTGCAAAGGGCAGGCGGAACGAGTCGAAGCTGAAGAGCAGGCTGGAGTCCGAGGGCAGCTCCAGGTGCTTGAGTAGGGCCGCCGGACGCATGAAGACCCGGTCAGTGGGCAGGTTGAGCATCAAGGCCTCGGTTGGGCCAAGGTGACCGACCATGCCCTGCGGCAAACTCAGTGGCACGTCCAGGATCTCGCTGTCCAGAGTCACCTCTGCTCTGCGTCTCGGGTGGTCCCAAGGGACACGGATCTGCTGCCAGCCTTGTGCCTCCCACGTGAGAACCACGCCTGTGGTGTGCAGGGTCAGACGGGGGCCCTCGGTCGAGGTCAGTGCGTGGTCGGAGAGCAGCTGCCGCCCCTTCTCGAAGAGGTACTGGGCTTGCCGTGGTCCAAAGTGCGGCCCGTAGCCATGCAGTTCCACCCGTATGCCGTCGTCCACCATGCCGGTGACCAGTGACTCGAAGAGCAGAGCGTCGCCGCTGGGGTGCACAAAGCCGCTGACCCGGATGGCCGCGGTGAAGAAGCCCGCGTGGTCCCAGAAGGGACGAATGCCTTGCACAAAGGCCCGGTTCAGGGTGGGGAGGCGTAGGCTGGGCCCCGCAGGGACCCCCAATACTGGGGCCTTACCGACCAGGGCTTGGATGCGCGGGTCGGGCCCGTCTGTGGGCAGCTCCAACTCCAAGAAAAGAGCCTGGGCGCGCTGTGCGCCAAAGTGGGTGCTGAGCATCTGGAAGCAGGCGCCGGGTTCCCGCGACACGAGCTGCTGTAGAAGCTCGTGGAGTCGGGAATCCCCTTGTCGTGCGCCGCGTGCCAGCAGAGGCAGGCCGGTGCGGGGGTATCGGGCCACCCAGTCAAAGAGCCCAGGGGCAGCGTGGCGTGGGGGGGCCTGGCTTGGGTGCTCCGCTAGGGTGTGCAACCCACGCACGGGTGTGAGCACATGGAAGACCGCCTCTGTGGGGCTGGCCATTAGGCAGGCGCCTACGCAGGTGGGCAGGTTCTTGAGCCACCCATTGTTGCTGACCTGTCGTGCCAGCCAAGGCAGGATGTCGTCGCCGTAGCGGAACAAGGGCGCGGTGTTGTTTGTACCTGGCACGTCCTCCAGCCACTGGATCCGGGTGGCGTGGGCCACGAACTCTTCGGCGTCCTGCAAGGAGAGCAGCGCGGCCCAGAGCCGAGCGCCTTCAGTGCTGGGGCGGCCGTTCTCCAGGGAGATCGGATGGCCGCTCTCGTAGACCTGGGCGGCGTGTACCACCCGGCGGGCGGTCTCTAGTGGCATCAAGCCGCGCTCGTCTGGCGTGCTCACTGCGTCGGTGATGGCCTGGGTGAGGTGGCGCATGCTTTCAGTCTACCTGCTTTGGGGGTTCCAGAGCAGCTCGGGCGAGGACCCGATTGGATCCTCGCCCGAGGTGTCGACTGAGGAGCCGGCTATTCAGGCCGCTCGATGAACTCGTAGTTCTCTGGCAAGACCGAATCGATCAGGCCTTCGGAGCCCCAGTCATCCGCCGCTATCACTTCACCGCCAGGAGCGATGAGAGTAAAGCTGGGGATGCCGGTGTCCACACTGAAGCGGTTCTCAAGCTCCCAACCCGCGTCGGCGACGACAGGGATGGTTTGGCCGTATTGATCAGCCCACTCGACCAACTCTTCCTGAGTAGGAGTTGTCCCAGCGTCGTTTTCACCCAAAGCCTGAATCACCATCAGGCCTTGATCTTTCTTCTCTTGGTACAGGGCTTCCAGCCCCGGGGCTTCGCCTCTACAGCTGCCTCACCAAAAGGCGCCCGTGACGATCAAGATCGCACGGTCGCAGAAGTCATGGATGTCGACAGTGTCGCCGGTCTGAGCCAGCAGGGCAGTGGAACCAGTGATCTCACCAACGGCATTGCCCGTGGCTTCGATCGTTTCGTTGCACTCGGTGGCGATTTGCCAGCCGCCGCCCTCGTAGAAGACTTCTGTTGGGATGGTCTCGCCTTCACCGGCGATCACAGCCCCGTCTTCTTCGAGGGAGATGCTGACATCCGCCGGCGCGCAAGCGACCAGAGAGGCCGCCCCGAATGCCAGGGGGATGATGCGTTTCATGAGTCCTCGCTTGAATAGCTCACTTAGCATCGCCCAAAACGGGCCAGAGTGCATGTCAACTTTGAGCCTGAGGCGCTAAAACTCGTCGATCTCGGACTCGAGCCGGCCTGTGTCCAGCCATCCGGTGTCCCAGTCTGGCAGCCAGCCGCTGTCTTGGAACTCGGTTTCTGGGGCGTCGATGGGCGCTGGGGCGGGATCCGCTTCATCCGCGAAAGGCGTGGCCTGGCCAATGTGGCCTCGAGTGAAGGTCCGGATTTGGGATTCACCTTCCAGAAGCAGTGAGACCTGAGAGCCCACGGGGCCCACGGTGGTTTGGATGAATGCGTTCTGATCGTAGACCCCTGCAAAGCTCTGGCCGTCCACCTCCAGGATGACGTCCCCCTCCTTCAGTCCGCCGCGCATGCCGGGGCCGTTTGGATGCACCCTGGTGATCTCGGCGCCATCTCCGCTCATGACGAAGGCCACACCCAGGCCGCCCTGGGGTTGAGAGTCCAGGTGTAGTCGAACCCAAGCCTGCTGCTCGGGCTCGATGTTGACCCACTCTGTCTCGGAGATGGCGTTGAGCATGCCGTGCTGTGTGCTGGCTTGTACGTCGCACTCCATGGCGGAGCTTGCGAAGAAGTACAGATCAAAGCGGCCGTTTTCGGTGTAAGCGCGGCTGGAGCATTTCGTGGAGAAGACCACCGCGTCTATTAGGTCGCCGTCCTGGTCCAGCACTTCCCCTTGGATTCGGGTCAGGGTGGCCACAGGCACTTCCAGACTGGGCATGGAGGTCTCGGCGGGCCGACCCAACGGCCCGGCCGGTTCTTCGAGCTCGGCTTGTCTTGGAGCCAGAGTCTCCACCCCCGTGCGTCTCACCAGTATCTCTGTGGCAGTGGGCGGCTGGGGTCCCGTTGAAAGGGGCTGTCCCTCGCCGGACAGGCCGGCCCAGATCCACACCGCGATCATGGGGAGGAGGAAGAGTAGTAGGGGTCGGAACTTGCGCATGCCTGTGCTGGACAGCGCGAGCTGAATGGGGTTCCCCCGGATCAAATTCCGCAGGCCAGCCACTGTGCCAGAAGCTCCCTCTCATCGTCGTTCAGGCCGCCGGCGGGGGGCATGGATTCCTGATCCAGGACGGTGCGCTCTATGGAACTCTGCAGCTCGGCGGACTGCTCTCTGGTGTCAAAGGAGAGCCCTTCCGGTGCCCCGTAGCGCTGGGGCGAGGTGCTGGCGTGGCAGCCCTGGCAGTGGGTGATCAGGAAGCTCTGGCCAAAGCTGTCCCAGGTGACTGTGGGCCGCACGCAAGGGCCTGTGTCCGGGGTCTGGGAGGCACAGGCGAGCATGAGCAGGAAGAGCATAGGTCAGGCCAGCAGTGCGGAGATGGGGGGGACGCCAGCTTGGGCTGGATCTTGGTCGGCAATGGCCATCAGGGTCGCGCCGAGATGGCGGGGATCCAAAGCCACACCGCCGGAGTAGGTGTCGCCGCTCTCAAGGTCCACGTTCTCGCCTTGCATGGCGTTGTTGTAGCCTCCAACGCTGCGCCCGCCGGCGATTCCACCACCGATGAGCATCGCTGGCGTGTAGGTCCAGTGCTCACGTCCACCGCGGAAGTTCAGCTTTGGGTGCCGGGCCATCTCGCTGTACACCACCACTGTGGTGCTCTCCATTAGCGAGGCCCCTGTGCTGTCGTGGCGGCTCTCCAGCGCCTGGCAGATGGTGCTCAGCTGCCAGAAGAGGGAGTTGAAGTGCACGGACTGCAGGTCGTTTCCGGCGTGGGTGTCAAAGCCCAGACCGCCGGAGCCTAGGTACTCTATGGCTGCGCACATGGCCTGGTCGGCCTCGAAGAGGTCCAAAACCTGCTCTACGACCTGAGAGAGCATCCGTGCTGAGTTGGGCTCTAGGCCGGCCAGTGCGGAGAGCTCGCCCACACGCTGCTGTGCGCTCAGGGCGTTTTGTGCGTACAGGGCAGCCTGTGCGTCGGGGGCGTTGGCCTGGTAGGCCTCGGCTTGGAAAGCCTGGGCTCTGGACCGCGCGAACTGGTCCTCCAAGGCCTGTACGGTCTCGGAGGGAAGCTGGGTGATGGGTGCCGCTTTGGACTGCCAGCTTCCGTCGACCAGGTCGACCAGCTGCCCAGCCTCGCCCATCCGCAGGACGCTCGGGCCGTGGGGGCCTGCATAGCTGGGGCCGCTGAGCACGAGCATTGGCGCGGTGGCGTCAGATTTGGCGCTCAGGCGGCTGCCCCAGTCCCCGGCCCCGGGACGCGAACTGCCCGTCAACAGAAGCCGTTTGCACACATCGTGGGCCACGGAGCGCACCTCCATTCCGTGTAGGAAGGCGGTCTGGTCCCCGTAGTCTTCCAAGAAAGTGCGTACGTGCTTTCGGTTCGCGTGGTCCACAAAGGGCAGCCCGTTGACTTGGGCGGCCACCGCGCTGCTCTCGTGCTCCGAGCGCATGATGGTGCCCGGGTCGAAGCGGGGTGTGAACACCATGTATTGGTCCCATCCCCCAGTGCAGTGGATGAACAGGAAGCGGTGCTTGGCACCGGAGGAAGTACCATTGGAGAAGGCATAGGAGCGCCCCCCCAGAGGGAGCAGCAGGCTGGCTCCAACAGCACCCAAGAAGCTGCGTCGGCGCATCAATAGCTCCAGAACTTTGGGTCGCGCATCAGGGCGGCCACCAAGCTTGTCCAGGCCTGCTGGCGGTCGGAGGCCTGCTCGATCTGGGTGAAGAAGGCGGCGTATTCGGACGCGGTCTCCGGCGACATGTTCTGGGACCACAGCAGCAGAGCCAGCTCTTGTAGGGCGGGCTCAAAGCTGGAGTCACCGGGCGCCGCCTGCAGCCACTCGGCCCGCAACAGGGTGGGCTCTTGGGGGTTGGTCGTGTCGTGGACCACCACAAAGTCTGCTGCACCTTGGGCCAGTCGCTTGATGACAAGAGTGCGCGATAGACTGGGATCCTGCTGGGGTTCGGTCACCTGGATGCCGTCGACTCCACCGGCCAGTATACGCAGGCCGTGTTCGTCATTCCACATCGGGTCCGCGTTGCTGTGACGCCAGCGAAAGCCGGTGCGCTGCTCTACGACCGCGGCAAGCTGGTCGGGGCTCATTACCCGCAGGGTACGCGTGCTGTCCTCGGCTGGGGTCGCGCTGTCCATGAGCTCTCCGGCGCGGTATTCCGGTGTAGAGAGTACAGCGCGAATCAGGGCTTTCATAGACTGCCCTTCAGCTAAAAAGCCCTGCTCCAGGATGGAGAGTGTCTCAAAGTCGTGCAGCTTCGGATCTCGGCGCCAGTAGGCCCGGGCGGTGCGCTCCACGGCGCAGCTGGTAAAACGAGGGTCCGCGGAGAGCTCGGCGAGCAAGGCACCTGGGTCATCGACTGGGACGCCGAACCATCCGGGCTCGCTCTCCAAGAAGTAGCGGGCCAAGTGCTCACGTTCGGGATGGTAGCTGGCGGCCTCGATGGGGTCATACAGGTCGAAGATCCAGAATCCGAAGAATGCCGCGGCGATGGGGTCCAGGGTTACGTGACAGGATCGGCAGCTCTCCACCTGCTGGGTGGCCTGAACCAGAGGGTCCAGATCGGCCAGCTCGGCGGCGTCGAAGGAGACCTCGCGCAGCAGGTAGTCCTCGCAGAGGAGCAGGCGGGAGAGGGCTGCGGCACGGCTGCGGTTGTAGTTGTTGGGGTTGGAGGAGTAGCGCCACCACAACCCATTGGTAGCGGCCACGCCGGCAGGGGGGCGGCCGTCGGTGTAGCGGGCGGGAACCCAGTCGTCGGTGCCCGTGCTGGCCCGGTCGATGGGCTCCAGGGGCCAGATCTCCATGAGCAGACTGTTGGCCATGGTCCAGTCTGCGGTGACGGTCTCGGTCCAGGCCAGGTCCAGGTCGGCCACCTCGGCCATAAGAGCGAGGGGTTCGGTGCCAACGGAGCGCGCCAAGACGGGTTGCAGCTCGCTGTCCATCTCCAGCTCGCGCACGGTGATGTCGGTGCGGTCAGTCTGGGTCAGCCACTGCTCGGCGAGCAGCTCCTGGAAGCGGGAAGAGAAGCGCTCTGAGTCCAACAGGATGTCCACCTGCGTATCCAGGGTCTCCTCCCCGGACCTTACCGCCTCCAGCTCCGCCAACGAGGGCAGTGTGCCCGCCAGGTCTAAATGCATCCGGCGCAGCAAGAGTCCCACCTCTAGCGGCACCAAGGGGCGCTCCGGCATCTGCAGCTCGGTGGGTGCAGAAGTGGTGCAGGCGAGCAGCCAGATCATGGCAGAAGCTCCTGTAGAGCGGCGTCCAGTTCTGCGGCCCGCTCAGCCAGTGGGGCGCAGAACTCTTGGCCCTCCAAGGGGCCGTGGGCGACGGTGCCGCAACCGCAGTTCCAGTTCAGCTCAGTCCAGCCCTGTGCCAGGTGTTCGTGCACCAGGACTTGGCCTTGTGGGCACCCGTCGACCACCTGAACCTGGTCAAAGTATAGGTCTCCGCTCTCATTGCTCACACCGCCATCCAAGTCCATGGCCCCCACTTGGGTGTCCAAGCTGATGTAGAGGCTGTGGCCCAAACCCTTGGCCATCCAGGACTTCTGCTCCGGCGTCTCAAAGAAATCCCCAGTCACCGCGGCGTGTACGGTGTAGCCCTGGTCTTGCCGCGTGGCGTCGTAGGAGACGATGCCCCCCATCTGAACGGAGCGCTCGCCATCGCGCACTGAGGCCGCGATCTGAAGGGCCAAGCCAACGGCTGGTTCTCCGGGACTGGGCTCCGATTCGCTTCCCCAGAAGAGCAAGGCCTTGCCCGCAAACTCCACGCCCTCATCGGTTGTGCACCCCGGGTTGTCCCAGACGCCTTCCACGACACCCGGGCAGCTGGAATCTCCTCTCTGGATCCAGCTCTGGTAGCGCCCAACAACGGTGGCTGGGTCCGGCAAGGGAAACTGCAGCACATCCTGGAGCAGGATCTGGGGGCTGACGCCTGAGCCTTCTATCCAATAGCAGTGGCTGTCCCGTGCCTCAAAGCCGGGGTCACATTCGGAGGCGCAGGCCAGGAAAACCATCCACATGGGGAGTAAGCTACTCCTGGTGGATGTCTACGCGGGGTCAAAGTTGGTGCGGCGGCGCAGCAGGGTGCCGCCTTGACCGCTGGAGACTAGGGCCCCCACGTCACCGCGGCTGATCTGGGCTGCGTTGGCCTCGTCCGTGTCGATGTGCATCTCCAGCGCGTAGCTGTCCTTGACTCGGATCATTACGTCGCCGAAAGTCAGGTCTCTTCCGTCGGAATTGATAGCGACATCCACAGTGTCTCCGTGCTTGACGCCGTAGCGTTTGGCGTCGGCGGTTGTCATGTGGATGTGCCGCCACGCGCAGATCAGGCCCTCTTTTAGGGTCAGAGTGCCCGCGGGTCCCTTCAGGGTGATGCCTGGCGTGTTGGCTACGTCACCGCTGGCCCGCACCGGGGCGTCGATGCCTAAGAAGAACTCGTCGGTGCGGCTGACCTCCACTTGGCACTTGGGGCGAATGGGGCCCAGCACGCGCACCTTCTCGATGTTGCGCTTGGGACCAACCACCGTGAGGGTCTCATTGCAGGCGAACTGGCCTGGCTGGCTGAGTGGGGCGCGCTCGGTGAGCTTGTAGCCAGAGCCGAAGAGGATCTCCACCGCCTCCTGGGTCAGGTGGATGTGCCTGGCGCTGATGCCGATGGGAATGGGCGGGTTCTCGGCCAGCTTCTCGCCACCGTTTGCGACCTTGGCCACGGCACCGGCGATGGACCGCGCCTCGTCTGTTTTGGCGACCAGAATGCGCACGCGGCTGTTGCTGCGGTGGAGCTCCACCACTGGCGTGGTCCGGCTGACCTGGGCGTCGCGGTTCTTGTCTTCGTCAAAACGGGCGCCAAGAAAGTCCAGGCGCTGGCAGACTCGATGTCGCACCAGGGCGCTGTTCTCGCCAATGCCTGCGGTGAATACGATGGCGTCAACGCCGCCCATGACCGCGGCGTAGGCGCCGATGTACTTGCGCAGGCGGTGGGTGAGCACCTGGATGGCCAGGCGGCAGGACTCGTCGCCGTCGGCCGCTCTGTCCTCGATGTCGCGCAGATCGTTGCCTACCCCAGAGAGCCCGGCCAAGCCCGAGCCGCGGTTCAGGATGTCGTCTACTTCGTCGATGCTCTTTCCAGAGCGCAGCATGTCCAGCAGGATGCCGGGGTCCACGTCCCCGCAGCGGGTGCCCATGACCAAGCCCTCCAGCGGGGTGTGCCCCATCGAGGTCTCTACACTGCGGCCGTACTCCACCGCAGTGATGCTTGCACCGTTGCCCAGGTGGCACGTGATGATTCGAAGATTCCGGGGGTCCTCGTCCAGGTACGCGGCGGCGACCTGAGATACGTATTGGTGGCTGGGACCATGAAAGCCGTAGCGGCGGTAGCCCAGCGCTTGCGGGATGGCGTATGACCGGGCCCGGCGCGGCAGTGTGCTGTGAAAAGCGGTGTCGAAGACCGCGATGTGCGGCAGCTCGGGGAGCAGCTCCATGGCGGCATGGATTCCGGCCAAGTTGGCTGGGATGTGCAGGGGCGCCAGGGATTCCAGGGCGGCGATGCTGTTCAAGACGACCGAGTCCAGACGGGTTGGACGGCTAAAGTCGGGGCCGCCGTGTACCACTCGGTGTCCGACAGCCTGAATAGGATGAGCGGTCAGGGCCGGCAGGGCGGCGTGCAGCACGGCGGCGTGGTCTGCGCCGGGCAGTTCGGTGAGCTGATCGCCGATGGAGTAGCTGGCCTGTGGTGTATACAAACGCTCGGCGCGCAGGGTGGCCGTGCGGTCGCCGCTGTGGGAGTCGAGCAGGTCGACCTTCAGGGATGAGCTGCCAGCGTTCAGGACCAGGATCTGCATGGGGCCTCCGTTGGGTCCCCGTTTAACCCATGGCAGCGGCCACCCGAGCATCGTGGTTCCGATGCTGGGATCAGTCGCTCTGCCAAATGCTGGCGTTTTGCTCGCGGGGGGTCCACAGCAGGATTTCAGGGCGGGTATCCCCGCTCAGGTCGCTGACCAGGACGCGCTCGACCTTGTGGGAGATGGACTGCTCGATCCAGGGTGAGGCGCTCAGACCGACTCCTGTGCCGGCGTAGATTCGCAGGCGGCCGTTCTGAGCCAGCGCTAGATCCAGGATGCCGTCCCCGTCAAAGTCTCCGTCCATGGACCAGGCGATTTCGGGGTCCTCCAAGCTGACCTCGACGGCGAGCAGATCTTTTGGACTGCTGGCGTATGAGCCGTTGGCGTACTCGAAGACGCCGAGTTGAATGGGGATAGATCGGGCCACCAACCCACGGGCCAGTCCGGAAAAAGAGGTGTCGACCAAGGGAATGACTACGTCCATGTCGCCGTCTTGGTCCAGGTCCTTGGGGAAGATCTCAAAGGAGCTGCTGCCGGTGCTCTGGCAACCCTGTTTGGTCATCGCGGAGCCGGTGTTCTCGTAGAGGCAGATCTGGCCTTCTTTCCCAAAGAAGCTGCCATCTTCGCTCATTTGGTGCAGGAGTAGATCCACCCTGCCGTCGCCGGTGGCATCCACCCAGTGCAGATCGGTGATCTCGTCGCTGCTCAGGCCGATAGGCAAGGTCCAAGTAGCCTGCCTGGCGTCCACGGAACGGGCGCTTGAGTAGTGGATCTTCAGGGTCTTTTTGTGAGGGAGGATCAGGTCTTTGAGTCCATCTCCGTCCACGTCGGCGACTACCAGGGCCGGGATGGTGTGGGTGGCGAGCTGTACCTGTCCACCGTCTCGACCGTCGCTGCGCAGCTCAGCGTGAGCAGGGGCATAGATGCTACCCAGAGGGCTGCCGTCGCTTCGCCAGACGGTGTACTGGCCGCTGCTCCAGAAGATGAGCTCGGCGGCGCCGTCTCCGTCCAGGTCGTAGGCGATCTGGGTGCGGGTTGGGCTGGCCGGGCCCAGGTTGGCCAAGGGGGTGCTCATGGCGGCGATGCGCCTGGCGGAGGGCAGCTGGACCAAGCCCTTTCCGTCCACGGCCCACAGTCCGCCGTAGCCCGCGTCCCACCACATGGCCTGGGTGCCCAACACTTGGGCTGGTTTGGCGCTTAGCGCCCCGTCTTGTAGGGAAAGCTCGGTGAGCGTGACGGGGTTGGGGTCGCCCTTGCCGTGGGCGGCAGCGAAGAGCTGTGCGTGCTCTCCCCAGGTGTTGGCTGCGACGACCTCGATGGT
>JBLHMA010000031.1:0-22752 GCA_047621545.1 Cognaticolwellia sp. | reverse complement strand
ACAGCTGCCCCAAACCGCGAGAAGATCTCCCAAGGTACATCCAGCCTTGACCCAGCGATTGCTGTCCGAAGAATGCGAGGACTCTGATCCGGGGACTCTGCCCGGAGCCTTGACCCGACGATTGCTGTCCGAAGAATCCGGGGACTCTGATCCGGGGACTCCGCCCGGAGCCTTCACCCAGCGATTGCTGTTCAAAGAATCCGGGGACTCTGCCCGGAGCCTTCGGCCAGCCGGCGCAGGGTGCGCTTCGGAATCTGTCTTTAGCTTTGAAAGATTCCTGGGGCATTTCCTGCGGAATTGCCCTAGATCCGCGCGGGCGAAGCTCGCCGACGCGTTTCCCAAGGAAACGCTGGGCCGAAGCGTTTCCCAAGGAAACGCTTGCTCAGTGAATTGACCGAGCAATCCCCATCTGATCTTCCAACTCCCCCAACCGCTCCCGAGCGGTCTGCCGCAGGGGGTCCAACGAGAGGGTGTGCACCAACCAGCGCCGGGCGCTAGGGAATCGGCCCCGCTGGGTCTCGGCCTTGGCGATGGCCTCGCACACGTTGGGATTCCGATGACCGTGCGGCGCGGTGGCGTCCAACACCAACAAGGCCTCGTCCGAGCGCTTGACCTTGAGCAGTTCCTCGGCCGCCTCTAAGACAAGCTGCAGAGCCTCTTCGGCAAGCTCACGGCTGGGCACACAGAGTGCTGCCGCCTCCATGCCGGCGTCCCTGATCTGGCCCTGACCCAGGATTAGACGCGCTCGGTCTAGCCGAAGGCTGTCGTCTTCGGGCGTGCGCTCCAGCGCTTGGTCGATGAGCACCAAGGCCTCGCTCTCACGGCCATTGCGCGCCATCAACTCCCCGGCAATTCCAGCGGCGTAGGCCGGCGCCCGCAAAGACGTGGCCCAATGCAGCGCTTCTTCTGCAGCCAACGCACCCAGACCTGCCGCTTCTAACTCCTGAAGACGCAGGGTCATGGCCACGTCTCGGTCGGTGCCTCGGTGCCACGCAGCGGTGGCAAAGCGCACAGCCAGAACATGGCAGCCCCGCTCTCCTGCAGTCTCGGCGGCAGTGAGCAGATCCCCTCCCATACGCGCCGCAAGCCGATCGGTCAGCTTGTCCACCTCTGAGGGGTGCGCCCCACAGTCCGCGCAAGGAGTCTGTCGGGGCCAGTCACCGCAGGCACCGCAGGCGTCGTCTCGGAGGCGCTGCATGGGCCCCTTCCAAGGCAACAGCTTCGCGGGCCGGCCACGGGCGTCCAGTTGCACATCGCGCAACTGACCCTTGACCTGTCTTGTCGCCCACTGGCTCATTGCTGACCCTCGACGCATCGTTAACCAATGGATTAGCACGTTACCAAGGAGGTGCTTGTGCGTACGCAGACGTGGATCGCGGCATTGATCGCAGCGACTTGCTTTGTGCTGGCCCTGGTCGGCCTGAAAGTCAGGGAACAGAGTGCGGTACCCGACCTCCAGCAGCTGCCTCCTCTAAACGGCCAAGGGCTTCGCGTCCGCCTGCTGACACCACAGGGAAAACCGGTGGGCGAGTGCCGCTCAAACCTCTGGGAACCCATGCCCGGCGGGGCCATGAAGATGGGTCCGAATGGCCAGTCCATATGCAGAGGTGGGGTCTTGTACTACCCCGATCTGGAGCCAGGCACCTACCGCTTTCAAGCCGCTGCGAAGGGTCTGAGCCTGCTCGACGAGAAGGTCGTCATCGTCGAAGGACAAGGCATCGATCTCGGCGACCGCTCCTTAGCCATAGCAGCCACCCTGCGCGGCGAAGTGCGTTTCCAAGGCCAGCCGGTCCCAGGAGCCCGCGTGCGACTGGATCAGGAATACTTCGACAACCCAATCGAGAGAGACGGCAGTTTCCGCGTTCCGGCTGCCCTTGGGCCCCACACATTGACCGCCGCCAAAGACAGCATGACGGGCAGCGCACAAGTGAATGTGGGTTTGGAATCCGAGAACTTCGTCGTCATTGATCTTGAGGAGATCGACGAGCCGGGGACCTTGGGCCTGCAGCTCGAGCCGGTACCCGAGGGCCAGAGGGTCACAGCCATGCATCCCAAGGGGCCTGCCGCAGCGCTTCTGGTCGTCGGCGAGGTCATCGTGTCTGCAGACGGAAAGTCAATAGCGGGCCTGAGCTTGAGCGCTGCCGCCGTGATGCTCGGCGGACCGCCTGAGAGCATCGTGGCCCTGGTCAACGCGCAAGGGGAAGAGAAAACGCTGACGCGCGTCCCGCGCAGCGCATTGGACTAAAAGCAGGCTCAGTCGGAACCTTGCCTCTCCTCACAGGCCAACACAGCCGCCGCCGTGGTCACCAGGTCCACCGCCTCCGGCCGATCTGCCGCCAAACCCTGGTGCACCATGCGGGCCTCGGCGCAGCGCTCCTGGGCCACCAAGACGCTCACGGCGCTGCGGGCTAGGCGCCGGTCCCCTGGATAGTCCAGGACCGACTCCTCAAACCAAGGCACCTCCCCGAGAGTGTGCACGTCGGGGAAGCGGGCCTGAAGCTCCAGGCGATCCAACACAGCCGTCCCAGCCAGCCGCCCACCTTGCGAGATAACCAAGGCAAACAGCGCGTCGGCTTGCTCCAAATCACCGGTCTTGTATAGGGCATAGGCCATGTCCAAGCGCTTGCGTTCGCTGACCGGATTGTCCAAGTGCGCGCTGCGCGCTGCGGCCAGCTCAGGGGGCTCTCCAACCTCCAGCGAGGCCAGCATGTTCTGGAAGATCGGTGTACGCGGGCCGCTCTCCCCTTCCTCGTCCAAGGTGACGATGTAGCCAACCCGGTTGAGCCACACTCCCTGCAGGCGGTGGTGCTCCACCAGCATGTAGTCCGGCTCCCCTTCCTCTCCGTCAAAGATCAGGGCGTGGGCAGTCCAACCTGGGCCGCGGGAAAGCGGAGGTTTGACCTCGCGCGGGGACCCTTCAATGAGCCGGCCCCAGTCATCCTCCAGTACCGCGCCGACGAGGGGATCTCCTTGGGCCACGCGCTCCCAATCCAACTCCAACAAGCCGCAAAAGAAGAGCTCATCGGAGCTCGGGGAGCTGCGCCACGCGGGCATGCCGCGCACCGAGATGCCCTGACCGGCCGGGGCCAGAAAGCGCCCAGGGATGCGAAGGCTGGCGCCGGCCTTGGCCACATCCACGTCCTGCAGGCCCCAGAGCGCACCGGGGAGAACCCGTAGTACGGGGCCCAAGAGCATTGGAGAGAGCGCCAGGGCGCCGAGAACAGGCCAGAGCACCTTGGGACTCCGGGAGGCGACCAGGAACTGGGGCTTCCAGAGCAGCGCCCCCAACAGACCCCCAATGAATCCGCCGGCGTGGGCGGCATGGGAGACGTTGGGCGTGGTCAGAGTGCCCGCAAGAATCACGGCAGCGAAGAGCAGGTTTCCAAAACCATAGAAGCGGCGCTGCGAGGCAGGCAAGGTGTCCCCAAACCGGAAGCCGATGGTGAGCTGGGCGCCGAGCAGACCAAAGGCCAAGACGCTGGAGCCAATCACGGGACCGCGCTGGCCCAAGGCAACGAAGAGTGCGCCAAAGAGGAGGCTGAGGGTCGCCACGACAAAGTAGCCATCTCGGCCCAATGCGCGCTCGGTTCGGTAGCCGCTGTAGGCGATGACCGAGAGGTTGCCCAAGAGGTGAACCGCGAAGTTGGCGTGCACAAGCTGGCTGCTGTAGGGCGCCCAGAAGCGCCCCTGAAAGGCCATGGGGTCAAAGCCCACCGCGGCGTTCTCAAAGAAGGGCAACAGCAAGTCCCAGCCCATCTCGGTGGCCACCTGAAGGCCCCCAAAGAACACGAGCAGGAGAGAGACACCGATGGCCGCCCAAGAAGTCGGCGCGTGGTCCAAGCGCTGCGACATGCGTGCACCTGGTGCCCGAAAGGCATCTTGGAGCTCAGGCAGCTCTCCGAGCGACCTCCAGGACTCGCCGGTCCAGGGGGCGTGGCGAAGCTGAGCGGTGGCTGGCAGAGAACCCGCCCGCACCCGCTCGTCCAGATCGTTTAGGTCCACCGGGACAGTGGCACCGTCGTACTTGAGTTCCGCCATGGACGGCAGGGTAGCCCAGGGGCCGGGAGGCTTGAGGGCTTGGGGGCTTCACGCGGCAACCGCGCAGCTGTTTACCAGACCCAAACTACCCGGCAAATCCGCCCTGCCGGACTTAGACTTTGAGCTCGCTGGCTTGGCCTAAGGGGCCAAAAGGTGCCAGAGCGGGCCAGACCTCTTGCTCCAGGAAGGCGGCCACCTGCTGCGGGGCTCGGCCCACAAAGCTGGCGGGGTCCATGAGTGCATCGATGTCCCCATGAATCAGGGCGAAGCTTGGATCGGCCTGTATGCGAGCGATGAGATCGTTGTCGCCGCCCTGCTGCTTGACCACCGCAGCGGCCGCCATGCTGTGAACGCGAATGGACTCATGCACATCTTGGCGATCCGCGCCGCGGCGCACCATGGCCATGATCAGGTTCTCCGTGGCCATGAAGGGCAGCTCAGCAGCGATGTGCCTCGCGATGACCGCTGGATAGACCACCAGACCCGCGAACACATTGCCCAGGACCTCGAGCACGCCATCGGCTGCCAAAAAGGACTCGGGCAGAGAGATACGCCGGTTGGCAGAGTCATCCAGAGTGCGCTCCATCCACTGCAAGGCCGCTGTCCAAGCGCTGTCCTGGGAGAGCGCGATGATGTGCCGTGACAGGGCGCACACCCGCTCACTGCGCATGGGGTTGCGCTTGTAGGCCATGGCCGAGGAGCCGATCTGCTGTTTGCCAAAGGGCTCCTCGAGCTCTTTGAGGTTGGCCAGGAGGCGGATGTCGGTGGCGATGCGGTGTGCGGTTGCGCCAAAGCTGGCCAGAGCGCTCAGGATCTCGTGATCCACCTTGCGACTGTAGGTCTGCCCGGTGACCATGTAGGCACTTGGAAAGTCGAACTTCGCCGTGACCTTGGCATCCAGCGCCTCGACCTTGGCGTGATCTCCGTCAAAGAGCGCCAGGAAGCTGGCTTGGGTGCCCGTGGTGCCCTTGACCCCGCGGAAGCGCAGGTCGGCTCGGCAGCGGGTCAGTGCGCGCAAGTCCATCAGCAGCTCTTGCAGCCAGAGACAGGCACGCTTGCCAACCGTGGTGAGCTGGGCTGGCTGGTAATGGGTGAACCCCAGGGTGGGCTGGTCCTTGTGCTCTTGAGCAAACTTGGCCAGGTGGCCGATGGCGGCGGCCAACTTGGGAATCACCAGGTCCAAGGCGGACCGCAGAACCACCAGATCGGTGTTGTCGCCGACATAGCAGCTGGTGGCGCCCAGGTGGATGATGCCCTTGGCACCTGGAATCTGGTCCCCCCAGGCATGCACGTGGGCCATGACATCGTGGCGGAACTGGCGCTCGTAGGTTCCGGCCGCCTCGTAATCTATGTCATTTAGCGTGCTGCGCATGGCATCCAGCTGGGCATCGGAGATCTCCAAGCCCAGCTCCTGCTCCGCTTCGGCCAGGGCCAACCACAGCTTGCGCCAGGTACTGAACTTGGTGTGGGGGGAGAAGGCCTCGGACATCTCGCTGCTGGCGTAGCGGCTGACCAGGGGGTTCTCATAGGTGCGCTTGGCAGTCATGTCAGGGCCTCCAAAGTGCTGGCTGGCTAACGCTCTCCAAGCGGACGGGACCCCGCCCGGCTACCCTTGGCACAGCAGGGGCACAGGAGACACGATGTTGTTGTGGTCACTCATCTTGCTGACAATCGGATGCAAAGACACCCAGGACACGGGTCTCGGCTGTGCGCCTACCGGAGAGCCCACCTTGGTCGTTGGATCTGGCTTAGGCGGTGACTTCTATCCCTTTGAGACAGGGCAAACGGTCGGCCTGACCTCGGCACCGCAAGGAGGCTTTGGGGTGGGCGTGCGGGCCAAGGTCACCGGACTGCTGGTCGATGAGGGCGATGGAAACGCGCCACTCCCCGTTCTCCTGGAGACCGACCTGGACGGCACGCTCTCGGACAGCTTCACCAACACTGGGGCCACCGCCTACTGCCAAGACGACGGCACCGGGCTGGTCTGGGACCTGGTCGTAGGCTTTGACCGCGAGACCTACAAGAGCGCCGATGACCTGATCGGCCTGCAAGGGGCCCAGGCCACTCTGCGAATCCAGGCCACCGATGTCGACGGCGCCACGGCCACCGGCGAGGTGGACGTGATCATTGAGGTGAACTGATGTGGGGTCTGGCGCTGTTGCTTCTCTCTGCCTGCAAGTGCAGCGGCGGAGAAGACGAATGGGATCTGGCCGACGGCGAGGCCTGTCTGAGCTGCCACGTCGGCATCGAGGACGCACACCCCGGCTTTGAGGGCGAGTGCACGGTCTGTCACGGCGGCAACGGGAGCTCGACAGTGCTGGCCGACGCCCATGTTCCTGTGCCCGATGACTGGGCCGAGATCCGGGGCTCCCTGCCCCAGGCCCCCGACGGCTTCATCAAGGACTTCCCCCCCGACCTGCTCGACCGCATCGATCCGGACTACCTCCGCTTCATCAACCCCGGAGACATTCGAGCGGCCGAGACTTCTTGCGGGGGCTGCCACGCGGACAAGGTGGCCTCGGTCAAGAACTCGATCATGACGACCAACGCGGGCCACTACATGCCCACGCGACTGTACGCAGGCCTGCAGGACCGAGAAGCGCTCTATGGCTCCCACCCTGCGATCGACCCTGACTGGGACGGCTCCATCGCCGGCACCGTGCCCAGCCTAGAGACCCTGCCACCTCCGGACGAAGCCGAACTGCGCGCGGCCCTGGCTGAGCTGGAGGAGTTCGACAACATCGGCCCTCTGGAAGCAGCCGCCTACGACCACTATCTGGCCAAGAACTGCAACACCTGTCATGCGGCCGGGTACCCCAAGAACAACTCCAAGGCGCTCTACCGATCCACGGGCTGCAGCGCCTGCCACATGGTCTACAACGAGGACGGGGTCTACACCGGCAGCGATGAGGCGATGCCCACCAGCTACCCGGTCTACCCAGCCCGACACGAGCTCACGACGGCCATTCCCGCCGAGCAGTGCGCGACCTGCCACTTCCAAGGCGGCCGCATCGGTCTGAACTTCCGTGGCATTCGCGAGGGAGGGTTCTCGGCCGACCAGACCCCGCCCAACGCCGAGCTCTGGGAAGACAACGTCTACGGCCACACCAGCGGCTACTACATCCTGGACGAGGACACGACCCAGTACGGGGACGAGACCCCACCGGACGTACACTTCCAGAACGGCATGGTCTGCGCGGACTGCCACGTGGGCTCCGATGTGCACGGAGACGGACGGATCTACACCACCTCCAAGCAGCAACAAGAGCTGCGCTGCGAGGACTGCCATGGGGGGGTTCGCGAGCGGATCGAGCCCGACGCAGAAGGGGTCTACCGCACCCAAGGCGGGCGTCCTCTGACCCAGCTGAGCACCGGTTCCAACGGCCAAGTCATCTTGACCGGCAAGATGGACGGCCAAGAACGTGTGGTCGACCAGGCCTACGACGTGGCAAAAGAGCTGCCCCGGGCACACGAAGGCATGGGGGTAGACCGCGAGGGCTGGTCCCACACCGACTCCCTGACCTGTGACACCTGCCACAACTCCTGGCAGATCCAGTGCTTGGGCTGCCATGTGGGCATGGACATGCGCCTGGACCAGACCGACTACCAGACAGGGGCCAAGACTCCCGGTCTGACCACCGGCTCACGCTCCTGGTTCTCTCTGGATACTTTGATTCTCTGTGAGAACGAAGAGGGCCGCGCCCAGAGCTGCCACTCCAGCCAGCAGGTCCAGCTCAGCGTGACAGACTTCGACGGCAACCTGGTCATCGGAGACGAGGAGCTCGGGGGGGTGTTCCGCCAGAACGACGACTACCACGACATCACCGGCTGGAGTCCATTCGACCAGCACACCACGTCCTCCAGGCCGCGCTCTTGCAGCACCTGCCACCGCAAGGATGAGAGCCCTGAGGAGTTGGAGCGCGTGCGCGGGGTCTACGGCTACGGCACCGGTGAGTTCATGCTCACCAACCCCGAAGGCCCCGACATTGACGCCCTGCAGTTCCTGGACGCCGACGGAAACCAGCTCACGGACTTTGCCCACGAAGGGACCGGTCCCCTCTCCAACGAAGTACGCGAACGGGCCATCGGTGTGGTGCTGGAGTGAACGGCTGGGTCCTGTGGCTGCTGGCTTGTCAGTGCACCGACCGCCAAGACACGGCGTCTCCAGAACCCGAAGCGTGGGCCATGGTCGGCGACATCCTCGGAGACGCGGTCCTGCTTGGGGCGTGGTCAACGGAACAAGAGCTGCTCTTGGTGGGTGGAGACCTGGGGAGCGAGACCCCACACGGGGACTTGGTGCGCATCACGGCGGACTCTGCCTGCGTGGAGGAGGCCCTCACTGAGCATCCCCTGTGGTGGATTCACGGTCTCTCGGACCAGGACTGGTGGGCTGTGGGGGAAGAAGGAACCGTGGTGCACTGGGACGGCGCCTTCACGCGCATGGACATCTCCACCTCCGCAACCCTCTACGGGGTGTTTGCCACAGCCGAGGACAGTGTGTGGGCCGTCGGCGGCCACAGCGACACAGCACTCGGCGAGGTCTGGCACTGGGACGGCGAGTGGACCTTGATCAAGGGCGATATTCCCGGGCAGACCTTCAAGGTCTGGGAAGACTGGATCGTCGGCGAGGGCCAAGCCTGGCGCATCTCCGGCGAGACCCTGACCGCTGTTCCCACCGATGCCCGACTGGTCACCGTTCGCGGCCGCAGTTCCGAGGACGTCTACGCAGTAGGCGGTCAGGGCAATCCGACCGTCCTGCGACACGACGGAGAGGCCTGGGACGAGCTCAGCGTGCAGAAGCTCAACGGACCCGTCAGCGGCGTGTGGACTGCCCCCGGCGAGACCGTGTGGGTGACCGGCAACTACGGCGTGATGGCCCAGCTTGGGGACGATGGCTGGGAGATTCCCAGCTTTCCCCTGACCTCGCAGCACTTCCATGCGGTCTGGCAGTGGCAGGGTGCCATGTGGTTTGTCGGCGGGAACCTCTTTGAGCGTGGAGAGAACCACGGCACCCTGGCCTGTCATGGCTGTGAGCGGGAGATCAGCGCTCTGCCGGCCTGCGAGTAGGCATAAAAAAAGCCAGGCCGAAGCCTGGCTCTTCTTAGGGGGCTCGAACTCAGTTCTCGGTGCCGGGCACCACGACCACGATGTCCAAGCTGTCCAACAGCAAGGTGTCGTCGCCCAGAATGAGCAGGGTCATTGTGAAGAGCTGATCTTCTGGGGTGGCGGGCACGGTGCCTGCAAAGTTCAGGGTGAAGTCCAGAGTCTCCAGCCCCTCCCAGTCGATGTTCTCGTAGTACTCGGGAGAGATGGACTCGACCATTCCATAGGTGTCACCCTCGATCTCCAGGGAGATCTTCTCGAACTGCACGCTGGCCACCAGCTGTTCAACAGCGGTCACCACGTTGTTCTTGAACTCCTCAGCAAAGCCGCTGCCGCCCTGTGGGACCACAAAGACCAGCTCGTCGTTCGCCTCGCCGTCCCCGTCCAAGTCCGCCAAGGAGTTGGTGGCGTTGGCCAATTCCAGCATCTGAGCGGATGGCGAGTAGCTGGAGGTAGAGCCGTAAGAGCCCACATCCACGCCGATGATGTAGCCACCCAGATCGCTCAGGGCCGCGACCACGTCGTCGGAGCCTGCGTCAAAGTTGCAGCCACCTGGGGTCGAGGTCAAGCCACTCAGCGAACCGGAGTAGTCCGGGTCACGCATGTAGATGTCCGTCGCGTAGACCATGACGGGGAGCGCGTAGTCACGGAAGCCAAAGCCGCCGTTGCTGCCCGTTCCGCTGACCTTGGCGTCGTAGCTGGCGGTAGCACCACCGCTGAAGGGGTCGTCCGACCCACCGCCGATGAAGGGCGCAACGTCGGTCTGAGCGTCGTAGCTACCGTTGCAGTTCTGGTCGTAGCCCTGACCGGTGGCGCCCTGGAAGAGCGCCTCCATGTCGGACTCTTGGCCGTCTCCACCGGAATGCAGCTGGATGTTGTTCAGCTCGGACTGCATGTCCGACTCGGAGTCGGTGATCTGCTGGAGCAGCGCGAAAGGCTTGTCCGAGCCGCCGCCCATGGAGCCGTAGTTGTAGTCATCGAACTGGGCCAAGCCAAAGCCCATGTTCTCGAAGGTGCCGGCCAGCTCGGAGACGATCTCTGCAAAGCGATCTGCAGTGGCGCTCATGGTGCTGCTCATCGAGCCCGTCGTGTCGATCAGGAATGCGATGTCGCCGTACTGAATCTTGGGCTCGAACTCGAAGATCTCCTCTACCGTGGAGCGCTCCTGCACCTCGACGTACACGCCGGTGATGGTGGATTCGCTGTCCAAGGGGTCGGTGCCTGCGGCCAGCTCAGCGCCGTCGGTCTGGCCGTCGCCGTCCGTGTCCGAGTCGTACGCATCGGTCTTGTAGATGTTGATCTCGTCAGCGTCGCTCAGACCGTCGCCGTCCGAGTCAACGTCGGCCGAATCGTAGGTCCCGTCGCCGTCCGCATCGCTGGGCTCGCCGCAGCCGGGAGAAGCCTTGCCCTCCAGGCTGTCGATCAGGCCATCGTCGTCGGAGTCCAGATCGCGGAAGTCGTAGATCCCGTCATCATCCGAGTCGATGGGCTCCTCACGATAGATCGTGGTTCCGCCCTCCCACATGTCGCAGAGCGTGTCTGCGTCGGAGTCCAGGTCCATGTAGTCTGGGATCCCGTCCAGGTCGGTGTCCAGGGGACTGCCCAGAGTCTTGATCTCCCACAAGTCGGTGATCTGGTCACCGTCGTTGTCAAAGTCACGAAAGTCGGGAACGCCATCTACGTCGCTGTCCACGCCCAGCTGGGGCTTGGAGCCAGACTCTTCGGAGTCAGGCACCAAGTTGTCGTCGGAGTCCAGGTCAAAGTAGTCCGGGATCCCGTCCAGGTCGGTGTCGAAGGGCATGGTGTACAGGTCATCGTCGCCTGCCTCCACCGAGTCCAACAGGCCGTCTCCGTCCGAGTCCAAGTCCTGGAAGTTCGGCGTGCCGTCGCCGTCCTGATCCTCCACGCCCTCGTGAAGGTCCAAGATCCCATCGTCATCCGCGTCGTTGTCGGGGGGCGGCGGCGCAGTGTCTTCTACTGCAGTGTCGATGCCGGCTTCCGAATCGCTAGCGCCATCACAGGCGAGCATGCCGATGAGGCCGAAGGAAGCAAGGAGGCTGAGGGTCATTGGAGTCTTCTCGGGGCTTGAGCGACAATAGTGGACAAAACTAACACAACCTACGACGGGTCCGCCCCTGGTGTGACGGACGATCTTGTCAGGCGCGTCTTTGGGCAACTGAGGGCTTGCACGCAGCACATCGGAAAGCCTGACAGGGACCACCTGCGTTAGCGTGGACTTTGTCTCTCGCATGTTGGAGGAGTCTATGAGCAACACCTTGTCCCTTACTGGCGGCCTGATCGGTGGTTTGATCCTTGGAATCGGAGCAGGCTACGCCCTGCACAGCTTCCTCGCGGATCCGGTAGAAGTCATCGTCTCCGAGCCCACCGTCATCAAAGAAAACCTGACTGCAGAGGAGATCGCTGCCTTCTGCGAAGACGAGGTGAAGGACGAGCGAGCGGCGCTCGGGAGCGCCCAAGACAAGGTGACGGATCTGCAGTCCCGCTTGGATGCCCGCGAGTCCGAACTCTCAACTCTGCAGAAAGATGCCGAATCCAAGAAGGCCTCCGCTGGCGCCGCTTGGACCGAGATGAAGAAGAAGCTCGAGGCCCTGGAGTCCGAGGTCGCCACCTTGGAGACCCAACTGCAAGAGGCTCAGCAAGAGCGCGACACCCTGCTCGTAGAGCTCAAGGAGACCGTGGTCGCCCTGGAGAGGCAGATCAAGGAGACCGTGAAGCAGAAGGAGCGCGGCGACAAGTACAAGGCGGAGTCCCACCAGAACCTCTGGACGACCTTCGCTGCCCAGGCCAAGGTGGACATCTGCGACCGCGGCACACGCAAGCGCCACGAAAAGTGCCACGACGCTGTGACCGAGGCCTTGGCCAGCTCAAGCGTTCAGAACCGCTTCATCGAGTGCGTGGACACCAACCAAGCCACCCCCGTGCTGGTGCAAGCCGAGCGCAACGACCGCAAGGCCGACATCCTGCCGCCCTACGCCAAGTGGCTGGACGATGACAGCCGCTTCACCAACAAGGGCTGGTACGTGCAGTACTGCGACCCAAGTCTGCCCGAGGCAGACATCGGCGATGCGCCAGGATGAGCCGAGTTAGCAGGCCAAAGGCGCTAGCAGGCCAGGGCTTCAGAGTTGGCGTCGGAGCCGGATAAGTCCAACCAGTGCCCCAAGGTCTCTCGAAGCATCGGCAGCAACACTGGCTTGGGCAAGAAGTCGTCCATGCCAGCGGTGATGCACCGCTGCCGGTCCTCTGAGATGGCCAGGGCGGTCAGCGCGATGATGGGAATGCGGCTGTTGCTCCCCTCACGAGCGCGGATGCGACGGGTCGCCTCAAAGCCGTCCACAAGGGGCATTGAGCAGTCCATCAGTATCAAGTCCAGGCCCTCGCATGCAGCCATGTCCACGGCTTCCTGTCCCCCTACGGCAGTCAGCACTTCACAGCCCAGGCTCTGGAGCATGCGAGCCCCGATCAGTCGGTTCACAGGATTGTCGTCAACGACCAAGATGCGCTTGCCCTCGATGCTGGTCAGGGCGCACTCAATGACCTTGGCTGGCGCTGGCTGTGCTTTGAGGGGCAGAACAAATGAGAAGCACGTGCCCACGCCAAGCTCTGAGGAGATCTGGATCTCGCCTCCCAAACGCTCCACCAAGCGCGAGCAGATGCTCAGTCCCAGGCCGCTGCCTCCCTGGCGTTTCCAGACGTGGGCGTCGGCCTGCCTGAAAGGAATGAAGAGCTCCGCCTGGAGCTCCTCGGGGATCCCCGGACCAGTGTCCTTTACGAAAAAGCGAACGCCTCCATCCAGCATCGAGGCCCCTACGACCACGCATCCTTCCTGCGTAAAGCGCAGCGCGTTGTCGATCAGATTCGTGAGGATCTGTCCCAGCCGGGCTTGGTCCAGGTGAACCCACTCCATGAGCCCCTCTCCCAGAGATGCCTGCATCTCCAAGCCGCGCACATGGGCGTTGGCACGGTGAAGAGAGGCCACGTTTTTAATCAAGCCGCCAAGCTGCACCGTCTCCGGTTTGAGAGCTACCGAGCCGGTCTCAAGCTGGGCAAAGTCCAGCAGCTGATCGACCAAGCTGATGAGCGAGATGGTCGAGCTCTGAAGGACTTGGACGAGTTCCGTCTGCTCGCTGCTCAAGGAGCTGTTGGCCAGCAACTGGGTAGTACCCAGCACGCCGTTCATTGGCGTGCGCAGCTCATGACTGATGGAGGCGAGCAGCTGGGTCTTGGCCTTGTTGGCAGCTTCCGCATCGGTCCTGGCGTCCTCCAAGTCCGCCGAGGTCCTCTGCTGGTCCAGAATGCGAAGCTCCAACTCGTCCTGAATGTTCAGAGCAATCATGCGCGAGGCAATGGTTGTCTCCTCACTGTTTCGGAGCGCGGCCTTCAAGCGTTCCCGCTCGCGCACCGCTCTCTTTAGCTCCTTACGAAGCGCTTTTTCCTCCCCGGGTGTCACCGAGCACGCAAACCAACAGCAACACAGGTCTGGTTGTGAACACTCGCACCCAAGTCTCCAAGGGGGCCCAACTCGGCAAAGCCATAAAAGCCAGCAATGGGCCCATCGGTATGGGCAAGGATGTGCTCCCGCTCCTCCTCCGCTCGTGTGCCAAGTACCCACTTTCGACCGGTACAGCTGAATACGAAACAGCCAGCCGGAGGACCACCCAAGCCACTCATGACCTGCTGAATCGCTTGGTCCGCTCCGCTAAGGACACCGTCGTGGGAGGCACGGGTCATACGGATTTGGCTGCCCTGAGGCACCTCCGCTGGCAAGTGAATCGCACCGGTTTGGGTATCCACGGAGAAGACAGCCCGTAGATAGAACTGACCGTCCGCGCCTGCGGGAAATACCGCCAACGGAAACTCCAGGGTCACTGCGGTGACCGACGTCCCCACCCAACTCTCCAGTTTCTGCAGCGCAGGCTCTCCGTCCAGCTCATAGACGACGTTGCCCACGGTTTTTGTCGCAACCCAGGCTTGCCCAACGGGCTCCCAGCCGCTGGCGACGCCCAGACTGACCTCTATGTCTCCGTAGATGGCCATCAGCGGGATGCTGTCGGCAGCAGCGACCCCGTTCGCGAATTCTCTGGCCCGATGGAACTCGATCCGGTCTCCGCTGGCCCCTCCGGCGATGGGAGTGTCTTCGAAGCGCGCTTGCAGGGCCCGCATGGTCTCATCTAGGTTGGACTTGAAGGAGCTCGGGGTGCTCAGCACCAGAGCGGGGCCATTCGCCATACCTGAAGAGGCCTGGGCGACAGCCGCCCACGCGTCCGCCTCTAGCTCGCGGCCCATGCCAACCTGCACGTGGTCAATGGCGTCGCCAGCAAGCAGAGTGATGAGCACCCCGTCGTGACTAAAGGCATGCGAGCTCAACTCGCCGTCCGTGGTGCAGCCGATCATCGGAGTGGAGCCAAAGTGCCTTTTTACATGGGCAAGCAGCTCCTCGTCATCGTAGCTGGTTCCAGCAAAGACCAACACCGCCTTGGGCTCGCCCACCAACTGAGACCGAGCCTGCGCCACAGCCTCGTCTACGGCATCATCCACATCGGGATCATCAGAGTGACCTACACAGAACTCAAGCTTGGCCATTGGAGACTTCCTGTTTAGGAAGTGTATCGTCAGAAAGACCCAGATTCTAAAGGCAATAGCCCGTCAAGATCCAAGTGCTGCTCCAAGACATCGGCGGCCGCTTCGTACCCAGAATCACGGCTAAGCTGGGCCCCGACCATGTCTACGTGCGCCACAGGTAGCCCCTTTCGCTCTCGTAATCGGGTCACCAAGGCCTCTCTCACTTGCGGGGTGTCCAACAGCCCGTGAAGGTAGGTCCCAGCAACCAATCCCTGGCAGGCGCCGTCGGCGTGGGGAAGCTCAACCAAGCTTGGACAGGGCTCCAAGACCTGACTCCGGCCCTGGTGGATCTCGTATCCCTGCACTGAAATGCCAGGAGGAAGCAGCCATCCTCCCGCGGTGACCCCCTCGGCGGGCCTCGTGCGCTTCTCGGCCCCAAAGACCGTCTCAATGGGCAGTAGTCCGAGCCCGAGGACATCACCGGCCTGACCGGAGACGCCGTCTGGATCTCTGAGACGCTGCCCCAGGATCTGGTAGCCACCGCACAGTCCGAGCACCGGAATCCCACGCTTGGCGGCCGCAATCACGCTGCGAGCCAAGCCCACTTTTCGCATCCAGGCCAAGGCTTGGATCGTGTCTTTGGTTCCAGGCAGGACCAAAAGGTCTGGATTGCCTACCTCTTCCGGAGACTCCGCCACACGGAGACCCAAGCCGGGGACCAAGCTCAACGCGGTCAGATCGGTCAGGTTGGAGGCCGTTGGGAGCTTCAGAACACAGAGATCGATCTCCCCGGACCCAAACTTGGAGGGGTCCGGCCCGTCCTCGTCGTCGATATAGATGTCCCGGCGGTAGGGCAGCACACCCCGAACCGGGATGCCAGAGTGCTCTTCCAGGAGCCTAGGTCCGGTCTTGAACAGCCCAGGGTCGCCACGAAA
Organism: Cognaticolwellia sp.; assembly: GCA_047621545.1. GTDB lineage: Bacteria > Myxococcota_A > UBA796 > UBA796 > CAJQPC01 > CAJQPC01. Next base: position 7,096 of record JBLHMA010000031.1, on the reverse strand, counting down.
GCGGTTGACCACCAGGCCCGAGAGTAGGGCCTGGTCTTCGGGGGACATGAGCTTAACGGAGCCGATCAAGCTGGCGAAGACGCCACCGCGATCAATGTCTCCTACCAAGAGCACGCTGCCTGGCTGACCCGCTTCCCGGGCGCGCATCACAGCGTGACGGGCCATGGGTAGGTTCACCACATCCCGGCTCATCAGGTTGAGCTCCACAGGGCTGCCAGCCCCCTCGAGTACAACTACATCGCAGTCCGCAGCCAGCCGGTCATAGGCATCGAGCACGATCTGCTGCCAGGGAGCGCGCTCCCGCCAATAGGTCTTGGCTTGCAGGTGACCCAAAGGCTTGCCGAGCACCACCACCTGAGAGCCCATCGGCCCCACCGGCTTGAGCAGGATCGGATTCATGTCCACATGAGGTGCCACCCCAGCCGCAGCCGCCTGTGCGGCCTGTGCGCGTCCGATCTCCCCCCAGGTTCCATCGGCACACAGCGCAGGCGCCGCGTTGTTGGACATGTTCTGCGCCTTGAAGGGACGCACCCGAAGGCCACGGCGGTGTAGGAGCCTGCACAGCGCCGTGCAAACCCAGCTCTTTCCGACGCTGGAGGCGGTCCCAAGGACCATGATCGCGGCAGCCATTGGACTCCTCTGGACACGTCAAGTTAGATCCTTGAAGCAATATCCAAGTTGATGTCTAACTTATTGTGTTGACCAGGAAAGTTGCGATTGCTACCCTATGTTTGTTGTAGCGGAACGGAGCTGAAGATGTCCAACAAGCCAAAGGCTCGCCCATCGGCACGTCAATCGGCGAGCCCATTGGCGAGCCCAGATGCGCGCCCAGAGGATCTGCCCACCCCTGACGGCCTGGATCTGCAGCCAGACGTCCACATGGCGATGGACTTGGAAGACCTAGAGCAAGCAACACGCCCTCGCTCCCAGGCGGTGGACCTGCCTCTGGCTGACGCCAACGAGGTGGACACTGAGGAGTTAGACCAGGACCGCGCCTTTGTGCTCCTAGACCCCTCGGGCCTTCCCGTACCCGGGGTCTCCGCGACCCCAATGCCCGCAGGCAGTCGCAACATCGACACCTCTCCGAGCGAGGCAGCGCTGCGCGACTGGCGGCTACGTGCCCCTTCTCGCAAGGCGGAGGCCTTAGAGACCGAGCGCCAGCAGTCCCTGGTACGCATCCTCCAGGGCAGCGCGGCTCTGATGGCCTTGCTACTGGTGACAAGCATCGCTGGGGTGCGCTGGTGGCGGGCGCATCAGACAGCTGCGCCCGCCCCTGCACCCGCTCCACTGGCGCTGGCGAGTCCCAGCCCAATATCGCCGCCCGCCCAAGCCAAGCCCGTGGCACCGGTCAAGGAAGCGGCGGAGCCCATCGCGCCCAACACCCGGGTCGATCCCATGCCACCAACGGCGGTGACTCCAACGGCGGGGACTCCACAGGTCAGCCTGACGCAAGACACTATGCGTCACTGGACCGGTCAGGACGACTACCTCTACTGGCAATGGGACTATGTGGGCGCCGAGCCCCTGGACCTGCAGTGGCGGGACGCCAATGGCGATCTGCGCATTCAAGACCGGGTGTGTGACGGACGCATCGATGCCGCAACTGGCCGCTGCTACGTCGGCCGCAGCAACGCGCGCTTCCAGATCGAGTTGGACCGGGGCGCTGCGCCCGGAGCTTGGACGCTGGAGAGCTGTTTGAATGGTGACTGCTCGGTCGTGAGCACCTTCGAGATGCCCGCCGGGGCGTGATTCGGCGCCTGTCTGGCCCCGAGCGCATCTGGCTGAATGCCGACTCAGAAGGCGCGCCCTTTGCGCTGAGTATTGTGGTCCCCGGCGACGGGAACACCGTTGGACTGCAGGACGCACTGACCCATGCCGCCCGGGCCAATCCCGCCCCATCGGCGCGCCTCTCCAAAGGCCTGTGGTCACCCAAGTGGACTGCTGGGGAATTCCCTCTGGTAAAGCCTCTGGCCCAAGCGCCTCGACCTGGCCCGCTGGACTGGCTGCCTCGAGTGCCCTTCCAGCTCTCCGTGGCCCCGGGCCCCACGCTGATCTTCACATCGCACCATGCCCTAATGGACGGTCGCGGGCTCTGGCACTTGGTCCAGGAGGTCTTCCGTGCGTGGCGCGGGGAGCCACTGTTGGGTGGCCGAGATGACATAGACGACCGCAGCCTTCTTCAGCCCGGACTGGCTCTGCCTGCCGAAGAGCGCTTTCCGGCTCCCACAGGCCAACATCGGGGAGCAAGCCAACCCATCTGGGCCCACACCTTTGTCCCTGGACCCCAGCGTCGCCTCTTACCCAGGCTGGCTCTGGCCATCTCTCGCCACGCACGGACACACCACGGCCCAGTCCCGCTGCGCTTCGACGTGCCTGTCGACCTGCGGGACGGCGTCCACTCCACAGCCAACCTGACCGGCATCGCGTCTCTGAACGTTCCTGCTGGTGCCAGCCTGGACCAGATCCAAGACGAGCTCAAGCGCGTGCTGGACGGCCGGCAAGCGCAGGCATGGCTCAAGAAGGCCCAAGAGCTGCGTTGGGTCCCCCACTGGGCCATTCCTGCCTTGGTCCGCAAGCGCACTCAAGCAGACGTAGCGCAGAGCCTATTCCCCAACGCTGGGGTCCTCTCCAACATGGGCCGGGTCGATCTCAGCACACTGAATGCACCAGGTTTTTCGCCAAAGACCTGCTTCTGGATTCCACCCTGCGGTCCAAACACCACCGCCTTTGTCGGCCTGATGGGCGACGGCCAAGGCCTGCACCTCAGCATCGTCATGCCACAGGGCCTAAGCGACAAAGGCCGCCTCGATGCGCTGCTAAGTGACATCCAAGCGGCCCTTCAATCGAGCAGCTCTTGACGGACTGGCCGGCGGCCCGACAGAATCCCAGCGACCGGACCGGATGTATTTACTACGACAGAGAGGCCGCTAGACGACGGCGCCCCCTGCCTCTCCACGGAAATGCTGCTGGGCGGCCGAAGGCACCGGGGGGAGTGAGCCCCCCGAAAATCACAGCGCGAACATCACGTACTTCATGACCTTGATGATGTCGTCGTCGTCGTTGGAGACCAAGCGGAAGCTGGAGTACACGACACGACCGCCACCACCATTGAAAGAGACCAGCAGCGGGCTGTTGGTCACGGTGCGAACCACGTCCCCTTCGCGGTATTCCACATTGGCAACCAAGTGATTGGACACCGTCTCCGAGGTCGCCACGACGGGCGGCCACACGGGCAGGTCGTAGACAATGGGCGTGTACGGGGACTCCATCTCCATGAACTGAGCCAACGCAGAGTTGTTCACAGCAGCGTTGACGCTCTGGGAGGTACCCTTCTGAGCCGCGTCAGGGCTCTCGTCAGCGCCAACAAAGTCCACCTTGCCAGGCCAGATCTGCGAGACCACGTCGTAGGCCCAATCGGAGGCATAGATGTCGCCGCCGTTGACCACGAACTCCTTGATGTTCGCGCGAACCGCGACCACCTCGGCGTTGCCTGGGTTCTGCAGATCGTAGATCACCCCGTCTTCGACGAATCCACCATTGAAGAAGATCAGGTCATACTCGGCCATATCGCTGGGCGAAGAAAGGAAGGAGAGAAGCTCGTTCTGATCCCGACCGTCGATGCTGGCGTAGTCGCTGATGCCCATCTTCTCGAGCACTCGGTCAAAGTCATCGTAGTTTCCGCTGACAACGATGATGTCCAAGGTGCTGGGGTCCAGACACGCTGGGGGCTCGATCTCGTTGAGGCGATCGGCCACGAGATCCAGGCTGTGCTGCTCGATGATGGTGGAGCCCTTCTGCACGTACACGTCAACCGAGTAGTGAGCTGGCACATCGAGCAGAGTCCAGAAACCCTCGGCATCGGTGGTAGTCATAAGTACGTCCACGACCGCGCCAGTCTCATCGAAGAGGTTGGCGTAGACCTGTGCGCCCTCCAGCCAAGTGTAGCCAGTGGGGTCGCAGACTCGACCAGTCAGGTCAGCTACCGTAGGGGTGACCGGGGGTGGATCGTTCAAGGAACGAATCTCTTGATCCGGGACACATGCCATCGCGGCCATCAATAGAACCAACATGGCTTACTCCTCGTACAGGTCGAACTTGAAGAACTCTTCCGGGGCCGCTTCGGGCCAGACGGAAATGTTCTGGAGGGTGTCAACGGCCTCGAAGTAGTAGTGCATGCCACTACTACCTTGGTCCGCTGCGCTGATCTTGCCCTTATAGAGCCCAGTTTCGGGGTCCACCAGGACCATACTGCCGTTCTCCCACTTCTCAGCGGTCTGGCGGCGGTACTTTACGGCTGCCACTAGCACCGAGGTGTCATCGGTGATGAAAGCCTCGATGAAGATGTCCTCTCCCATGATCTGCGGGCTGGGGATTACCTCGTGGGCGATCCCGGGTCCGTCCAGATCATCGGGGACTGGCTGTGTGTCTTGGGTGTCGTCACTGCCAGAAGGCAGGTCTTCGCTTGTACACGCCAAGAGCATACTCAGGGCCAGGATCATCAGGTTCCTCCAATGCGAGAGGATAGTGCGGAAGTGAAGGGGGTGTCAACGACCCCAGAGCAACAAGAGCCTGCCCACACTACGCGTGCGGACAGGCTCCTGTGACAGTCTTTTTAGACTACTCAGCAGGCCCGGTCAGGGCGGCGCGGGGCTTGCCCACCAACTCCTTTGGAGGGAAGGTGAACACCAAGCTCTTCTTGTCCTCGGACACGTCGATCTTGACCACACCACCGTTCTTGAGCTTTCCGAAAAGGATCTCATCAGCAAGAGGCTCTTTGATGTGCTTGTGAATAGTGCGCGCCATGGGGCGGGCGCCCATCGCCTCGTCGTAGCCTTCTTCTCCAAGCCAGCTGCGCGCGGCTGGGGTGAGCTTGAAGCTGACCTCGCGCTCGCCAAGCTGCTCTTCCAGCTCGATCATGAACTTGTCTACGACCCGGAAAATAGCCTTCTGAGGGAGACGATCAAACCAAACCACGGCGTCCAGACGATTGCGGAACTCAGGGCTGAAGGCCTTGTTCATAGCCTCTTCACCGCGGTCCTTGGCACGACCGGAGACAAAGCCCATTGAGCCCTTTGCCATCTCCTCGGCGCCAGCGTTCGTCGTCATGACCAGGATGACGTTGCGGAAGTCGGTCTTCTTGCCCTGGGCATCGGTCAACGTGCCGTGGTCCATGATTTGGAGCAGCACGTTGTAGATGCGCGGGTGAGCCTTCTCGATCTCGTCCAGCAACACGATGCAGTGCGGATGCTTGGTGACCGCGTCTGTGAGCTGACCCCCCTCGTCGTAGCCGACGTAGCCCGGAGGCGATCCGATCAGACGGGAGACGGTGTGTGGCTCCATGTACTCCGACATATCGAAGCGCAGGAACTCCACGCCCATGTTGAAGCCCAGCTGCTTGGCCAGCTCGGTCTTTCCAACACCGGTGGGTCCGGCGAAGACAAAAGAGCCGATTGGCTTCTCCGGGTGACCCAGACCTGCACGGGAGAGCTTCACGGCCGAGGCCACAGTCTCACAAGCGCTGTCCTGTCCGAAGATGACCGACTTGAGGCGCTCACCCAGGTTCTCTAGCTGCTTCTGCTCGTTCATCGAGACGCTCTTGGCTGGGATCTTGGCCATGCGAGCGATGGTGCCTTCGACCACGTCTACATCCACAAGTGTGGTGTCGACCTTGAGCTGGATCTCAGCGCCAGCCTCGTCCATGACGTCCACCGCCTTGTCGGGCAGGAAGCGGTCACGGATGTGCTTGTCGGAGAGCTTCGCGGCCGCCTCCAGCGCGGCATCGGTGTAGGTCACTCCGTGGTGCTTCTCGTAGCCAGGCTTAAGTCCCTTGAGGATCTCAATGGTCTCCATCAAGCTGGGCTCCTCGATGGTCACCGCTTGAAAACGGCGAGCCAAGGCCCGGTCGTTCTCGATGCTCTTGCGGTACTCCTTGAAGGTGGTGGAGCCCATGCAGCGCAGCTTGCCCTTGGCCAGGGAAGGCTTGAGCATGTTGCTCGCGTCCATGTTGCCACCCGAGGTTGCACCGGCGCCCACTACAGTGTGGATCTCGTCGATGAACAGGATGGCCTTCTCGTCGTCCTCGAGTTGGGACATCACGGCCTTGAAGCGCTCCTCAAAGTCACCGCGGAAGCGGGTTCCTGCGAGCAATGCGCCCATGTCCAGGGAATACACCCGGGCATCCTTTAGCAGCTCTGGCACCTCGCCCGAGGCCACACGCTGAGCGAGGCCTTCGACCAGGGCTGTCTTTCCCACGCCAGGCTCGCCGATGAACAAGGGGTTGTTCTTGCGGCGGCGGGCCAGGATGTGGATGGTGCGTGCCAGCTCCTTAGAACGCCCGATCAGGGGATCCAACCGTCCCTCTTTGGCCTCGGCCACAAGCTCGGTGCACCACGCCTCCAGCGGGTTTTTCTCAGGCGTACCCTCCTCGCCATCGTCCGACTTGGCACCGGTGGTCGCGTTCTTGGACCGGGACACACTCGCGCTGCCATCCTTGCGGATGCCGTGGCTGATGTAATTGAGGATGTCCAAGCGGGTGATGCCCGCCTCGCCCAACAGATAGACGGCGTGGCTGTCGTCCTCGCGCAGCATGCTGGCCAGGATGTTGCCCGCGTCCATCTCTTTCTGACCACTGGACTGGACCTGATAGGCCGCCCGCTGGAAAGAACGCTGAAAGGCCAGGGTCTGCTCCGGCATGTCCTCGGTGTCTTCCGGCAGGGTCTCCATGGACTTCTCGAAATACTCCTCCAGCTCGCGCAAGATGCTCTTGCGGTTGCCACCGCAAGCCTGGATTATCTCCCGGCCGCGGTTGTCATGGAGCAGTGCGAAGAGCACATGTTCAAGGGTTAAGAACTCGTGCTTCCGCCGGCGGGCTTCGTTGACCGCCAGGTTCAGGGTCACTTGCAGTTCACGAGAGATCACTCAAGCCTCCTCAAAGGTGCACTGCAGGGGAAAGTTGTTTTCCTCAGCCAGCTTCATGGCCTTCTCCGCCTTGGTCTCAGCAATTTGCTTGCTGTAGATCCCGGCCACGCCCATCCCATTTTGGTGAATGTGGAGCATTATCTGCGTCGCTTCCGCCTCTGAGCGGCGGAAGGTGTTG
>JBLHMA010000030.1:0-23089 GCA_047621545.1 Cognaticolwellia sp. | reverse complement strand
TGGTTATCTAATAGTAGAAGAGCTGGACAGGCTCTACACTCGGGAATCCAACGGCGGCCTGAAGCGTCGGCTGCAGGTGGTCTACCTGGCCAGGAAGGGCTGGCCCAGCAAACAGATCTGCCAGGCCACCTCGTTCGGCAGAGACTGGTCCTCTTCCTGGTGAATAAGTACAACGAGCGCGGTCTCGATGGGGTCGCCGACCTGGCGGAGTGGATCACCCAACAAACGGGTGCCAAGTTCGACATCAAGTTGGCCTGGCCCTATCTCAATCAGCGCACAATATGGGTGACCAACCAAACTCCAGATCAACGAACTACGACAGGGTAGCAATGACCGCTGTGGCGCCCTTCGTGAGCAACACGATGCTACCACTCTCGTGGGTTGCCATGGAGACAACGTATCCGATCTCCTGTCGGTCGATGCCTATCACCTCGTGTCCACCAGTCTCAAGGTCCCAGACCATCAGGAATGGGTCCAGCCCATTACCCGACTCCAGAGTGACCACCCGGTTGCCTCCAAAGAAGGAAACGGAACGGGGAATCGACGCAACGTCGAGGACTCCGAAGGTCTGGACCGAGTCACCGGTCTCGGCCGAAAGGAGCAACGCGGAGTCGTTCTGACGTCCGAAGATCTGTGTACGGTCGGGGCTGAGCGCCCAAGTCAGCATGTCGCCCTTGTAGACCTCCCGGCGCTTTTTCCCATCGAGCGACATGGCGATCAGCTGACTACTCTGTGCCCGGGTCGCCAGATCCATCGTCCAATAGGACGTCAGAACCTCAGCATCAGATAACCAAGCGGCAGTCTGTGGGTAGTCCTGCGCCGACGGCGGCTTGACCCTGTAGCGCGGCTTCCACTCGGACTGTGGATCGTGGATCTGGAGTTTGTCGCAGAAGGCCATCCACAGCAGTCCATCCGGGGAGAAGGCATTGGACCGAACCATCGCCTTAAACTTACCGGCCTTGGCCAAGACCTTACCTGTACTGAGTTCAACAACGCTTCCGCTGTTCGACGAACACACAGCGAGCTTGTCGCCTGTAGCGATTGCACAGGACGTCACGTCGTGTCGAAGCTTGAGCTTGGTGATCAGCGTGCCTGACTGAGCGTCGATGAAGACTCCAACCTTGGACTCTCCTACAATCAAAATTGAATTCGCATCGGCCGTGAACTCGGCGGCCTGCAGGTTGCTACCAGATGGGAGGGCTGGAGCGGTGACCACAACTCGAATTTGAAGCTTCATATCGGACCTCATTTTGACGTAAACATACCACGCCTCTCGGGGCCGCCCAGAGAAAGCTGCTGTCGTGAGACCGGGCGAGGCTCCAGTCAGCCAGCAATCGGCGAGTGAACAGTGTTCGCCCTGCCACAAGTGGGCGCTCCGCCAGACCAGAGAAACAAGGTTTATAGAGCGGCGCTTCTACCCCAAGGCTTTCCCTTCACTCCAGCCCCTCAAAAATGCCCACCGGACGCCACACCCTTGCGGCCCAGGCTGACTCCGAGTGTGTGGCGCCATCCTCGTGCCAGTGCCACAGGTCCTGCTCCCAGACCCAGCCGCTGGCAGCCAGGGTGTCCGCGGCTTGGCGGGTCACACAGTAGTTGTCGCTGTCCATGCCATCGTCCTGCACCCCGTCACCGTCGCTGTCTACACAGTCCGGGCTGCCCCCTGAGTCTAGAAAAATGGCCACGTCCTGCCCACTCATCTGGTCCAGCACAGTGGCGCCGTTGAGCTCCAACGAACCCCAACCCAAGGTGCCCGACATGCTGGCTACAAAGTCCCAGTGCTCCGGCTGGGTCAGACCCGCGTAGAGGCTGACCAGTCCCCCCATGGAGCTCCCCATCATGCCGCGCTTGGTGGGCTCGCCATAGCGGCCCTCTATCTGTGGAACAAGCACGGTCACCAGGTCGCTGAGCAAGGCGTCTGCGCCACCGCCTACCGCCTCCCCACCCAGGGTGTCCGGGTAGGGTCCGTACTCGTTGAGACGCTCGGCCCCCGCGTGGTCCAACCCCACCACCAAGGTCCCCGAGCCCACCACAGACTGCAGCTTCCAGCCGCCGTTCATGGCCGACGGGTCGAAGAGGTTCTGTCCGTCATGCACGTACAGGTGGTGTGTCACGGTCCCTACCGGCACCCACACACGCAGGGTGCGTTGCACCACGCCCAGGTCCTGGTTCAGGAAGCGTTCCAGGTGGCCTCCGGCACCCCGCACGTAGGAGATCTCGCCAAATTCGTCGTAGCTGTAAGCCCGAGCCCAGGGGTCGGGCTGATAGCTCTCCCCCACCACAAACTTGTAGCCGCTGCCGGCCGGCTCCGGGATGCTGACCTCGACCCAGGAAAAACCATCGCCTCGGGTCATGGGGAGCAGCTCCCAGGCGGAGGCATCGCCTGCCCAAGAGACCGTCTGGTCTCCTTCAACCACAAAGACCCAACCGCTCTCCGAGCGAAGCGGCCAGCCGTCAGAGTCAGAGATGCTCTGAAGAGTCTCGGAGAGGGTAGCCGTGCCTGCGAGCAGCTCCTGGAACTGGTTCCAGTCGCCGTCACCCGTAGTTCCGGTGTCGCCAGTGTCCCCGGTGTCGCCAGTGTCCCCGGCGTCGCCAGAGTCCCCGGTGTCGCCCGAGTCCCCGGTGTCTTCAGCCGCCGTGTCCCCAAGAGGGTCCTCGGCCACCTCTGGCGTTGTGCTGCTGCACGCCAGCACCCACCACAGGCTCACAGCCCGATCTCCCGCACAGAAACGATGGGTCCGCTGGGGTTCGTATCGCCCCGCAGGTCCACGATGCCCTGGATGGACCAAGCCTCGCCCGCGTCATCGTCGTCGTCCTGGGCATCGGTGTGCTCGTCGACCAGAACCTGCTGCACCCGCCAAAGATGCTTCTCCAACTCCTCAAAGACCGTGGTCCACCCTTGCTTAAGCCGACCATCAAAGACAACATCGCCGCGCTCGTCGATGTAGGGCTTAAGGGCGGACTTGATCTCCGACTCCGACAGGGACTCGGGGTCGTTCCGCGTGCAAGCAGCAGCCTCCTCCCAGTCTTGCTGGGACATGGCCCGCACCACAGCGTAGAGCTCGTAGCGGACACGGGCCCGGAAGCTCTTCAGATCACGGGAGATGTCGATGACCAGATCTTCTGGCGCAGCATCGGGCTCGGCGAGCATCGCCTCCCAGGTCTTGACCAGGGAGTCATCGATGCGGGCAATCATGGCGCGCAGGAAACCCAAGACCTCGTCGACCTCGGGGGTGCGGGCGTGCTCGGGCACGTTCTTGTTCAGAGTGCTGTAGACCTCGGACAGATAACGCAGAACAACGCCCTCGCTGCGCTCCAACTGTAGGCCCTTGACCCAAGAGCCGAAGGTGTCCTGTACCTCAACGATCTCGCGCACAATGCCCTTGGGGCGAATGGGCTCGCTGGCCAGCCACGGGTTGTGCTCGGCGAAGAGATTGTAGACCTCGAAGGTCCACTCGGCCCTGGGTTTGGGGTAGGTGACCTCCTCCAGGATGGCCATGCGGTCCTCGTAGTCCACCCCCTCGGCCTTGAGACTGGCCACCTTGATGCCCTTCTCGCGGTTGGTCTGTGCGTAGAGGATGACCTTGGGGTTGGGCAGAATGGCCTCGACCAAGGAGAGCAGGTTCAGGTGGTATTCCCGGTCCTCCTTGTCCAAGAGCTCGACGGCATGTAGCAAGAACAAGGACAGGCTGTGATACAGAGAGAAGTCCTCTTGAACGCCCTTGTTCAGGACGTAGCGAGGCGGATTCTCCTCCCCCAAGTCCACCACGACCTCGGCGTCGATGAGCTCCGCCATGCGCTCCTGGCCAGCCTCCATCAGCTCGCCGGTCTTGCGCTTGCCAGTGTGGGAGAGCTGGACCAGCTTCTCCAGCTCATCCAGGGCGTCCCCGCCGCTCTCCATGCAGCGCGCGATGAGCTGCAGCATCAGACCGTGGTCCACAGAGAAGCGACCTTCCAGGGTCTCAGGGCGCCCGGCGACCATGCGATCGAAGGTCTGTACGTCCCAGTGCTTGTATCCACGGGTGGGCGGCTTCTTCTTGACCACCTTGTTTCTCTTCTTCTTGCCCTGGGCCACAAGCTCGCTGAGCTTGGCGTTCTCGATGATCCAGTCAGGAGCCTGGACCACCACGCTGCCTTCTGTATCGAACCCCTTGCGGCCCGCGCGCCCTGAGATCTGTTGGAAGTCCCGCACACTGAGCAGGTCCACCTTCTGACCGTCGAACTTACACAGCTTGGTAAAGAGCACGCTGCGAATGGGCAGGTTGATACCCACACCCAGGGTGTCGGTGCCACAGATAATCTTGAACAGGCCCTGCTGTCCCAAGGTCTCGACCAGGGTCCTGTACTTGGGCAACAGCCCCGCGTGGTGCAGACCCACTCCGTGAAGCACGTAGCGACGCAGGGTCTGGCCAAAGGGGGAGTCAAAGCGAAAGCCCTTGACCGCGGCCTTGAGCTTGGCCTTTTCCTCGTCAGTGGAGAACTTGCTGGAGGTGAGGGACTGTGCGAGTTCCGTGGCTGCGCGCTGGGAGAAGTGCACCGCATAGATGGGTGCCTTTCCGGCCGAGACCAGGCGAGAGAGCGCGCTGTCTGTGGGCTCCTCGCTGTAGTGGAAGGTCAGCGGAACAGGCCGCTCAGCGTTGTCGACCACAGCCACTTCTCGGCTGGTGCGCTCCTCCAGGTCGGCCTCGATTGCCTTGGTGTCGCCCAAGGTAGCGGAGAGCAGGAGAAACTGTGCGTGGGGCATGGTGAGCAGCGGAACCTGCCAGGCCATGCCGCGGTCTCGGTCGCCGTAGTAGTGAAACTCGTCCATGATCACGGCGGCGTAGGGGGTCTGCTCCCACTGCTGCAGCGAGATGTTGCTCAGGATCTCAGCAGTGCAACACAGAATCGGCGCGTCCCGGTTCACTGAGCCATCGCCGGTCATCAGGCCCACGTTCTCGGCGCCGAAGGTCTCACACAGTGCGCGAAACTTCTCACTGACCAGGGCCTTGATGGGCGCGGTGTAGACCGACTTTTGTCCCAGGGACATCGCACGAACATGGAGCGCCAAAGCGACCAGGGACTTGCCGGAGCCCGTGGGGGTCTTGAGCAAGACGTGCTGGCCCGAGAAGAGCTCCAGGACAGCCTCTTCCTGTGCGGGGTACAGCGTGATTCCGCTGCCCTCGGCCCAGTCCAAGAATATCTCCATGCCCTCGGTCTGAGGGTCGTCGGAGGCGGCGAGGCGGTCGATTAGAGAAGACATGGGTTCCCCCTAACCGGCTGCTACACGCTGGCTCAGGCAAGAAGAACCGCCGGACTACTCGCCGATGTCCTCGGAGATTCGCAACAGCTCCGCTTCGATGGCGGCCTTCATCGCCTCGGCCTCAAAGCGGTTGTTCTGGTAGATGATCTTGCCCTCTCCGCTGATCAGGAAGTCCTGGGGATAGGCCCCCGTCGGGAAGGGGAACTTGAGCCGGTACTGTTGGCGGGTCACATCGCCCGTGTCGACCAGAATGGGCAGGGTCAGACCCAGGTAGTCCCGATAGTCCTTCAGGGTCGAGGACGTCTCATTGGAGATGGCGTACACGCGCAGCCCCTGGTCCTTGTACTCCTGGTAAACGCTCACATCGATGTCCGAGACCTCGGACGCACAGACGGGTCACCAAGTGGCAAAGTAGGAGAGGACTACCGGGTGGCCGACCTGCTCGCTGAGGCGGTGTTCGGTCCCGTCCAGGTCGGTCAGGGCAAAGTCCGGTGCGCTCTTGCCCAGGTGGCTGTTGCCCGCGCCCACGACAATGGCGATGTCCAGGGTGGGCTGGGAGGGATCGTTGTTAGAGAGACAGAGCAGGTGTTCGCCCTCGACGCTGTCCTGGGTGTACACCCGGAGCGTGCCTGTCTCGCCCGAGGCCAAGCTCAGGCTGCTGGCCTGCATACTCAGAGTGCCGGCGCCACCGTGAGAGAACTCGCCAAAGTTGAGCTCAGCGGCTCCCTGATTGGTGACCGGTAGGTCGACGTAGCCCACCTCGGTGTCCAGGTAGAACTCGTCGCCGGAGAGCTGGAGTTGCGCAGCCGAGACGCTCAGGTCCGCGGCCCAGTCACCCAGGATGTTCCAGTCGCCCACCCACGCCCGGCCATCGGAGCCGGCACGGATGGCCAGAGCGAACTGCTCGGAGACCTGCCGGCCAAGGGGTTTGGGGTCCGAGGTGTCGGAGAAGTCCCAGACGCTCACGCCCTCGTTGTCCGAGGCCCAGAGGTAGTCGCTCTTGGCGTCGGCCATCAACACCGAGCCCGAGGTGCTCAGCGTGGTGATCAAGGTGGGCGCGTCGCCGACGGTGGTGTCGTAGATGGCCAAGCCTGCACTGCCCAAGCTGGCGAGCAGCCGGCCCTGGGCGTAGCGGGTGTGCAGCACGCGGCCGTCCACAGGGATGGCCGTCTCCATCGTTGGGTTGTCGGGGTCGTTCACGTTGATGGGCACGATTCCCTGGACGCTGTCGGCGGCGTAGAGCCAGCCCTGTCCCTTCGCCAACTCCCAGGTGTTGGTCAAGCCCGCCAGGGTGGTCACCAAGATGGGGCTGCTCGGGTCGCTCACGTCATAGACGAAGAGCCCCTCTTCCCGAGAGCTCACGAACAGACGCCCGCGTGTGTAGGCCAAGCCCTCAACCCCCGCGTTGCTGTCCGAGTAGAGCAGCTCCGGATTCTCCGGGTCCGAGACATCCACGATGCTCATCCCGTCCTCTCGGTGGGTCACCGCCATAATGCCGTCAGCGATGGGCTCGACCCGGTGAAAGCGCGCCTCGATCCCCGAGTGGCCATCGGAGCTGGGGTACACGCCGAGCAGCTCAGGGGAACTGGCATCGCTGACGTCGTAGACCATCAGCCCGCCCTGGCCCACGCCATAGATCCGGTCCCCTTGGAGCTCCAGGTCGATGAGCTCCACGAAGAACTCCCCGGGCTTTTCCTGGGTGATCTTCAGACTCCCGCTCAGGTTGAGCGGCTGGTCCGGCAGTCCCTCGGGCGCCTGACAGGTGCCCTTGACCACATCGACCCACTCGGGCGCCTCGCCGGTGTCCCCCGTGTCGCCGCTGTCCCCAGTCTCCCCGGTGTCGGCCGTATCCGCCGTCTCTCCGCTGTCCCCCGTATCAACCGGGCTGTCCACAGGGGAGTCCGCGGGCTCGCCGGTGTCGATGGGGTCCGGGTCCGCCTGGGGAGGCGAACAGGCGTTGCAAGCAAGGAGCAGTAGGAGCATGGAATCTTTATGCCGCAAAAAAACTTCGGTTGCAGAACACGCCCGAGCCCACGGGCCTTTTCGTCCATCTCTCCCAAGCCATGCCAGACTTTTCTCACCCACCCAGTGATCCAACCCAGCCGGGGTCCCGAAAGACCCGCTGAACCAATCATTCGGAGACGTGATGCACCGCACACTCATTCCCCTTCTGCTCCTCCTGCCCGGCGTGGCTGTGGCAGCAGACCATGCAGAGGCCCCTGGGGCTGCTGCAGACGCTGCCGCAGACATCGGCGATCTCTACGCCTGGCACACCGGCGACAAGCTGGTCACCGTGCTGACCTTCAACCCCTTCGGCGCGGCCGGAGAGGCCAACTACGACGCCGACCTGCTCTACACGATCCACATCGACAGTGATGGCGACCTGAGCGCTGACACCGAGATTCATGCACGCTTCGGCATGAACATGGCCGGAGAGTGGGGCATCCAGGTCATGGATCTGCCCGGTGCCGACGAGCCCGCAACTGTAGGCGCTGCCAACGGAACCATCGACGCCGGCGGCGGCGCAATGGTCTACAGCGGCGTGACCGACGACCCCTTCTTCTTCGACCAAACAGGCTTTCTGGACACCCTGTCCACAGGGACCCTGTCGTTCACCGCCACCGACGCTGTGGCCGGCCTGAACATCAACGCCATCGTGCTCGAGTTTCCCTTCGCTGACGTGGTCAGCGCCGACGGAACCGCTCGAGTCTGGGCAACCACCAGCCGACTGGGGAGCTGAACATGAGCCTCAACAAATTGATCCTGATGGCCCTGGGTGGCCTCCTTCTCACCAGCTGCACCAAGGATGGCGAGGTCGAAGACACGGAGACCATCGACGACACCGAAGTCGAAGACACGGGCACCGATGACACCGGCGAGGCCGATGCCTACGTCTTCGCCTCGGCCGAAGCCAGCGCCTACACCCGCGTTGACCGGGTAGGAATGCCCGCCATCAACACGGCTGTGATCGCCAGCAAGGACGCCTACAACCAGGCGGATCCCGCAGACGACGCCAACGGGGACTTTGTTGCCGAGATCGTGGCCAGCCTGAACTTCCTGCATGGCGCCTTGGACGATGACCTGACCGGTCTGGGCCTGACGCCCTGCGACGTGGACACCTGTGTGGCCCAAGCCGCGCCCCTGGTCGTGCCGGACACCCTGCAGATCGACACCACAGGTACCGCTGGTTTCCCCAACGGTCGTGGTCTTGAGGATCCCGTCATTGACGTGACTCTGGCTGTGGTCCTGTTGGACCTGAGCGTGCACTCGGCCGTCACTCTGGTGGGCGTGAACCCCACCGCGAATGACAAGGCCTTCCAGGCCACCTTCCCCTACCTCGCCCCCGCGCACTGAGTCTTTGATGTTGCTGATTCTCCTGGCTTGCTCGCCCCCCCAAGAGATCGTGATGGGTCCCTCCTCCCTTCGCAGCGCCAATGGCTACGAGGAAGAGCTGGACCAGGTGGATCAGCAACTCTTGGCCGCCCAAGAACGGGCGTCCTGGCTCGATGACTACAGCGCAGATGTCCACGTGGCCGTGTGGGCCCAACTTCGGGCCCGCCTGAGCGGCGACTACGCGGACTACACCCTGGCTCAGGAGTCCATCGACTGGGCTTTTGAGCAGGCGCCAGAGGGCGCCGGCCCTTTCCAATCACGTGCACAGCTCAACTACAGCCTGCACTGCCTGGACGCGATTCCGGCGGATCTGGAGGCGGCCTACAGCGCCATCCTGATCGACAACAACAAGCTGTCCTCGCTTGTGCTGACCCAGGCCAACCTGGACTTCCAGCAAGGACGCTACGCACAGGCCATGGATGGCTACGAGGAGTCACTCGCTCTACACCAGAGCATCGCCGGATTCGGGGCCCGGGCAAACGCGCGCTACTGGCTGGGGGATGTCTCCGGCGCCCACGCCGACATGGACGCAGCCGAGGCGATGTACCACGGCTCTCAGCAGGAGCCCTTGGCTTGGTTTGACCTGCAGCGCGGACTGATGGACCTGGAGCGGGGTCAATACGACGAGGCCCTGGCCCACTACCACAACGCGGATGCGCACCTGGGCGGCTACTGGCTGGTTCAGGAGCATGTCGCTGAGATCTGGGTGCTTCAGGGCTACGAGGTTCAGGCCCAAGACCTGTACCTGGACATTGTGGACCGCACCGGCTCTCCGGAGTTCATGGATGCCTTGGCAGGGCTATCGACGGGTGCCGAGCGAGCAGCGTGGTTTGCCCGCGCGGACTCCGTCTACGAGCAGCGGCTACTGGACTTCCCCGAGGCGAGCTGGGGCCACGCTCTGGACCACTACTTGGAGAGCGGCCAAGCAGACCGGGCCCTGGACTTGGCACAGAAGAACGCGGCTCTGCGCGGCAATGGTCACGCCACGACCCAGCTGGCCCAGGCCTACCTGCTGAAGGATGCGCCCCAGCAGGCCGTCAACGCTTTGCAGCCCTCGGTAGACGGGGGATGGACCAGCGCCGCCGCCTACTGGGAGCTGCATCTGGCCTACCAGGCGCTCGGCGAGACTGCCCAATCTGAGCGCAACCGAGAACTGGCTGTCGCGCTGCACCCAGAGATCGGGCGCTGACACGGCAACCACCAGAGTGGGGTAGCTTACGGTTTGTGTCGCAGCTCACCGAACACTTGCAGGCCGTAGGTCAGCACGCAGACCGCCAGGCCTTCGCCGCGCTCTTCGAGCACTTCGCGCCGCGCATCAAGGGCATGGTGATGCGCAAGGGCGCCAGCGATGCCCAGGCTGAAGAGGTGGTCCAGGAGACCTTCTTGGCCATCTGGCGGCAAGCAGCCCGCTTCGACGCCAGCCGAGCCCAGGCGAGCACCTGGATCTACACCATCGCGCGGAACAAGTACGTGGACCGGGTGCGCAAGATGCGCCGGCCCGAGCCCCCTCCTCCCCCGGAGCCGGAGCCCACCGCGGACACGGCCTTGGCCCAGCACCAGGGCAGCGCCCAGCTGCGAGAGAGCCTGGACCAACTGCCAGCCGCTCAAGCCGCGGTGCTTCGCTACAGCTTCTTTGAGTTTCAAACCCAGGCGCAGATCGCGGAGCGCTTGGGCCTGCCATTGGGCACCATCAAGTCACGGACCCGCCTGGGTCTACGGGCACTTCGCGCCCATTTGGAGGCCACGTGAGCGACGCTCATCTCTTGAGTGACGAGCTGCTGCTGGCCTATGCCACGGGCGAGAGCAGCGAGGCCATGAGCCTATTCGCCGCAGCGCACCTGTGCCTAAACCCGGCCGCACGCGCGGTGCTGCGGCGCTTGGAGGCGGGCTTGGCAGCCGGTCTGGAGAGCGCTCCGACGGCCTTGCTTGAGCAGGATGCCTTCGCAAAGCTCTTGGGCCGACTGGACGAGACGCCTGCGGCTCCGATGGTACCGACCCAGCCTGCTCTTGAGACCGAGTTCGAGATCCCCGAGCCCCTCTGGCCCTACCTGCAGGACTTGGACTGGCGCAGCGTGGTGCCGGGTCGCGTCAAGCAAGTGGAGTTGGAGCTGAAAGAAGGACAAACCCCGCTGGCCCTGGTCTGGATGCGCCCCGGTTTTCGCGTGCCAGTCCACAGCCACCACGGCCCCGAGTTCAACCTGGTCCTCAGCGGTGGTTTCACCGACTTAGACCAAGACTTTCTCCCTGGCGACGTGGCCCAGCGCGGCCCCGAGCACGAGCACGACATGCAGGTGCACAAAGACGGCCCCTGCGTGGTCCTGGTGATGCGTGATGGCCCGTTGATTCCGCGGAGCGCGGTCGCGCATCTGGCGAGCTGGTTTACAGGGTTCTAAGGCTGTAAGACTCTAAATCGGCCCAGTCGGCCGCGTCTTGTACATCACGTCCAGCAGCGCCTCGAACAACGCGTCCTCGTCCTTGATGACGGGGTGATGCTTCTTGAGCACCGCCATGACCTGGTCCATCTCGATGCGCTTGAGGGTCCAGAGCGTGGAGTCCTCTTCAATCATCTCAACCACAACTTCTAGGGTGACTTCCATATGGACTCCTTGCGGGATGGTAGCCCCAAGCGAGGCCAGAGGTGCGAGAGCAAGCTCCAAGGCGTCGCGGCGTAGAGGTACATGCACCTCGCTCTCCTCCTCTCCAACGCCGCCGGCTCACTCTACATGGCGGGCCTGTGCGCCTTCGTGCACCGGGTTCACTACCCTCTGGCCGCTCAAGTCGGACCGGCAGAGTTCCAGCGCTACCAAGCGCTGCATCTGGAGTTGACGGGGCTGGCCGTGGGGCCTGCAATGCTCCTGGAGCTGGCGGCGACCCTCGGGCTGCTGGTCTTCCGGCCGGCTGGCGTGCCCCTCTGGATGCCGTGGCTGGGCGCTGCTCTGCTGGCATTGGTGTGGGCGACGACTTGGTTTGGGGTGGTGCCGGTGCACGACCAGCTCGCCGCCGGCGCCGACCCGGAGCTGCTCAGCAAGCTGGTGTCGAAGAACCTGCCGCGCACGCTGGCTTGGTTGGCCCGCGGGGCCCTGGCTCTGGCGATGATTACCGTCGCTTGGCAGGCGCGGTAGACTCCTCCCATGTCCCTACTCGACCACCCCATCATCTCCGAGCGCTACTTCTTTCCCCGGGAGAGCGCCCTGCCTGGGGCCACTCGGGTTCAGGTGGACGGCGCCGAGCTGGCATGCTGGCGCAGCGCGCCCCCCAGTGACCGACCCGTGCTGGTACATTTCCACGGAAATGGCGAGATCGTACGAGACTGGATGGAGCTCTTCCCCCGCATCGCACACCGCAGCGGCTACGAGGTGTTCCTGGTCGAATACCGCGGATATGGCGCGAGCACCGGCACCCCCCAGATGGGGAAGATGCTCGACGACATTCCAGCCATCGCCAAAGCCGTCGGGGCACCTCCAGAGCGCTGCGTCGTCTTTGGCCGCAGCGTGGGTAGCCTCTACGCCCTGGAGTGGATCAAGCGCTTCCCGACCACCGCCGGACTGGTGATCGAGAGCGGCATACACGACGTGCTTCAGCGCCTACTGCTGCGCATGTCCCCCGACGAGCTGGGCACCGATCTGGACGAGATGATCGACGCCATCCAGAGCCGCCTGAACCACGAAGAGAAGCTGCAGAACTACCCAGGGCCGTCCCTGTTCATGCACGCCGAAGGGGACGACTTGGTCACCCCCGACCACGCCCGGGACAACCACGCGGCCGCCCAGAACGGCACCCTGGCCATGCTGCCTCACGGCGGACACAACGACATCTTGGGCCAGAACACCCAGGCCTATCTGGCGGCCATGGACGGCTTTCTTCAGCGCGTGATGGACACCTAAAGGTGCAGGCCCACGTCACGCTACGTGCCCCAGACGGACGCATCTACCAGCTCAGCCATGGCGACTTGGTCGGACGAATCTGGTCCGCTGCCCTGTGCCTGCGCGACCCCCAGGTCTCCGAGGCACACGCCATGGTCAGCCTGCGGGGCAGCTCCCTAAAGCTGCTCGCTCTGCGCGGGCTCTTCGCCGTGAAAGGAGAGCCCCAGAGAGAGCTTGTGCTGGCCCCGGGACAGGTGATCTTCTTTACCCGCACCCTCTCAGTCCAGGTCCTCAACGTCATCTTGCCGGAGAGGGTGCTGGCCATCGAAGGAGAAGGACTCCCCTCCAGCCCTCTCTCGGGTGTGTGTTCTCTTATGCAAGGTCCAACCTTGCGTCCTGGCACACACAAGGACGCGTTGGCGGTGTTCTTTGAGAGCGACGAGCAGTGGCAAGTGCGCACGGACGCGGGCATCGAAGAGGTGCAGCCCGGCTGGAGCCGCACCTTGGGATCCCACTCGGTCAAGCTGAGCTGGCTCTCCCTGTCTACGGCCGGCAACGCCACCATCGCTGAGGGACGCGTTCAGGCACCGATGGAGATAATCTGCCGCTTTGACGCCGTGACCATCCACAGGGCCGGCCATCCCAGCGTGCGCATCGCTGGCCGAGCGGCTCGCTTGATCAGTGAGCTCGCCGCAGTTGGCGAGCCCCTGCAATGGGAGGCCTTGGCCCGAGAGATCTGGACCCAGGACATCGACGCCCACATGCTGAGGAAGCGCTTTGACACCGTGTTGGGCCGCCTGCGCGAAAAGCTGAGAAGCGTCGGTATTCGCTCCAATCTGGTCCGTTCGGACCACAGCGGCCTGTTCGAGCTGGTCCTGCGGCCAGAAGACACCCTCACAGACGCCTCCTAAAGGTGCTGCTACACTGCATCGAGAGGAGAGATGAATGCCCCAGCAACAGCGTCGACGTGTCAACGCCACTGATGTGCAGCAGAACAGCAGCATCGATGCCCACGCCGGACACGAGCACGCCGACGGGGAACACATGCACGAGGCTCCGAGCGCTGACTTTCTGGGTCAGCTCTTCGGGGGCGGAGAGGTGGATCACACCACCGGAGAAGAGGTGGACGCCTACGTGCAGGCCGACGACTTCTTCAACTACTACATCCAGAGCAGCTTCGATGCGAGCGGCAACGGCGCGGATGGCAAGATCCTGATCTTGGACGATGCGGCCTTCCAAGCGGAGTGGATTCCCTACGCGATGGCACGCCGAAACCCCGCGACGGGGGAGGTCTTTACCCAGGCCGAGGCCATTGCTTTTGGGGTGAACGCATTCGAGGACAACGGACGCATCGTGCTGCACAAAAACCGGGGCACCCCCGGCACAGCTGTGCACGAGTCAATGCACCTCTTCACACACAGCTCCTACGCGCGCACGATGGGCTTCCACATCAACGAGGGCACAACCGAGCTCTTCACCCGCCTGCTCTGCTCGCGGGTTGGCATTGAGCGGGAGCACAACTACCAGGCGGAGTACACCGCGGTGTATGCGGTGGCCACTGGGCTGGATGGCGGCCACAACCTCCTGGCCAGCGCCTATTTCGACGGCAGCTACCAAGCGCTCCGAGACGCGATGAACACGGTCCCAGGGCGCTACGAGCAGTGGCAGACCCTGATGCAGGCGGAGAACTTCACCGCAGCCGCAGCCTTGTTTTAGGCATGTGGTGGCTGATGGCCAGCCTGACCTCGCTGGGGGACTCCCAGGTCGAGGTGCCGTATGAGACGCCCGCTCTTGGGCACAAGGACACCATGGACATGCACGAGATCGCCTCTCCCCTCCTGGCGCTGCTCCGTGAACAGGACTTGGCTGTGGCCACGCCGCTCTATGTCCAGGTCATCCTGCCGACGGAGCTGCGCGGCTTGGAGACCCACCCCAAGCCCGAGCGCTACAAAGAGCTGGTGCTGACCACGCTGGGGGACGAGCTGCGCATCCAGCCGCCCAGGTCCCGTATGGACACCGTGCGTATGCAGGCTCTGCGGGCACAGTTTCGGCAGATGAGCCACGTGGCGCTTCAGCTTGGGGTCGCCCGCTATCTGCTGGCCCACCCCGAGGCTGTGGACCAAGCGGGACACTGGCTGAGCCCGGAGGCCCAGGCCTGGATGGCGCGCGGACACGACGAGGTGGTGCTGGAAGCTGTAGACCAGCTCAACGCCATAGAACGCTGGGGGGAGCAGACCCAGGTCACCCACCCCAAGCTGCATGCCGACGAGCTAGGCCGATGGTTCCAGGCCCGCCTGACTCTACAGTCTGTGGTCTCGGGAAGCTTTGAGACCACTGGGGGCAGCATGGCCGACTTTGTGCAGTCAGTGGGCGGAGAGAGCGAGAGCATCCGCATGGGGGGCTGAGACAGATCCCCTCCCAAGGCGGATCCAGGGCGTGTGTGGGATCGCCGAAGGGTCACACTGGCGACCCAGCCCGGTATGAAAGGGACACCCTCGGGCATGTCGCTCGGACCCTCCCCTGACCTGGAGCTTGACCATGTTGACTTTGATGGGCCTGTTGGCCGGCTGTACCTCCTTCGCCGACTTGGGAAATCAGGACGACACCGCGATGGACACCGGTGTGCCGGAAGACCAGGCCTTCACGGTGGGCACCCCCGGACCCTTCGACCAAGTCTGTGATGTGTGGAACGAGGAGTTCGACGTCCAGTTCGGCATTGACCGCCTGCTCTTCCTGCACAGCGCTCAAGCGCTGAAGGCCAAGCTGGACAAGTACATGGGCGCCACAGCCCCCACCCTGGTCCAAGTCTGCGAGCAGCTGGGACAAGAGATCCAGAGCGGCAACAGCACGGCCAACCCGCCGCCGCCCCTGGATGACTGTCCCGGGCTGCTGCCCCAGGACATCTCCCAGCTGCCGCCGGACCTGCAGGACTTCTACTTCATGCCGGACCCGGCCAACCAGATCCTGACTTGGGCCGAGTTCCGCAACATTCGCGTCTACCAGTGGACCATGACCGTGGCCATGGACCGAGTGGAGTCCCAGAATGACCCCAGCATTCCAGGATGCTGGCTGGAGTACGGCCTGGTCGGCGACGCCGCCAGCGGCAACTTTGGGCCCCCGAACTTCTCCAAGCCGCAGATCATCTCCAACAACAGCATGCCCATCGTGCTCTACGCGCTGGAGACCTACGGCACGGCCGCGGTGCTCTACACCGACGGGCCTCAGACCAGCATGGTCTTTGGCGGCGCCACCTTCGTGATGCCCGGGGCCGTTTGGCAGCACGTGAGCCAGAGCCCCAACGGGACCCAGCGCCCGGGCTACTTCGAGAACTACCTGTTGGCGGGCTACCCGCCCAACGCGAGCATCGTCGTGCGGGTCAACAATGTGCGCTACGGCGTGGATGGGGTCTACAGCACCCAGGCCCCCTACGGGACCATGCCGCTGGGTATCGGCCGGGGCATCATCGATCCCGAGACCGAGCAGCAGCTCCGGGAGATGGACTGGATCGTGACGACGTGGCACGACAGCACCGAGCTGCAGGACACGACGGATCCATCGTCTACCGGATTCCCAGGCGCCAGCACGGGCTTTCCGACCAGCTGGCCAAACTAAGCCTCTCAGCCTTTTAGGCTGCGGGCCAGCCGCACACCCATCAGGGAGCTGCGGTGATTCAAGGGGTAAAAGCTGCGATGGCCCGAGCGACACAGGTGAATGCCCCCTGACCAGAGGCCACCCCGCAAGACCCCCCAATCCACGTTGGAGGGGTCGTCGCGCTCGGCCTTGGACAGAGTGGCTGGCGGCAGCTTGGCCCACTGCCCCAGCAGGAGCGGGTGCTCCGAGCGGCGACGGTCCAGACAGGCGTCTCGAACATTTCCGCAGCCATCCAGCAGCCCATAGGGACTGACATCGGTTGGGCAGCTGCCCACATCTACAGGGACGGCTCGGCCCCTGCGCGCCTGGCCGTTGGTGGAGTAGGTCGCCTGCGGACTGTCTCCCCAGCTAAAGATGCGCCCGTCCACGCCCCGCACCGCCTTCTCACGCTCCAGCTCCATGGGCAGGCGCAGAGCTTGTCCCATCTGCTCGCCCTTCCACGCCGCGTAGTCCCGCGCACTGATGGCGGAGATCAGCAGCACCGGCCACTGTAGGCCCCAGACATCCCCCTGCTCATCCGGCACCAGCTCGAAGCGCCCGTCGGTCTTTCGGCCGTAATACAGGGTGCCCTTGCTGTCTCCGGCGTGGGCCATGGAGCGCGGCGCGTGGGAGAGCGCCTGTTCTTCCTGGCCCCGGGCGACCAGCTCGTCCAGCCACTCGATGTAGTCCAGGTTGGTGACCGGGACCCGGCCAATGGCACAGTCGTCCACCCAGACCTGGCGCCGGGGCAGCCCATCTTTGGCCAGGGGGTCTCCGCTGCGGAACCAGCCGGCGGGCACTCTGACCTCGCTTACGGAGAGGGTGCCGAGGGGGTGCAGAGGGACACGGGCATCGTCTGCACGGGGATGGTCCTCCGGGGGAAGATTGCGCCATCTCTGCCCCCGCTCGATCTGGACGGGCAGCTCCAAGACCTCGCGCAACGGGGACTCGATACGCAGCAGATAGGAGCCGTGTTCCAGGCGCATTCCTTGGATGGGGGTCTGTCCGAGCACGTCGACGCGCTTGGGAACCAGCCGCCGTTCTTCTTCGACGTAGCGGAAACAGGTGACGGTGGCGCCGCGCGGCTCGGTGTCCAGATCCAGCCAGCCCCAGCCGGCCAGGTAGTCCTGGTGTGGGCCGCGGTCGTGGATCTTGAGCAGCTCCAGAGAGCGGGCGGCTTGGGCCCCTTGATGGGCGCGCTCGGCGTCTTGGTGCTGCTCTCGGTAGTGGTCGGCCAGGGCCTGATGGGCCGCGTCGAGATCGGCCTCGTTCAAGGCTGCGCGCACGCCGTTGATGTACTGGACTTCGGCGAGCTGGGTCTGTTGGGTGAGGATGTCGATCTGGTCTTCCAGATCCCAGAGCGCGCGCTTGGAGTCGGTGGGCGTCCAGCTCTTCAGGCCGTGTCCCGCTTGCGAGGCCAGCCTCTCCAGGTCCCGGCACTTCTCCTGTAGGTCTTCCAGGTCACCCTTGAGCGCTTGGGCTTCTTCCAGGCGGACTTGGGCGCGGGCCTGCGCTTGGGCATCCTCCAGCCACTCGGCCAGGGCGCTGACAAATGCCCCAGCGTCTTTGGGCCGGTCCAGGGGGTGAGCCTGCAGCGCTTGAGCGCAGAGGGCCTGCAGGGCGAGGGGGCCCTGACTGGGAGCGGGGGTCTGGTTCTGACGGAGCTGGGCCAGGATCTCGTCGCCGCTCTGCTCGGTGTAGGGGCTGGCTTGGTGCAGCAAGCGGTAGAGCACAGCGCCCAGGGCAAAGACATCGGCGGGGGTGCTCACAGACTCCCCGCGGGCCTGTTCAGGGGGCATGTACGCGGGGGTTCCACTGACCTCGCCGGCGCGGGTCATTCCTGGTGTACCGGGGGCCGAGGGGTCCAGGAGGCTGTGGTCCCCTACCCGGACCAAGCCCCAGTCCAAGACCTTGACCTGACCGAAGCGGCCAACCATGACGTTGGCTGGCTTGATGTCGCGGTGCAGGACCTGACGGGAGTGGGCAAAAGCAACGGCCTCGGCGGCGCGGCGGAGCAGCTCGACTTTGCGGCGTAGGGAGAGAGTGTCGTCGTCGAAGACTTGGCCCAGGGTGCGTCCCTCCACCACCTCCATGGTGAAGAAGCGGCGGCCGTCGGGCAGCTCACCCAGCTCAAAGACAGGCACGATTCCAGGGTGGGTGAGCTGGGCGGTGGCGCGGGCCTCGGCGCCGAAGCGCTCCAAAAAGCGGTCGTTGATGCTCAGCTCTGGACGCAGGACCTTGAGCGCAACGATGCGGCCCAGCACCGCGTCATGGGCCTTGTAGACCCGTCCCATTCCGCCCTGGCCGAGCAAGCCGTCGATGCGGTAGCGCTCGGGAGTGGCTGGGTGGCTCGTCTCGCTGGCACCGGTCTCTGCACCCCAAACCCCGCTGCCCAGAGCGGCAATGGAGCCACCCTGCCAACCTCTCCGCCAGTCGCCGGCCAGCGCGCTGAGCTCTTCGGCAGCTTTGGGCGTGAGGTTGTGGCGGGTGATGAAGGTGGAGAGCGGGTCGTCGTTGGACATGGCCCGATTCTACCGCTTCAGGTCTCTGGGTTGCCCGGGTCAGTCTTCTCGCAGCAACAGCACGCTCCAATCCGGATCCAAGCGCCAGCCATCCTTGGTGCGCTGAAGCTGGGCTTTCAGGCCCAGCTTGCGCAGCTTGGAGAGGGAGACAGCCAGACGGTTTCTGGAGGCCTCGTATTGGATCTGCTCGCCTGGCCAGCCGGCCTCGATCAGATCGTCGGCATCGGAGACGCTGCCAGGGCGCTCCTCCGCTCGGTGGGCCAAGTGGGCCAGGATCCCTGCGATGGCTCCAAAGCCAGCGACCTGTACTGGATCCTGGCCAGGCAAGCGGAACCAGGCCCCAGCGGGCCCCACGACAACGCCTTGCTCGGGACGGATGGCCAAGGGCTCCAAGAGGCGCAGGACCAGCCTGGCCTCGTCGGAGAGCTGGATCAGAGAGGGGCCGTCGGCGGATGACAGGGCGTGGCGGCGGCGGGCCAGCGCCGAGGCGCGATCTTGGGCTTGCCACTCCAGAAAGACCCGCCAGAGCTCCAAGAGGCGCAGGGTAAGGGGGTCTTGTAGAGGGGCCAGAGCTTCGGCGCGGGCATGGTGGCCTCGGGCACGCTCCAGATCACCCGCCAGCGCGGCCACTGCGCCTCTCCGGGCGTGGCACAGGGCGACGCTGGAGGGATCGCTCTCCCCAAAGAGTGTCAGGGCCTGTCGATAGCGTGCGTCGGCGGCCTCCAGCTGACCCTGTTGTAGCGCCACGGCGGCCTGGTTGACCCGGGTGATGGCCAGGTAGCGGTCGTCGGGTGCCTGGGCCAGACACTGCTCGGCTTGGGCAAAGGAGGCGCGGGCCAGGTCCAGCTCCTGGGTCTCGAGCAAAAGGGCCCCCAGGTTGCTGCAAAAGATGCCTTGTACCCGATGGGCGCCCGTGGCTGCAGCCTGTGCGATCGCCTGCTGGTAGCCGCTCAGAGCTGTGGTGCGATCTCCCGCGTCGTGGGCCAGAGCGGCCAGATTGGCGTGGGCGAGCATGCAGCCCCGATCCATAGAGAGGCCCTTGAGCTCCTCCAGGGCGCGCATGTAGGCGGCCTTGGCCGGGCCCAGATCCCGCTGCCGATGCCGTGCGATTCCCAACTCCAAGCGCGCCAAAGCACGCTGATCTGGTGCGCCATCGGTGGACTTGAGGGCGACGTCGAGCACCCGAACAGCCAGCTCCCGCTCCCCCTGAGCTTGGTGGGCGCGGGCAGCACAGCGTGCCCGAATCATAGGGCTCAGCTCCACCTTCCCCAAGGCTGAAAGCAGGCCCGCTGGCGCCTGCGCCGACAGAGACCAACCCAAGAAAAACCAGCCCTCGGGCTCGGTGTCCCGGCTCTCCCAGAGCATGGGCCAGAGACCGGATCGGAAGAACTCACGGGGGCCACCCTGGCTGTCCCAGCGGGCCAAGCGGAGACGGGCTTGGTGGAGGAACCAAGCCAGATACGGGGCCACATCTCCGCTGCGCCAAGAGCGCACCACTTCGGCCACGGCGGCGGGCAACAGGTAGCGCCCGGGGGCTTGGATCTGCACCCAACCCGCAGCCACCAATCCCTGCGCGCCGCGCGCCTGGCCGCACCACTGCAGCCCCTCACCCTGGGCAGGTCCGGGGAGGCGAGAGAGCAGAGTCAAGGCTTCGCGCTCCGACTCGCCGAGGGCCTCGTAGGCGGCTCGAAGCCCAGGCCAGTCACTGGAGGGCTGCTCCAAGATGGCGTCCAGGTTCTCCGCGGGCCAGCGGCGGGCGGCGGCGATCAGGGCGGTGGGGTGACCGCTCAAGCGACGTACCAGCTTGCGCAGAGACTCTCGGCTGCCGGATCCCGGGGCGTGTCGCAGAAACAAGGCCATGCCTTGGTCATCGTCCAAGGGGGACAGCTCGCGGATCTGCCAGCCGGGGCCCGGGTTGGCGCCGGAGACCACCACAGCCAAACCGGGAGGAAAGGCGCTGCGTGGGGTGCTGGCCGGGGCATCGTCCATGCAGACCAGGACCCCTCCGGGCAGGGTGTGCAGCCAGCTGGGCAGAGAGGGTGTCAGGGTGAGGACCTCGCCCGAAAAAACCCGCGCGAGTTCCCGAATGGCGTGGCTCTTGCCACTTCCAGGGGGCCCTTTGATCCAGACGCCCTCGCCGGGCTTTAGATCGCTCGTGGACGACCCGCTCATGGCAGGCGGTCCATCACGAATGTCTTGCCGGTGTCGGTGGCTAGGTGAACCACGAAGCTCTCGGGGCTACCCATGACGGGCTCAACCGGTTCAACCTGCGCAAAGTCCCCCGCTCCGTCACACCAAGTGCCGTTGACTTGGCCCTGGGCGAGAACGGCGCCGCTGCGGCAGTTGTCGGGCAGAGATCCGTAGAGTCCGCCGCCATCGAAGGGGGTCAGGGTGCCCGGCCAGCTGTTGTCTTCCATGTCTTGGAGCTCGTAGCGCAACGAATCCAGCGTGAGCGTCCACCTGCCATCCGCGGTGGTCCACAGCCCGGTCTCCTGCTCGACCAGCCAACGCGACTCCGATGTGTTGCTGTCATCTCCGCACAGATACATCGAGCCTTCCTCGCTTAGTCCCAGAGTGCCAACACCGTCGATCTGAGAGAAGCCGTTGAGGGGAGATGCGCAGCCAAAGACCAAGAAAAGTATGCTCAAAACAGCCTCCATAGGTGGAATCCTATCTGAGGATGGGCTCCACATCTGCGTAGGCCACATCGGGCTCGGCGCAGGCCACCAAGGTCAAGGGCAGCATCACGCATGCAAACAGGCTCGCTCTTCTCATGGCTCTCGCCTCCGTTGGGTGCCACAAGACGGGCACCCAGAACAGATAGACCGGAGAGGAGTCGGCGGCGCCTTATGCCGTCTTAAACGACGCTATGCTCGCCCCGTGTGCGCAGCCGGCCCCCTCAAAAAACAGCAGCGTCACGCGCTCAGCCATGTCCTCCCAAGGCAGCCCCACACCCGACCAATGCTGCAGGTAGGCCATGCTGAGCTGTCCCAGAAACACCTGGGCGAGCTGAGCGGCCGAGACGTCGTCGCGGACCTGTCCTTCGCGCTGACCTTGCTCGAGGATCCCACTCGCTCGTTTGAGCAGCGGCACCAGAGAGGCCAGGACGTCGGGATCGGCCCCATTGGGCGCCAAGATCTCCCTCAGTAGAGCCTTCATCACGTTGGGGTGACGCCGCACCAAAGCCACATCCGCCTCCGCCAAGGCACGAAGCTGCTGCCGCGCTCCCCCAGAGGTGACAAGACGCTCGGCGTGCTGGACAGTGGCTAGGCTGGCAGCAGTCAGGACAGCGCCAAACAGGGCCCGTTTGGAGGGAAAGTAGTTGTAGACCGTCCCTTTGGCAAAGCCGGCGTCCAGGGAGATCTGGTCGATGTTTGCGCCAGCCAGGCCATGCGCCGCGAAGTGATTTGCAGCGCTGGCCAAGAGCGCTTCTCGAACCTTTGCTTTTTCCTCCTTAGAGATGCGCGGCACTAGGCCACCGAGCCGAAGAATGCGCCAAGGATCTGGGCCACTTCCTGAGGCCGGTCCTCTTGAAGGAAGTGACCGCAGCCGGCGATGCTCTGCAGCTGGGCCTGAGGCAAGATCGCAGCAACCCGCTCCATTGTCTGAGCCACATCCGGCAAGATGCGGTCCCCTTCGCCGTAGAGCAGCAGCGCAGGCCGGTCGACGAGATGTGGCAATCCCTGAGCGATGGTCTCAAAGCCCTTTGGGTGCAACCCCTGGCCAGCCTTGAGCAGAGCCTTGCGCGCAGCTGTGGACTCGAAGGGCTCTCTGTAGCGCTCGGCCACTTCCTTGGTGAGGCGGGCCTGGTTCTGTAGTCCAACGGCAATGGAGCGCTCCACGCCCCAGGGGCTGGAGAGCAAGCCACGCACACCGGGCAAGTAGGTGGAGACCACAAAGGCCTTGACTGCCCACGACAGCTCCGGGAAGACCAGAGTGTTGAGCAGCACCAGCTCGCGGACCTGCTCGGGGTGGTGCACCGCCCAATACAGACCGACCGGGCCACCCAAATCGTGCAGGACCAGCCCCACGCGGCTCAAGCCAAGCTGGGTCAGAAAGTCTTGTAGAACCTGCTGATAGAAGCGGAAACTATAGCGGACATCCAGAGGCTTGCTGGACTGACCAAACCCTGGAAGGTCCAAAGCAATGGCCCGGTGTGTATGCGCAATATGCGGCAACGCGGTCCGCCAGAGCTCGGCGTTGGTGGGCCAACCGTGGAGCAGCAGCACGGGGGGGCCGGAGCCGGCCTCCAGGTAGCTGAGCTCCAGGTCTCCGACTGTCACGGTGTGGCGGGAGACCTGGGGTGTTTTATTGTGGGTCATAACCCATAATAAAAGGGTTCCACCGCGGTGTCACCTCCGGGGCGGGGTCTGCGATACTCAGCAAAGCTCAGATCTCCGCTTGAAAACCCTCAGGAGCCCGCATGGTCCTCAGCGCACTCC
>JBLHMA010000029.1:0-23365 GCA_047621545.1 Cognaticolwellia sp. | reverse complement strand
AAAGTTCAGATCGTGAATCTCTTCTCCATCGAGGTATCCGTCTGCATCGGTGTCGGCGTCGGTGGGGTCGGTTCCCCATTCGGCTTCCTCGGCATCGGTCAGGCCATCGCCGTCAGAGTCTCTGCTCTGGTCGGTGTCGTCGATTTCATCGTCGGGGTTCGTTGCGGCTGGTCCATTGCAGGCCGACACGGAGCTCAGCATTGAGAGCAAACACAGGTGTCGAGGACGTAGGTTCAGGCTTGGTCTCATTTCTTTTGTTCCCGTCAGGAACGCGACCCTACACGACAAGCCGACCCACCACGCCAACCTTGTCGGGGCAGGAACAGGAATCGAGAGAAAGCTGCCGCAGAACTTCCAAAGCCAGCACCTCCTTCGAAGTAAAACGGGCACGGCACGCAGTAGAACTGACGGGAATCTGCCAGGCACCCTGGCAGCACCAAGGCAATCCGCCCAGGCATTGCCAATCGCCTCATCGATGACCATTTTTTCCTAAACAGGAATTGAGATGGCGGCCATGAACATGCCCTGCCAGAAACACTGCTATCGAAGGACATGACGGCCATGATGCGCTCAATACGGGCGCACACAGGGCGGAAGCGGTTGAGAGACACCAATGGGATGCCCAAAGCGCCACTTCGAGGGCCAATCCCTCTGCCCTGCAGTCGCTTAGGGCACATGGCCCAAACTGAGACACTGTCTCCGCAACACGGCACCCCGATTCCACCACCGGGCACGATAGAGCCCCGACATGGCCTCCCGCGATCTGACTACCGGCTCGATTCCACGGCACCTCATGGCGCTGGGGGTTCCTGTGATCGGCGCGATGTTGCTGCAGTCGGTGTACGCGATCGTCGACCTGGCCTGGATCAAGCGGCTAGGCGAGGAGTCGGTCGCCGGGCTGAGCATCAACTTCCAGATCTTCTTTGTGATCCTGGCGCTCTCACAAGTCATCGCGACCACAGCGATGGCCGACATGTCCCAGCTCTGGGGCAAGGGTGAGCGTGAGGGCGCACGAGGAGCCTTCTCCAGCTTCCTTCTGGTGGCCCTGGTCCTGGGCGTGCTGACAACCGGCGGTGCTTGGCTCACAGCCGATGCCTACGTCAACTTCTTCACCAGTGACCCCGCGGTGGCCGAAGAGGGCCTAGCTTACTTCCAGATCAACGCCCTGACCTTCTTCTCCCAGCTGCTGCTCATCGTGCTCGGCTACGGCTTGCGAGCCAGCGGGGACTTCATTTCCCCAATGGTGGTGATGATCTTCTCTGTGCTCGTCAACCTGGTCTTAGACCCCTTGCTGATCTTCGGAGTCGGCGACTGGGAAGGGATGGGCATCGCGGGGGCTGCCTGGGCCACGGTCGCCGGTCAGTTCTTGGCTCTGGTGGCCTACATCGGCCTGCTGATTCGCGCGCGCACAGACGATGCCCGCATGTCCTTTGGCATGCCGAGCTTCAACCTTGACTTCTTTAAGCAACTCATCGTACGCGGACTGCCTGCTGGCACCCAATACCTGCTCATGTCCGCCATGCTCGGTGTCGTGCTCTACGCCATGAAACCCCATGGCGCGGCCTATACAGCAGCCGCAGGTGGAGGCTTTAGGATTCTCCAGCAGAGCATTCTACCCGTGGTCGCACTGGCGTCGGCCGCCGCGGCCATGGCCGGCCAGAACATGGGCTCAGGCGGCTTTGACCGGGTCAGACTGACCTCGCGCACGGTCCTGATCTGGTGTGTGGTCTACGGGGGCGTGATCTCCGGGCTCTTCCTGCTCACCCCAGAGCTCTTCGCTTCCCTCTTCGCTCAACCCGAAGAAATGGACGTAGCCCGCAGCTATTTCGTGTGGTCCTGGCCCATGGTCATCGGCATCTCGCTGTCCATGGGGCCCACGATGATCCTGCAGGCCCTCAAACGGCCCATACTTCCCCTGATTGCGGCAGTGGTACGTCTGGGGTTGATCGTCGTCGGCGTCTTTGCATGGCTTGTGCCCACCCAGGCCCCTCCGGAGTGGGTCTTTGGCTTGGTCGCGGTCACTGCCATCGTCGAAGGCGCCATTGGGGTTGGTCTGCTGATCTGGCGCCTGAGAAGACTTCCCGACGATTCACCCGCACCCAAGCCAGCGATCGCGGGCTAAACTGCGCACAAACGAGGCCACTACATGCTGTTTATGATGCTGATTGGCTGCTCCTGGGTTCAGGGGTGGTTCGCCGACGACTTGGCCTGCTCCGATGGAGAGTCCCAGGGTTTTACCAACGGCCTAAACCACGGGCTCAACACCTGTGAGTTCGACGACAACGTTCCCGATGCGCAGCTCTTGGACTACCCAGATGCCTACGAGGCCAGCTCATTCGTGGCCTGTTACAAGGAAGGCTACGCCAGCGGCTACCGCGAAGGCGAGCTGGATGAGAGCGGTACGCCCGGCTCCGCCTGCGATTAGGGGCCCGAACGCGTGCTGCACCCCCTTCGTCCACAGCTGGTCTCAGGGGTCGGCCTGCGGCTCATTCAGGGGCTTGGGCTCTTGCTGGACCACTTAGATGGACCGGCGCTGGTCCCCCTCGGAGACGAGGACGCCGAGCTCGCTGAGGCGGCCTACCAGGACCTACTCACACACGTGAACCGACTGGGACAAGTGCTGGGGTCGCTCCGTATTCCCGGCCCGGCGCTCGAGAACAGCAGCGGCCTACGGAGGCTGCGCTCCAAGGCCGCGCGCACCATCTTTGAGCGCATCTCGCCGACCCAACAGAGCGCCCCCGAGCGCTTCATGGACGTGCTGGGCCGGGTGCCCAAGACCCTCACGGGCCTGCCCGGACGCCTGCTCTTGCGTCAGCACGGACTGGTCGGAGAGGCACTCCCTCAACGCGTACCCATCCCGGAGCTGGCCTGGGCCCCACACAACCCGGATGTCCTGGCCCGGCTGCAGGCTGCAGGCTTTGCGA
Source organism: Cognaticolwellia sp. (assembly GCA_047621545.1). Taxonomy (GTDB): domain Bacteria; phylum Myxococcota_A; class UBA796; order UBA796; family CAJQPC01; genus CAJQPC01. The sequence goes on along the minus strand of JBLHMA010000029.1, from coordinate 20,441 downwards.
TGACGACCGGGAACCTGGAAGAGCGCAGCCTGATGGCCCAGTCCAACACCGTGGAGCTGTTGGCCATGCGCCAGCTTCTGGGACGCATCGCACGCAAGCACCCGGCCCCGCTGCCAAGCTGCCTGCTCGACGCCGAAGCCCTGGGCCGCGCCGCTTGGCGCATCTGCCGGGACGACCGCATGATGGGCAGCCTGCTGACAGCCGGCTGGGCGCGCCAACTCTCGGCCCTTGAAGGAGACCGCTGGGCAGAGCTGGACCCGATGGCCGGGCATCCTCTGGGCGCGCAGCTCTGGGACTTGGCGCCCGCGACTCCGACTCCACTGCTCGCCCAAGCCTGCCGGGACGCTGGCCTGCCCAAGCTGGCGGCCTGTTCAGATCTCTACGCTCGGATCTGGTTGATCGCCGGACCGGCCACTGGGGTACGCCAGGCCATTTTGGCGGATCCAGCCTTAGGGCCTTCGGTGCTGCCATGGAAACTCAGCGCGCGTCAGGAGCTGGGCCCAAGCAAGGCCCTTCCCCCATTGGAACACCGCCTGGTGCAGCAGATCTTCAGTCTGAGCTTGGCGGGTATTCCCAGGCTGGTCTTGCCAGCGGATCACGGCGTGTGGGCTCTGAAGGTGCCTGACCCGTGGGTGGCGCCGGGACAGTGGGCCCGGACGGGATAGATCGCTTTCCCTGACGGAGGCCCCCATGGCCCGCACCGAGCGCAGCAAGCAGAAGGCCCGCGAGAAGGCCAAAAAGAAGAGCAACAATCGCAAGCAGGCCCGCAGGCGCCAGCACGATTCGGCTCTAGCAGCCGTCAACGCTCCTCTGAGCGAAGTGGCGGCCCACTGGGACTGGTCGGAGTGCTTTGCATCCGAGGATTGGCACGACCGTGGTGCCCGAGTCCGGGCCTTTGCCATACGTTCTCACGAGACGGGCGCGCGCACTGCCGCCATCTTCGACATCGATCTGGACCGTGGCGGCGTAGTGGGTGTGGAGCTGATGCAAGGCGCCCACCCTGGCGAGGTCCAGAACGAGGTGATCAGCATCTCCGGCGACAAGCCCTTGATGGTTGTAGATCCAGGGGTGGTCCTGGCCCTCCTTCAGGCAGGCCAGCGCCGCGCCTTGGACACCGGGGCGAGCGATCACAAGGATCTGGAGAAAGCCCTGGAGATCTTTGGCGACACCGGCCCAGATAAGGTGACGATCTTGACGGGCTCCGAGAGCGATCCGGGTGATGATCCCGCACCGGAGAAAGAGGGTCTATGGGGCAGACTCAAGCGCAGCTTCGGGTCCTGAATCGAGATCGTATTCTTCACGGAGTCCTGCCTATGTCAGCCATGACTTCAAAGAAGGAAGCAGGATAATGGGCCGCTTGAAGATCTGGCGGCCCTCCCTGCGCTGTGACAAGTGCCGCAAGGTGGCCCCTGTCTCTGCCACCAAGGCCTGGCTGATGCAGCCCGTGGGCCCCACCGACGGGCGCGGCGACGGCGGCCGGATTCACTTCCTGTGCCGCCAATGCACGGCGATCAAGAACCAGAGTCGCTGACGGGCGCGGCGTCAGCAGCCTGCTCCCCACTCCAGCCGGTGGTCTCTGAGGGTGGCAGCACCGCGCAGGCGAATCCGGCCTGGCGGATGTTTCGGGCCCGGGCCAAGGCCACGCTGATCTTGCGGAACTCCTGCTCAGCGGCGGAGTGATTGCCGCTGGCGAGGGCCTCTGGGATGGCCAGAGTGCTGGCCTCGGACACGGAGATCAGCTCTCCGAGACCTTCCAGTTCCGACCCCAGGCACAAGCGGGCGTCGACCACTTGCGCGCCTTCATGCAGTGCTTGAAGCTCCGCGTTGACCTTGCGCATCTCGCTGACTGCGCTGGAGGCAAAGCGCATTTTCTCTCGGGCCGAGGTGGAGCCGTCCTGCTGGATGTTTCCGACCACGTCCTGCGCCCCAAGGGCGCTCAGAAGCAGAGTGGCGGGGATCCATAGGGACACGGGAGGCTCCAGGTGCTGTCCTGCATACGGCGAGAAGGCCGCTGTACTTCAGACTACCTGAGGCCTGGGACGGTTAGAGTCAACGAATGTTGACCGCCGTGCTGATTCCCGCCCGAAACGAAGGCCCTCGCTTGGCGGAGGTGTTGGCCGAGGTGCGCCGTGTGCAGCCCCAGGCCCAACTCTGGGTCATCGATGGTCAGAGCCAAGATGACACCGTCCAAGTCGCCCAAGCATGCGGGGCACAGGTACTACAGCAAGCCGGCAAGGGCTACGCAGCGGCCTTGGCCACGGGCTACCAGGCGCTCGCCAATTCCGGTGTTGAACGGGCCGTTCAGCTGGACGCTGACGGACAGCACCCCCCCGCAGCCATTCCCCGCCTGCTGCGCTGCTTGGACCAAGCAGACCTGGTCTTTGCCAGTCGACAAGGCACCTCCTCAGGCGGCCCCTGGAGTCGTCGGGCCGGCAACGCGGCCCTGGCCGCCGTGGTGCGACAGCGCACCGGTCTGGACTTGCACGACGTAATGAGCGGCTTCTGGGCCACCAACGCCCACGCCATCCAAACACTGGCGCAGATCCTAGCCCCTGGCTGCGCCGACGCCAACGTGCGCATTGCCTCCTGGCGGGCCGGCTTGCGCCTACATGAAGCGCCGGTCGCCATGCCTGAGCGCAGCGGCGGACACTCCATGCACCAGGGCTGGGCGGGCGCCCGGAACTTCGCACTGAGCCTGTGGGCTGCGGGCGAAGCATGAGCCTGGGCGTGGTTGTCATCGCTGGAGGTGCCGGGACGCGCCTGCGCTCGGTCACCGGCCCGCTGCCCAAAGCCTTGGCCCCCTTGGGTCGAGGCACGCTGCTCAGTCACCTGCTGGAGCGCGTGGCCCCCCTGTCTCCAGAGCGCGTCGTCGTGCTGGGTGGACACCAGGCGCAGGCGATTCGGGCCGTATTGCCCTTGGACGTGGGGCTACTTGTGGAGGAATCCCCTCTGGGAACCGCTGGCGGCCTGCACCAGCTGCCCACTGCGCCCAAGACCTGGCTCTCCCTGAATATCGACCACGTCTCAGACCTAAACCTGGACGCCTTGCTCGCAGCCCACGACGGGCGCGCAACAGCCGTCGTGCACCCTGTCGCCCATGAGATTCCCCATGGCGTCGTACAGATTGAAAACGGCAAGCTGACGGCCTGGAGAGAGCGCCCAGTGCAGCACATCCACGTGACCGTCGGCGCCTATGTCTTCTCTCGAAGCGTCCTAACTGAGCACCTTCACGGCCAGCCCATGGACATGCCCGAGCTCCTCCGGGCCATGGCGCCGGTCCAGAGCTTTGAGCACCGGGGCACCTGGTTTGACGCGGGGACCCCTAAGCGCTTGCTGGCCGCCGAGACCTGGCTCCAGGGTCGCTGAGTTCCTGCTGCAGACAGCCTCTCGGCCGAGCTGCCGAAACCCATTGAAATCCGCCGAAATCCGCCGGACTGCCCCTGGCAGCGGACGTACCCAGGAAGAACAGGCCAACGGATGCATGGTGGCTCGAGGCTATCGAAGTGGGCGGGCAGGTGGTCGCCAATGCCGTAGAGGTCGCTCTCTCCGGCGGCGCCTCGGCCTCAAAGGGCGCGGCGGAGTCTGCGGAAAGGGTCGGCTCCGTTCGAAGCTCCATAGGGGATATTTGCGGCGACCTTCGGTCCGATGACCACGAGCTTGGCGGCATGCTGGAGCACCTCGCCGAGCGGGTCGGCGCAAGAAAGTCGCCCAGCGAACGACTGGAGAGCCACAAGGCCGAGCTGGAAGAGGGTTGCTGGCCCCAACCCCATGCTGATCGCCAACGTGCGGGAGCTTCCAGCCCACTTCCCGCTGACCAATCCCGACTATCAGCACAGCATGGGCACGCAGGACAGCCTCTCGGAGGCTCTGGCCGAAGGTCGGCTCTTCCTTCTGGACTACCAGGAACTCAGCTGTCTAGAGCCCAGTACTTGGGAAGGGCTGGACCGGCGGGTTTACGCACCAATCGCGGCGTTCGCGGTCCCCAAAGACGGCAGACGACTGACCCCGTCGCCTGGTGCAAGAAGCCTTCGCAATGGCCACCTACCGGCAGCTGGCCACAGCGCACCCGCTCAACGCGCTGCTCCATCCCCACTTCGAAGGGACCCTGTTTATCAAAAACCTGGCCGCAGGTGGCCTGATCGCAGCAGGCGGACCCATCGACGAGATCTTCGGCGGCACCATCACGTCCCCGAGACGATGCGCTGGTCGTTTGGGCCGCCATCCAAGGCTGGGTCCACCAGTATGTCTACAACTACTACGCCGACGAGCAGGCGGTAATCAACGACACCGAGCTTGCGGCCTGGCACGACGACGTGGTTCAGAACGGGGCTGTGAAGGGCTTCGCTCGCCCCTCCAGCCGCGACAAGCTGGTGCTGGCATTGACTATGGTCGTTTGGAACGGCAGTGCCCAGCACGCCGCACGGCAAGCCCGAGTTTCTGGCAGCCATGCCCCCATTGAGCCTGGCCAACCTACAGCTCGACACCCTGGCTGTGCTCGGTGGCGCGTACTACCGCCACTAGGCGACTACCGCTCCAACAACTTTCCCTACCTGGCCTGGTTCCGGGATCCAGCCATCACCGACAACGCGCTGCCCCGTTTCCAGGATGCGCTCCAAGAGATCGAAGCCAAGATCGAGGCCCGCAATGCCCAGCGTCGCTACGAATACAGCTTCCTAAAGCCGAGCGCGATTCCCTCCAGCATCAACATCTGACCGGAAACGACTTGGCCCCGCCATCAGTTTCCGGACTTGAAGCTGGCCCCCACGGACACGCTGTCCTCGGGCGTGGAGATGATGAACTCAAAGGGCAGGGTGCGGGCCCGATCACCGTCGACGGGCAGGGTGACCACCAGGGGGATGGTCTTGCTCTCCCCCTCCACCAAAATCATGGGGATGGCGATGAGCGCGGCGCTGTCGGGCAGTCCATCCACAGTGACCTGGACCTGAACCGCGTCACCACTCGTGCTGCGGTTCTCCACCTGCAGCATGTAGGTGTTCCGCGTCTGACCATCGGCGTCGATTTGGTACATGGCGCCGGGGGTGCGAGAGATGGTCGCAGCCAGCTCGTGCCGGCCCATGAGCAGCAGGCCAAAGATGGTCGAGAGCACCACCATAATGGCGATGTAGACCAAGGTGCGAGGGCGTAAGAAATGCAGCTTCTTGCCCTGCTCTTCCACCACGGAGCTGTAGCGAATCAGGGTGGGTTCTCCGAGCGTCTCCATGACCCCCTCGCAGGCGTCAACGCAGCGAGTGCAGCTCGTGCACTCGAGCTGGTAGCCGTCACGAATGTCGATGCCCTGGGGACAGACGGCGACGCACTTGTTGCATTCTATGCAAGCGCCCTGTGCCGGGCTTGGTTTTGCCCTTGTGCCGGGGCTCTCCACGGGGCACGTCATAGGAGATGACCCAGGACTCGTCATCCGTCAAGGCTCCCTGAAAACGGGCGTATGGGCAGAGAAAATTGCAGAACTGATCCCGAAACCATGCGTAGTCCAAGAAGGCACCACCCCCAAAGACCAAGGCGGCACTGTAGGCCACCCACGGGGCTTGACCGGTCCAGAGCGCTCTGGGATCGTCAAAGAAGGACGTCAGGGTCATCCCCAGAACCGCGCTCATCGCCGCAAAGGCGCTGAACTTGGCCACCTTGCGCCACCACCAGTCCCAGCTCCCCTTGTGCTTGGTGTTCCGGCGCATACGCACACCGCGAGAGCCTTCGATCCAGCGCTCTACCGGCAGGAACCACTGCTCCAAGAATACGGTCTGTGGGCAGGCATAGCCGCACCAGACCCGCCCAAAGAGCGAGGTGACCAAGAAGAGCCCAAAGGCCCCGAGCAAGAGCAGCAACAAGATGAAAATGTTGTCGGTGCTGGTGAAGAGCAGCCCGGCGATGTGGAGCTTGCGCTCGGCCACATCGAACATCAGCAGGCGACGGCCGTTGATGCTCAGCCACGGCATGAAGAAGAAGAACGCTTGAAGCGCCAGCATCGACCAACGTCGAATCGACTGAAAACGTCCCTTGACCTGCAGTGGGTAGACCCAGGTGCGGTGAAAACCGGAACGCGTATCAAGAATGCCCATGGTTCAGAACCTCTGACCGCTACCTCGCAGATCCCATGCCAGGATCCGACAGCCCCCAAGATCCCCTTGCCCCGCCGCCTTGCTCTGGCCCAAAAACCCTGACCCCTGTCAGGGTGTGTGAGATGCCCCATCCCCGCTGGGGGATTTCGCCCGGCGCTTGAGCCCCAAGAGCAACAAGCCCATCAACATCGAGGCTACACCCGAGCTCCCACCGGACTGGCCGCAGCCACCAGACATCATGATGGGCAGCTCCAGCGGCTCAACGCCACTGTCCCCAGTCTCAAGTGGCGCGCTGTCACCGGTCTCCCAGGTATCCCCGCCGGTCTCTCCGGTCTCGCCGGTATCCCCGGAGTCACCCGTGTCCGGCGTCTGGTCCCAGTAGTTCGCCCCGATGTCTAGGAGTGTGCCGTCTGGATCCAGGTCTCTGACAGGGTTTCCTGCATCAATGAGCGGGCTGCCTTCCTGCAGGGTGAGGGGCTGCTCACACTTGGCGGAGTCGTAGCCGGTGAGCAATCCGGGGCCGCTACCGGTGTTCAGATCAGAGGCCGGTAGGCTGCCCTCGGGCGCTGGGTCGGTCACCTGGTACCAGAAGTTGTAGCCCCCACCTAGCTCGCCCGGGAAGGTATGCCCGACCTTCGCATCCATCATCAGGCTGGAGTCCAGGAGTAGCCCGTCGCCCGTGGTCGTGTGCACCAAGGTCTCGGCGTCGTTGCCTACAATACTGAGGCTCTCCAGGCTGACCTGGGCGTGGTCCTCTAGGTAGATCACTGCGTCCCCACCCCGGTTGGCACGCAGCTCAGCGAAGGACAGCTTGGGCTGACCTGAGCCCCCTGAACCACCGCGCACGGTCAGCGCCGAGCCCAGCCCCGTCCCACCTTCGACGCTGTTGTTGCAGAACTGCATTCTCGCCAGATCCAGCAGCTCTGGAGAGGTGGCCGTCAGCGCTCCGCCGGTGGGTGCGCCTGTGCTGCCCGACACGCTCACATTGTTGTTCAGGACAGCACCTTCAACCGTCAAGCGACTCTGGTACACGTAGAGAGCTGAGCCAGTGGTGGCCACGTTGTCTACGAGCTCCACGCCGCCTTTGAGAGAGACCTGTCCCTCCGTGTCGATGAAGACGCCGCCGCCCTTCTCGGCCTGGGACGACTCAATGCGGCCACCTTCGAAGGTGGCCGTTCCGCTCGTGACATGGACAGCGCCACCGTAGCGTCCGCCGCAGCCACTGATCTGGGCGTTGGTCAAGGTGAACACCCCGCCGCCAGCTCCTCCGCTCAGGGTCAGACAGCCCGCCGAGGCGCTCTCGCTCGTCTGGCCTCCGCTCAGAACCAAGTCCGCGAGATCCACCTTCGTTGCGCTGGTCACCGAGATCTGCAGACTGGCGCCTGCACCGCTGGCCGAGAGGCCGTCCAGCTGCATTGTAGAAGTGCCCTTGGCAACCTGGATCACAAGCTCCGCAAAGGCCTCATCGCTCCCAACACCCGCTGCGCTCAGGCCATCGACTGTCAGGTTCAGAGCGTCATCGGCATAGAAACGCGTGTCGTTGTAGGTGGCCGGCCCCGAGATCGAGATGTCACGAAGCGTGACGTTGGACGAGTCATTGAGGTAGATGGCCCCCAGAAATAGAGGCGTGCTCGTGCCCACCGAATCCAGGCTCTCCAAGGTCGTGCCATTGGAGCTCTGAACCAAGATGCCGCCCACCTTGGAACTCCCGCCGCTGCTCTGGATGGTCACGTCGCTTACGCCGTTGAGGAAGCAGTCGTCCTCGACACTGCCCATAAGGCTGCGCCCTGCATCCACCACGATGATGTCGTTGTTGTTCGCGTCCTGGCAGGCTTGGTACAGACTGTCCCCGTCGCCCACGTTGACCGTCGCAGCCAAGCCCGAACTTGCAATCAACAGCAACAAGAGCCACCTCCGGCAATCACACTGCCATATCCGCTGGTCTAACGCATCTTTGCTTCAGACTCTTGTGTTCTCGGCCGCCACACGTTGAGCCCATCGTCGGCGGCGTAGACCCAACAACGCCAAGCCAACCAAAAGAGAAGCCACGCCGGAGCTCGTTCCGGATTGGCAGCCTCCGCTCAAGGTGATGGGCTGCTTCAGCGGCTCCACGCCGGTCTCCCCAGTCTCAGGTGGGGTACTATCGCCGGTCTCGCCCGTCTCGCCGGTGTCCCCAGCCTCACCGGTCTCGCCGGTGTCTCCGGTGTCCCCGGTGTCGGGATCTTGCTCGACCGGATGGGCACCAATGTCCCGGACGGTCCCGTCGGAATCCAGCGAAAGAGAGGGATTTCCAGCATCGATCAGCGGGCTGTCCAGCTCCAGCGTCAGCGGAACTTCGCACTTGGCGGCGCTGTAGCCGGCAGCCAAGCCAGGGTCCGATCCCGTGTTCAGATCTTGACCATGGATACTGCCGTACGGTGCCGGGGTATCGACTTGGTACCAGTAGTTGTAGCCAGTGCCAAGTGTGCCCGAAAACGAATGCCCCGTCTTGGCATCCATGAGCAGGTTGGAGTCCAAGACAACGGCTCCGCCTACGCCAATGTCCATCAGGATCTGAGCGTCGTTGCCCACAAAGCGGTTGTTCTGGATGGTGGTGGTCTGGTGGTCCTCAAAGAGCAGCACCGCCTGCGAGCCCGAGTTGTCTCGCAGCTCGGAGTAGAGCAGCTTGGGCTTGTCCGAGGTGCCACCGGAGCCGAACACATTCAGGGCTGAACCGACGCGCTCATCGGGCGAATCGACGCTGTTGCCACAGAACTGGCACGTACTGCAGGTCCAGCTTCTTGGGCCCCACCGCGGTCACGGCTCCGCCAACGGGCGGGACTCCTTCCACGTAGACTGAGGCGTTTCCTCGAATACAGGCATCGTTCATGCTCAAACGGCCGAACTCGACGTACACAGCAGAACCGTCCGATGACTCATTCAAATCGACAACGACGCCCCCTTGAAGCGACAACTCTCCCAGCGCCGCGACCGAAAATGCCCCTCCGATCCCCGCCTCGTTCTCAAACACTCGGCCACCCTTCACCACCAGAACGCCCTCTTCAACATGGACCCCACCCCCAAAGTCGGCGTAGCAGCCACTGATCTGTGGCGCTTCCAAAAACACCGAGGCCCCTCCCTTGGTGCCGTCCTGGTAGTAGCAGCCACCCGCCTCAAAGTAGCCATCGCCGCCCTCCAGTTCTAGGCCGGACATGAGCAGGGTGGAGCCAGATGTGGCGCCAACGGACACCCGTGCCCCAGGCCCCTGAAGCACGACATTGTCCAGCTGGCCCGCTAGGCTCCCGGTGCTCTCTTGCCCTCCCCAGATCAGCGCAACATCGTCCGGCAGACCAAGAGAAGAGCCGCTCAGTCCGTCCACGACGACGTTGTTGGAGTCGAAGAAATACAGGCCAAATCCGGTCGATCCAATGCCGAGCAGCTCGACATCCAAGATGCTTGTGTTTGGGCTGTCCCAGACGGTGATGGTGCTGCCGAAGGTATCGAAGTCCGAGGGACCGATACCCAGAGAGTCCACAACCAACCCCGTAGATCCATAGACTTCGAGGGAGCCCATCACGGCGCCGCTTCCGTTGCCCTGGAGCGTGACGCCGACCAGGTAGCTTAAGACGCAGTCGTCTTCGGCCGTGTACTCGAGGGTGCGCCCGCTGTCGATGGTCACGGTTTCTCCGTCCACCAAGTCCGCGCACGCCCCCGCGATGCTCTCTCCGTCCATGACGGTCACCGACGCGCCAAAGCTGGGCACGACCCACAACAGAAACAAGGGAACCTCCGCTCTCAACAGTGACACGCGCCAAGTGGGCTCGCACTTACGCTTTTCGTGCACGCCAAGTCTTGAGTATCCCCGGCGGATTCGATTCCCCCGGCACAAAACCGCTCGCCCGGCGCACCACGCTGGCTACTGGCGCAAGCAATCCAAGTCTCAGCTCACCGAGCAGGCCTCTGGGTCGGAGCTGGATCCCATAGCCAAGGGCCATGTGGGCGTGAGCCAGAGCGTGCTGCCCCGGGTCATTCTGGGCCAGCTTGTGTGCTGTAGAGGCCAGCTCAAAGCTTTGCTCTCCGTCTCTATCCAGGGCCGCCTGACGGCTTTGAGCCAGCAGCGATTCCACCTGCGCACGCAGCGCAGGGTCCGGTCTAGAGTGTTGCCAGCGTCGGCCGAGTGACATGGGTCTTGTTAGCCCACGCACCATGGCCAAGTCATCCGAAATCGCCGCGCGTTTCTTGGCCATCGACGCCTTCTTGCACACCCACCGCAGCTTCTGGCAGCCGCGGCCCTTTCATGGGGATCCCCTCCCCTGGACGAAACAGGCACCAGAACTGGCCCACTGGCTACGCTCCAAGCCCCAGCAGTGGGTGGACGACAACGAGGACACAGCCCCTCTCCTGCCCGACTGCCCGCCCACGCTCTCCGAGCTGCACCGACGCGCACAGACCTTGTGCGCGCTGCCACGACTCCAGGGCGTGGAGCACCCCTTGGACCTGCGCCTGACTCGCGGGATTCCGGGCCGAAAGCTCGGCCAGATCCAGGCCTTCGCCCAGGTCGCTCTTCCAAGGCTGCGCACACCCATCCTGGCCGACTGGTGCGCAGGCAAGGCCCACCTCTCTCGCAGCCTAGCCAAGCTCTCGGGCGCCCAGGTCCACAGCTATGAGCGCGATGCTGGACTCTGTGCCAAAGCCGAGTCCCTCGCTCAGGCCCAGTGCGTGGACCTACAAGCCCACGTCGTGGATGTGTGTACGCACACACCCCTGCTCCCTGACACGGCCACGCTGGTAGGCCTACACGCCTGCGGCGAGCTGACTGATATCGCACTGGCCACCGCCCACAGGGAGGGCCTCTCCGCTCTGATGCTGGCCCCCTGCTGCCACCACAAGCGCAAGAGCCGCAGCTACGTGGCCCGCTCAGCATTGGGCCAGCGTGCCAGCCAGCTCCTCCAACTGGAGGAGAGCGCCCTACGCCTGAGCACCGCCCGTGTGGTGATCGCCACCCGACGCATGCGGCGTATCCGGGCCAACAAAATGCTCTACCGGGTGGCCTACCGGCACGTGGTTCCCGGCACTTTTCGCTCCGGCCCAGAGTCTTGGTTTACAGGGGATTTCAACGCGTTCTGCGTGCACCTATCTGAGCGGGAGGGCCACGTTTTGCCTCCTTTCCAAGCCGAGCAGGTGCTGACCCAGGCCAGAGCCGAGGTGCTCTTGGCCAGGGCCATGGGCATGGTGCGGGCTCCCTTCCGAAGACCCATCGAGCTCTGGCTGAACCTGGATCGCGCCCTGGTCCTGGAGGAGCAGGGATGGTCCGTCGAGATCGGTCGTTTCTGCTCAGAATCAATCAGTCCAAGAGACATTTTGATTGCTGCGACACGCGGAGAGCAACAGCCTGACCCTCTGAGGTACCCTTAGGTCATGTCCATGCTCCTGCTCTTGCTCGCTTGCTCCACCTCCACCCCTGACCTGGCTCAAGTGCCGGTTGAGAGAGCGCCCGACGTGACCTCGGCTGCGCCCATTCTGGAGCTGACCCCGCCCGCCGCGGAAGAAGCGACAGGGGACGCAGCGCTGCCGGAAGTGGCAGAAGACGACGCCGAACGCATCTCTCGAATCGCCGACCACTGCTCGCACTTGCAGAAGTGTGGCTGCGCCGATGGCCAGTCCGAAGACCGGTGCAACGCCAGCTCCATGCGCGCGGACCTGCCGGCCAGTGTCTACCGCTGCACAAGCTCCCTGCCCTGCGAGATGCTGTGCCAGCCCGTTCCGGGCGGGACCTCGGACAAGGGCCTTACTCCCTGCGTACTTCCCTATGTCAAGTCCCAGATCGAGGGGGGGCCAAGCCAAGGTCCCGCAGCCAAGGGAAGGACCACGACGCACAAGCCGCTGGACGACCGGGCGAAGAAGATTCTGAGCGCCGAGAAGGCCGAGTAGAGAGGGAGCCAGTCGAGCAGCCAAGCCCCCCTAAAAGGCCTGTCCCAACGTCAGTCCCAGCTGAGGCGCGCTCTCCGGCAGCCCTTCGGTCCACACCGGCACCCCCAGCACCACGCCCACGGTCCACGGAATGGCGCCCAACCCGTCCATGGTGAGCAGGACCGAGCCGGTCCACCCCAAGGCTTGGGCTTGGCTGGACAGGGCACCAATCTCGCCCTCTTCGACCACGCTGGCCTTGCGCACAGTCCCCACCTCTAAGCCTGTGGTGAACTGGACCTCGTCCAGCCAATAGAGCCAGGCCAGGGGCACGCTGAGGTTCTTGAAGGCCAGGATTCGCAGCTCGCCAGCCGCCACCGCCCTGCCCTGGCCAACGATGAGTCCCGGAGGCAAGCTGGACATGGGGCCCCCCAGGGACAACAGACGGTGCTGCACCTCGCCCAGAGCCACACCACCGGAGAGTGCACCTGCAAAGACCGCTCGGGGATGCACCGCACGCACGCCGCTTAGGCTCAGCGACCCCGAGCTCCAGCGCTGGCCGCTCTCCGGCACCACACCCAGGTCAGCACCGGCAGCCATGCGGTGGCCTTGGATTGGGAAGCGCCAGTCCACTCGGGTGTCCACAACAGCGCTTGCCCCCATCTCCAGCGCATAGCGGCCATCCACCGTCTCTCGGTAGTTGGAGGAGAGCCAGGAACCCCCTGCCCAAACGCTCACCCTCTGATTGCGCAGGCGCCGGTCCTGCAGCGGGCCGAAGTAGCGCAGGTAGGTCGCCCGAGCGGACAGGGCATTCTGGGCATCGGTGCTGGCCGAGAGCATGTACAGGTTGTGGGTGTCGTAGCGTTTGCGCAGCCGCAACACCCCGTAGCCCACCAGAATGCGCTCGCTCAGGTTGTAGGTCTGGGGGGCCACAGTGCCCACGGCGGTCCAGCGTGCCGGCCACACATCGCCGCTCAAGTCCTGCTGGTGAAGGTGCTTGTTCGGGTCCAAAGCCACGCGTTTGGGTCGCTCATCAAGCAAGAGCTGGTGCTCTCCAGGTCCCACGCCGCTCTCGTATCGATGTGGCGCCCCATCAATGTCCAGGGTGACCACTTCCGAGGCCGCGTTGGGCTCCGTCTGACGCGCCACGTTCACCAAAAATCCGCTGTCTTGGGGGGTGACGGAGAGCTGGTAGTCCTGCTCGGGCCAGGGGCCAATCCACGGCGACAAGGCATGGTGAATGGCGTACAAATCCTGTTCCTCTAGCCACTGTTCGGCCCACTCCAGCGCCGTGCCTGCCCCTTCTGCATCGTCGATTTTCACCGCCAAGACCTGCCCACTTGGTCGCTCGCTATACAGCTCGGCCAAATCATCCCGCAGCGGATCCCCCGGGTAGACCTCGCCAAAGAGCTCGGCATGAAAAGGCACCCTGCCCGAGTACAGCAGCATGTCCACCAGGGGCAAGAAGGCACCCCAGCGCAGGAACTGGTCGGCGGTGTTGCTGCTGAGCTGCTCCTCCAGCGTGGGTGTCAGGGCAGCCGCGTAGAGCTCCTGCAGCAAGCGACTTGGATGATCCACTGCGGCTTGGACCAGGCCCTGGAGCACGGCCCGGTTGTGGAAGCGCCAGAGGGGCTTGGGGGTGCGCCAAGCCATGTCACTCAGGTAGAGCACGCCTGGCCCCGTGCGCACCAGGCGTCGAAACATGGGGGCCTCGACCACGACCGTATTTCGGCTCCCTTCTGGCAGCAGATCCATGAGTTGAGCGAGCTGCTCGTCTCGGCGGGGGCGCTCCAGTCCTCGGCTCAGAAGCTGAACCCCTGGGGCCAGCTCCAGCAGCTCACCGCCATCAAAGACCGCGATGGACAGCCGCTCTGCTTGGCCCGACCACTCTAGGGTTCCCTGGCCTGCCACCCCGTTGATCACCCCCACGCTCCCAGGGGGCAGGGTGAGCGTCACCGTCCAGTCGTGGACCCCTTCGCTCCCCGCATCCACTCCTGGCTGCGGGTACCAGGCGCCATTGGCCCACAGAGCACCGCGCTCCACGCCAACGGCCCCGTAGCGTTTGGGCAAGCGGGTCTGGAAGTCCATCACACCGCCGCTCTCGGTCCAGGCCATCTCCCCCTCATCGACCCCACCTGGGTAGGTGCGCGAGAACGTTAGATCGTCCTGGGGCTGGGGAAGCCGCGCCAGGGGGTCGGAGAAAGAGAGACCCGGCTCTGCCTGTAGCTGGCCCGTCACGCGCTGCAAATCGGCGTCCACCACCGCCTGAACGCTCAGGGTCGCCGCCGACGAGGCCAGGCTGAGCAGCAACATCACGCCAACAGGCCCGCTAATAGGTGAAGCCGATTCCCAGGTTGATGGTCGGCATGATGGCGGGGGTCCACACGGTGCCCGCGCGGAAATGGAAGCCGCGGTTGACCATCATAAAGCCCGCGTGCACCTGGAGCTGGCGCCACTGCGGGTCGTTGGAGTCGTAGGCATCCGAGTTCTCAAAGCCGCTCACAGCCCGCAAACCCAGGTCAGCGCTCTGCTCGTCGCTCAAGCGGGGCTGGCCGTGCATGATGATCTGACCCACACCAGCAAAGGGCGTGAAGTGGGCGTTGTTGATGCCCTGCAGGGCGCCAAAGGGCAGGCTGTAGGACAGGGTGCCCGACCAGTCCATCACGCCGAGCTCCAGCTCGTTGTTGCCCACATAGCCGGAGTACCCAACCTGAAAGGCCAAGTCCGGGGCGTTGTGGTAGCCCTCGAGGGGAGTGAAGCGCGCATAGCCACCCAGGGCCGTCTGGCGAGAGAGCCCAACCCAGCCCATGTTCGCGCCCAAATCCAGGCTGGGCAAGATGCCCTTTCTCACCATGATCCAAGGCACCAGAAGCACATCGCTGGGCTCACCATCGGCGTCGACTCGCTCCCAAGGTGCGTACTCGCCAATCTCATCAGTGCCCGCTGAGTGGAAGGCAATGGTGGTCATCACGCCGACTTCGAAGCCATCCGGGCCAAGAGAGTCCGCCCCGTACATGGGCTTATTGGCGATGGCCGCACCCAGCTCACGCAGGACCGTGTCGTAGACATCTACGTTCTCGGCCGGGTCCAACACAGGAGTCTCCCCCTTGTTGGCAAGCTGGGAGAGGTTGATGTCGTCTGGCCAAGCGGCCAGGGCCGCGGATGCGAGCAATAGAAGCATGGGGGATTCTACACAGGTTCGGGGACGGAGCCGCTGGGTCAGTCTTCCTTTTTCGCGCTCGCCACACCCTTCGCCCGCAGCGCAGCGATCTTGTCGGCGTCAAAGCCACCGTCGTCGTCGTCGTCGATCCATTCGTAGTCCACCTGCACGCCGTCCACCTCAGCGAACTTGGGGCGCCAGCCGGCTGTGCGGGTCCACAAGAATGCGCCACCCCACATTGTGGCGGCCTCGGCGGCGATGAAGCCTAAGGCGCCGGAGAGCACAGCCTGGGCCGTGCCACCGAGCTGCTCGGAGAGCAACAGAGCCTGGAAGGCCTCGCGGGCGCCCTCGCCAGCGATGGTGGGCGAGAGCAAGGTGGCCAGGATCTGGATGGTCGAGCCGAAGGTGATCGGCCAGAACTTGGCAGTGGTCACGCCGATGGCCAGGGCGGTGAAGTAGTAGACCGAAGCGGTGGTGAAGTGGGTGACAAACTTCATGAACAGGGCGGTGAAGAGCAGCTTGCCCTGGCCCTTGTAGGCGCCGACAGCGTCGGTGAACTGCTGGAGGATGCCCAGGATCTTGTCGGAGATCTTCTTGAGCGGTGGGACGACACCCACCACGCCGCTGGTGATCTTCTGGAAGATGTTCATGATGCCGACGATGAACACGGGCCAGACCAGACCAATGATGACCACCAAGCACACACTGCCGGCCACGCCGCCAATAGCTGCAGCCAACAAGGGGGCCTTCTCAACGCCAATCACGTCGACCAGGACCTGGTAGCCAAAGGGCAAGGTGACCACCATGCCCAAGAAGAGCCCGGCCACACCGATGAACTTCTCCAAGGCCTTGGAGGTAATGACCCGCGGCCACTCGTTGGAGTAGCGCCCAGCCTCGTACAAGGTGTACCCATCCAGTCCCAGGGTGCTGGGAAGGAAGGTGCCGATGAAGCGCCCAATCAGGAAGGCCGTCATGATCTTGGACCAGAAGGGGAAGCGTACCCCCTGGCCTCTGAGCAGCAGGTTCCAGGCGTAGGCGCTAGAGATGACCCCGACGAACTTCACCAGCATGGCCACGATGGCGAAGATCACAAAGGTGGTGGTGTCCACCTGGGTGATGTACTCGGCGATGGCGTCGTAGATGGGCAGCTCAGCGACCTGGTAGACCACCTCTTGGCCATCCACGATCTTGGTGACCGTTTCCATGCCCTCGGGTGCAGGACCGTCGAGCACCAGCTCCACCGGGATGGGGTGGCGCAGCAGGGCCATGACCCCCACGATGGTAAACGCGATCTTGGAGATCATATCCAAGGGCTTGCGCACCTTGGACTCCAGCTTGCGGCGCCCCGTGAAGTAGGCCACTGCAGCGACGATCAGAGCGCCCAGAGCGGCAAAGCCCAGGTGACCGGTCCAGGCAAAGTAGCCGACCGCTGAAAAGGACAGGGCCGCGAAGGCGACGAGGGCAAAACCCATGGGAGCAATCTCCGTGCGCACGGGTGGTGTAGCAAAGTGTCACCCGCAAGGGGACACCGCTAACGCGAGGGAGCTCAGGCCAGAACGGGAAGTTTTGTGCAGGGCCCCCCTACTGGCAGACACCCTCGGTCCACATCGCCGAGTTGTTGTCGTCGTCACACTCGCCGATCACCCGGCCATGGTCGACCATCAAGACCAGAGCCCGCAGGTCCAGACCCGTGATGTCCAGCTCAATGCTCAGGCTGGCGGTCCACATTCCGATGTCGATGAACTCCTGCACCTCAACGCGCGCCACCTCAATCTGGCCATCGGGCACAACGCCCATGACCACAACAGTCATCGGAGCCTCGGCCACATTCAAGCCCTGGTTGCCGATGCGGTAGCTGAGCACCGCGCGGTCCTCGTCGCAGATCTCGCAGAGGTCCTGGATCTCGGTGATGAGATCGGCGACCTCGCCCTGCTGGCCTGCGAGCACGTCGCCGGAGCGGAAGGTGTTGAACTCCAGCCAGTTGGTGTCCGGGTTGGAGACCACCAGGCTGTCAGCGTCTACGTGGGTGACGCTGTAGCCATGCTGGTTCCAGACCGGACGGGCGCTCTGCCAGGTGTCATCGGCGTCACCGATGACCGTCACGCCGCTCTCGCTGCCCGAGTAGGCGCTGGAGGTGTAGATGATCTCGGCGTGACCGTCGCCGTCCACATCCGCGATCGCGGGGTACTCGCTGCAGGTGGCGCTGGAGTGTCGGGTCTCCTGCAGCTTGGGCTCGCCGGTGGCGCCGTCAAAGACCCAGACCGTGTCTTCGTCGGCGTAGACCACCTCAGCGTATCCGTCACCTTCAAAGTCAAAGACCGCGCTGCCGGTAAAGCCCGACGACTGGTCCTGCACGCTGCGCTTCCACGAAGGGGTGCCGTCGTCTTGAACCACCCGGTAGATGTTGTTGCCGGCCACGCCGATCTCTGGCTTTCCGTCGTTGTCAAAGTCGGCGATTGTGGGTGGCCCGATGGTGCTGCCGGTAAATCCGCGGAGCTCCCAGAGCACAGTGCCGTCGTCGTCTTGCAGGCGCAGGCTGCCTTGATCGGCGACTACGATCTCACCCATGGGGTCGGAGTCAAAGTTGCCAACAGCAACAAATCCGTCGCTCTGACCGTTGTGCCAGATGACGTTCCCGCTGGGGTCATAGAGAGCGTTGCCGGTCACAACCTCCAGGATGCCGTCTTGATCAATGTCCGCTGCCACGCCCATGGCGCCCGCGTAGGAGTGGCCAGCACCTGCACCGTAGGCGCCGACAAAGCGCCTGCTGCCGTCTGAGCCATTGAGCACCAGGTTGCCCACAATGACCTCGACCGTGCCATCCCCTTCCAAGTCGTACAGGCCAACGGCCCCGCAGATAGCGCTCCGGCCCGCGGGCACGCTGCCCACGTTCCAAAGAGGGCTCCCAGTCGACCCATCAAAGGCCCCGGTGCCCACGCTTCCGGCGCCCACCACATCCGGTCGGCCGTCTCCGTTCACGTCTCCAATGGCCGGGCTGGCAGGCTCGCTGCCGAAGTTGCCCGCGCTCCAGAGAAAGGAGCCATCCGCGCCACTCAGCGCAAAGAGCACGCCAGCGGTGTTCGCGACGACGACATCCGGGGTGTCCAGGCTGTTGACCAGGCCGTCGCCATTGTCATCGGTGAGGTTGCCGATAGCAGGCGTGGTGTAGGCGTCGCCGGAGATGGAGGACGTCCACTCGATGACGGGGGTCCAGCCGCCGATCACGGGCTCCGGCACGCAGCTCTCTTGGATGGCCAGCGGGCCAGCATCCGTGTACTCAAAACCGCACTCTCCGATCACAACATCCGAGTCACGACCGCCCTGGACGTCTTCCTCTGGGTTCAAGGAGTACTCGGAGCAGCCAATCAAGGCGATCAAGGTCAACATGTGTGCGGTCCCGTGGTGCCAGGACAGAGTAACGCGCGATCTGCCGCTACCGAAGCGCAGATACAGCGGGATTGATCTCTTGGCCGTCAAACTCCGCCAGACGCGGCAAGACCTGTGCCCAGATCGCAGTCTCGGAGATCGGCACAAGCTTGCCCCCCGCAGCCGCCGTGACACGAGCGTGGGTAACCTGCTGCCCCTGACCATAGGCGACCTGGTAGAGGGTCAGGATCTGCGCAGCGTCCTTCTTACAGCTTGTGCGCACTTTCTGGGTGCTGGCCATGACCGCCCGGCACTGCAAGCCCACACTGGCCGAATCCCCCTCGCGCAGCGCGTCTTTCAGGGCACCACAGCGCACCGCCAGGGGCTCAAACTCCCGCTCAAGGATGCTCTGCCTCTGGTCGGGTGACCCTTGGATTTCGGACAGCACGGCCGGTCCGTACACCGGATCCACCCACCCAGGGGCCGCCAATCCCCCCGTCGGCGAGGCCACCAAGAGCCAGTCGTTCTTGCCCAGGGCGCGCAGCATGCCCAGCAGCGGCGTGAGCTCCCCCATCGTCACGGCCCCGTCCACGGCCAAGAGAACGGTGGCTCCCTCCTGCTCCAACAGCGCAACACGCAGCGCCTCCAGGTCCGCCTGTGGGGCGCCGTCCAGCCAGAGCTGCTCAAAGGCCACACCCACGATCGGCGAGAGCACCGCAGGCTTGTCGCGCCCACCGGTGATCTGTGCCAGGTCGATGCTCTCGGGCAAGGCCACCGGCAGCAGCTGGGTGCAGTTGTACATGTACAGGTAGGAGGCGGCTTCCTCGTCGACCTTCTGGACATGGCCGCAGGAGAGCAGGAGGGGGAGCAAAAGCATCATTGGCGGAGAATACCCCTTGCGCAAGTGGCCGGCCGCCCCCTACTTTGTGTGCATGCAGTTGTTGTTGAGCCTGGGGTGTGGGCCATGCGGACCTTGGTCCGAGATGGATGTTCAAGCCGAGCGACTGGATCTGCTCGCTGCGGACGAGCGCCGCGTCGACGCGATGTGGGCGGGGGTCGAAGACCTAGCCGAGTGGACGCAGCGGGAGAACACCTGCGTGCAGAAGGTGGCCTTTAAGGACGGCCTGGAGGAGCAGGAAGGCATCGGCGTGGGCGGGATCTACGACGCGGACCGTCGCCGGGTACGCCTCCGGGAGGACTCGGGCCCCACAGAGATTCGGGGCTTTGCCCGGAACGCCTTCTGCCAAGCCATCGATCACGAACTGGACTGGGTGAGCCAGGGCTCCAACGGCGCCTTTGACCAAGCCATATCGGAACTTGATTCAGACCTGTACCCCACGCTTGACGCGCAACAGCGCCAGGTCTTCGCCGGGGTTTGTGCGGCGGGCCCTGCCTCCAGCGCTCTGCTCATCGCCTTGGCCCAGGAGTGCAACGAATACGACATGCCAGCCCATGTCACTTTCGTTCAGCAGGCCGTCTTTCCCCACTGGAGCGACCGCATCACTGCGTCCTACGCCTGGGATATCGAGACGCGGCCGCTGCTGGAGGAGAACACCGTGATCTCCGCCGTCTCGACGGGGTCCTGGCTCCTGGTGGTCGAGTGGATTCCTGACTTGCAGACCGGCCTGGTGCAGCCCCAGCTTGACCTCGTCGACGCCAAGACGGCCCAGGTGCTCAAGCAGCTCCCACTGCCCGAGTTCCTGCCGACCCGTGATGCCAACGGAAACCCTCGCTTTAGCTCCCACGCCTTGATCAGCACGGCGGACGGTGTGCTCCTGATGGCCCACGATCTGGGGGTGGCATCCTGGGAGGTGGAGGTGGCGGACGGGGAGCTGAATCTACTGGACTACGTCGCGCCGGACTTGGGCGCCCTGGCCAGCGGACACCACAACGACGGGCATTTTCTGTACGCGAGCTACGATGGCGGCCTGGCAGCCTGGGTGCATGATTTC
>JBLHMA010000028.1:0-23742 GCA_047621545.1 Cognaticolwellia sp. | reverse complement strand
TCAGAGTAGGGGTGCGGCTCAGATCGAGCGCAACCAGCTCAGCAGAGTCACAACCTGGGGACCGGCGCCACCCTTCTCAATGTGCTTCTGTGGCGTGGACAAGAAAGCCGGTCCAGCAATGTCCAGGTGAGCCCAGATCTTGCTCTTGACCACGAAGTTCTGCAGGAACAGGCCAGCGGTGATGCTGCCAGCGGAGCGTCCGCCCACGTTCTTGATGTCGGCGATGTCCGACTTGAGCAGCTCGTTGTAGGACTCCTCAAGAGGCATGTGCCAGGAACCCTCGCCGGAGGTTTTTGCGTGCGCCAGAAGCTCGCCGGCAAAGTCGTCGTCGTTGCTGTACAGGGCGGTGTACTTCTCGCCCACAGCCACAACTGCGGCGCCGGTCAGTGTGGCCAGGTCGACCACATGGGTGACCTCGTCCATTTTGCCGACATAACAGAGGCAGTCAGCCAGGACCAAGCGGCCCTCGGCGTCGGTGTTGTGGATCTCAACGGTGGTTCCGTTGTCGAAGGTCAGCACGTCGCCAAGCTTGTAGGAGTTGCCTGCCAGCATGTTCTCGGCGGCGCCAAAGATACCGTGCACGGTCACGTTCAGGCCCAGCTTTTCAACTGCGCTCATCACGCCGATGACCGCTGCAGCGCCACCCATGTCGCACTTCATGGTGATCATGCCGCCGCTGGGCTTGATGCTCAATCCGCCTGCGTCGAAGGTCACGCCCTTGCCTACCAGAGCGACGTTGCCCTTGGATTCTCCAGCGGGGGTGTAGGTCATGTGCACGAAGCGCGGCTTGCGGTCGGAACCCTGGCCCACGGCCGTGATGCCCACCATGCCTGCGCTCTTTAGGCGGTCATGGTCCCAAACCTCGACCTGGAGGCGGTCGGTGCCAAGCTGGGTTGCAGCTTGGGCCAAAGTTTCTGGGTAGATGTCGTCGGCCGGGTCGTTGATCAGGTCCCGTGCGAGGCTGCGGGCCTGTCCCAGGATCAGGCCGGTCAGCACGTCGGAGTCGGGTGCGTCCAGACCTTGAACAGAGAAGTTTTCAAGCGCGGCGGTGCTACGCGCGTCGGGCAGGTAGCGGTCGTAGCGGTAGTTGCCGGAAACGATGCCTTCGCCGATGGCCTCGGCGTGTGCCTTTCCGCCACCCTGAAAGTTGATGTCCAGGCTGGTCAGGCCCTTTTTTCGGGCGAAGGAGCTTGCGGCGCCCGCAGCCAAGCGTGCACCGTTGGCGTCGCCGTTGCCTGCACCAAACAGGCCTACCCATTGTGCGCCGACCTTGCCCAGGCTGCGCACGGTCAAGGAGCTACCGGCTCCGGCCTTAAACTTGTCAGAAGCAACCAGGTCGCTCAGGGCGCCCCCGAAGGCGGCGTCCAGCTCGGCTGGGATGCTCAGGTCACCCTCGGTCAGGACGACGGCGTGTAGGGCTGCGTTGCTCAGGGGAGCGGAAGCTATCAGCATGTATTCACTCAGGTAAGGCGAAGGATGACAAGTATAAACAGTAGGACGAACAGGAAGACCCCGCCGGCGCTCATAGCCATCAGGAAGGGGTCGGCTTTGAGCATCTCGAAGTAGCGTTCGATGGTGCTCTCGGAGTCAGGCTCCGGACCGTCGTCCAGCATAGGCGGCGAGAGTGGATCTTGTGCGGCGCCAGGGAGGGGGACGTCCGTCCAGGATCCAGCACCGACAATGTCGTGCAGGGGGTCAGGGTCCGGCAGCTGGGTGTGCCGCTGTACCTTGGGCTCGGTGGCCTCGTTCTGCGCGTACATGCCAGGGCTGCTGGGTGCGTCCATGTCCGGATTGGCAGTCGGGAGAGGGCGCACAGGAGGCGCCGGCACATCATCAAAGCTGGGCAGGGTCACGACTGGCCCAGGCCGCTGGGCAGGAGGCGGGAGAGCCACGGTTGGTGGTTCTTCATCGTCGAACCCGGGCGGGTTCAGCTCGAGCGTGGGAACAACCAAGCCAGGTGTTTGCATCGAGGCCACGTTGATGCCCGGGGGTCTGCTGACCGGATCGGCTGGGGGTGCGATTGGACGCGGGGCGTCCGAGCTCTGGGCGTCCTGGCTCAGGTTCTGGCCGAAGGGCTCCGTGACCGCGGTCTTGGAGTGTTCCTTGCGCCCAAAAGGCAGGGGCTGCGGTTTTGACTCGGGCTGCGGGGGCACGTATCCAGCCGCAGCGCGTACCTCGAAGTTGGCTTCCGCCGTCTGGGGTGGGTGTCCGGAGTCTCGAATGGCGAAGGCCATGCGTGCCCGGTAGCGGCCAGGGTGCAAGCCCACCAGGTCGAAGCGGAAGCGATAGCGGCCGGAGGGGTGGTCCTCGCAGGTGTAGCGGGTCTCCACCTCGCGCAAGCGATCCTCGGTCTCGGCATCGAAGAGCGCGATGCCGCAGGCGATCTCCTCGTAGTTGCTGACGCCGGAACTGGCTCCAACGGTGACGCTGTAGGCGATCTCCTCGTCGGTCTCGTAGGTGGTGCTGCCGGGGGGACGGTTGAGCAGCACCTTGCCGACGCTGGTGATCTGGGGGCGAATCAGGGTACGCAGCTCTTCAAGTCGGCCCCGCAGCTCTTCCAAGCGGTTGAAGCGGTAAGGGGGGCTGGGGTGCGTCTGCTCGCTCATGGCGCGGTTCAGCACGCTGGCCAGCCGCTCAGCGAAGCGCACGTGGAAGCGCGGGTTGCTGTCCTCGTCCTGCAGACGGGTGGTGGCCCGGTTCTTGAGTTCGACCAGCGCGGCCTTGTCCAAGCCCTTGGTAGGCAAGGTGAGGGTCTTGCCCTCGGCGTCACCCTCGCGCTGGGTGAACACGGCGCGGTACAGAATGGCGGCGGCCGCGTAGGTGTCGGCTGCGGTGCTGAGGGTTCCACCTGCCAGCACTTCATGTGGCAGGTAGTGGTGGGGCTCTGGGCTGATGGCGTGCAGCTGGCCCAAGGCCTTTCTTGCCGCCGGCGTGGCCATATCCATCAGCAGCACATCGCCCCGGTCGTTGAGCAGGATGTTGCTCGGGCGCAGGTTGCCGTGGGCTCCCAAGTCCTTCTCTAGGGTCTTGAGGTGGTCCAAGGTGGCGATGAGAACCGAGAGGACCTCGGCCATGGAGCAACCCTGAGCGATGCGCCGGTCCAGGGTGGTGGTGAAGCGGGGGAGAATCAACAGCGGGGAGCCATCCTCCGAGGCCCGGGACTGAAGCGGCGGCAGAAAGACGTGCTCTGCGCGGCCCAACAGCTCGCCCTGTTCTGTGCAGGCAGTGACACACGCCTTGATCAGGGTGTCGGTCAGCTGAACATCTCCGCGAAAGTCGTCGCGGCCCAGGGGGCACTTGAGCACAAACTCCGCGCGGGAGTCTCCGTGGCGTACCAAGTAGCTCTTGCCCCAGAGTCCGCGGCCCAACAGGGGACCGATCTGGTAGGAGCGACCTTGGGCGTCGAGGACGAGGTCTCCGGTCTTCACTGGGGCTTTCTCGCGGCAGGTAGGGAGAGGGTTCGGGCCCAGGTGAGGCGGGCCCAGTGGGGGTGTGGAACAGTATCGGTCACGGGGATCCGTGTCAAAGCCTCCAGCGGGCTATGTCAGAGGGCGATGATCAAGACCCAATCGGTAGATCCAGCCTCCTACGCCATGCCGGCCCACGGCAACGGCCCCTACCGCCTGTTCCGCGGCTTGCAAGAGCGCACGATTCGCGACTTTGAGCGATCCTTGGTGGACCCGATGGGCAGCCAGCGAGCGCGCTTGTCGGCGATGCTCTGGGAAGCCCAGGACACGGCTTTTGGGCGAGACCATAGTCTGAGCGCCAGCGATACCCTGGAGAGCTACCGAGAAAAGGTGCCCATTCGCAGCTTCGCGGAGCTCTCTCCTTGGATGACCCGCATGCACGCCGGCGAGTCCCAGGTGCTCACGCGCAGCCCGGTCACGAGCCTGCTCAAGACCTCCGGAACCACTGGGGCCGCGAAGCTATTGCCGGTCACGGAGCCCTACGCCAAGGCCGTGGACGAGGGACAGGGTCTGTGGCGACTGGCCCTGATGCGAGACCACGAGGGCGTGACCCAGGGCCGTGCATTCACCATCGTGAGCCCCCCCTCCGAGGGCCAGCTGCCCAGCGGTCTAAAGTTCGGCTCCAACACTGGCCGTATGCAAGCCCGTCAGCCCTGGTATGTGCGCGCTCGTGTACCGGTGCCCGCCCAGGTTGCCGCAATCCAAGACAGCCGCATCCGTGTCTATTGCCTGCTGCGCTTTGCCTTGCAGTCCCAGATCTCAAGCTTCACGACCGCCAACCCCTCCACACTGCTCCTGCTCTTCAGACAGATGAAGGAGTACTGGCCGGAGCTTGTCCGCGATCTGGCCCGGGGCACTCTGAGCGGCCCCGCCCGGGACCTTCCGCGACGTGTGCGCTGGGGTCTAAAGCCCTTCTTGCGCAAGCGTGGGCTGCCTGCCGTCCCGGTCCCCGCCGAGCTCTGGGACTTGGAGGTGATCAACTGCTGGAAGGGCGGTCCGGCGCAGTTCTTTTTGCCCCGTCTCCGCCAAGCACTCGGGGGACCGGTTCCCATCCGCGAGGTCGGTGTCACCGCCTCCGAAGGCTACTTTGCCATCCCCATGTCCGACGGACTAGAAGGCGGTGTGGCTTGGCTGGGTGGCCACTTGATGGAGTTCATCGATGCCTCTGGCCAGCCCAAGTGGGCTTGGGAGCTCAACGTTGGAGAGCGCTACCGTCTGGTCGTCAGCACCACCGCGGGGCTCTACCGCTACGACATGAACGACATCCTGGAGTGCACCGGCCACGTGCGCGGCGCGCCTCTGCTGCGCTTCGTGCGGAAGGGCGGAAACATGCTGAACATCACCGGGGAGAAGGTGAGTGAGGATCAGCTGCTGCAGGCTTTCTCGGCCGTGGCCCAGGACCCGGCCATCGTGGGCTTCTCGGTCAGCCACCGCCTCGCCGAGGTCCCTGTCTTGCGTTTGGCGGTGGAAGGGCCGGCGCCACGGGGCTTGGCTGAGCGCTTTGATGCGGCCTTGCAGCGAGGCAATGTGGAGTACCAGGCCAAGCGCGAGAGCGGCCGTCTGGGCATGGCTGAGCTAGTAGAGCTCAGCCCCGGTACCTACCAGCGCTGGCGGGAGGCTCGGGTGGCCGAAGGGGCACCCCATGGTCAGATCAAGGATCCGGTGGTGCTTCGGGACGATGCGGCGTGGCAGAGACTCAAGATGGCCTCGGAGGCGAGAAGGCGTAGGTTGTGAGGTCGGTGAGAGGTCACACAGTGGACGTGCTCCCATAGTTTGGGGGAGAACACGAAAATTGGAGCCCAACATGACTTCCCGTCTCCTCGTCCTCTCGGCCCTGTCCCTCATCGCTCTGAGCGCCTGCACCTTTTAGGACAGTGACTCGCTGGAGCTGGAAGAGAGCGCCGAGGAGCTCTCTGCGAAGGGTGGCTCTAGGGTCAATGTTTGCCACGTCACGGGCAGTGGGGCCATCAACATCATCAATGTCTCTTCCAGCGCTCTGTCCAGCCACTTGGCCCACGGGGACCGCGCTGCAGGGACCTTCTTTTTGGATGCGGATGGAGACGCCTGCCGCTTTCCGCACCGAGCTGTCTCTCTGAGTCTGGCCCTCTAAGCGAGCTCGGAGCGCCGACGGCGCAGAAGCATGACCAGCCCGGCGATGGCCCAAAAGCCGCCGCCGGGCACACTCTGGCAGCCCTTGGTGGCCGGAGGAGTGGGCTGGCACAGGCCCATGCTGGAAAAGTCTAAGAACACGGCCCCGTTCAGAGTGGACTCCGGCACCCGAGAGTACAGGTCGTGGAAGGCGCGCGCGGAGTACACCGGGTCGCGGGTCTTTTGCCAGAGGCCGGAGGTGCACAGGGCCTGCGGCAGGTCCGGGTTCCCATCGTCCATCAGGCCCACGGCCTGCTCAGCCAGCTCCGCTGCGGTCCACACAAAGTGGTAGCGCTGCTCGTTTGGCGGGCGCGTTGTTGCCAGCTTGGCCAGCTCGGCGGGCTGGGTGGCGAACAAGGGCGCAGGGGGGATGGGGTCGAGGCGCATGTTTAGGGTGTCGGCGCCCTGGTAGAGGCCCTCTAACACCCGAAAGTCCGGCTCCATCTCGGTGGCCAGCAACGCCCAGCCCTGCTGCTTCATCTCGTATGCGGCGTTCCAGAGGTGGGTGCCGCGCACGTCGTCCCTGCGCCATTTGTCATCGGCTTTGTCGATGCTCTCGCCCACGTCGCTGGCCGCAAGCTGCAGCTCTTCGGGGAAGTACTCAATGGCCTGGTCCCAGCGACCTTCCCGAGCCAGTCGGCGGGCCAGCAAGTGTCGCATGCTGGAGGCGATCTGTGCAGCGGGAAGTGGGCCTCCATCCAAGAGCCGCTCTACGGCAGGCTGCCCAGTGTCCTTGGGCCAGTGCAGGTCAACCTGGGCCCGCAGCTCGTCGGTGGTCAACAAGCGCTCGGCCACCCAGGCCCCGTCCATCCAGTCTCCCGCCTCCAAGAAGGCCTGGAGCGCGCCGGCGTAGTCCCCAAGGGCGACCCGGACCACGCCAAGCTCGACGTGGATGGCCCGCGCGGGGTCATGGTTGTCGTGCTCGCAGTGTGTGCTGAAGAGCGGGCGACCGCTCTGGGCGGCTTGGGGAAGGAGGGTTCCGCCTTGGGCCAAGGAAGCCTCGGCGAGGGTCAGCTCGCCGGCCTGCAGGTGGAGCTTGGCTTGGATCCAGTGGGACATGGGGGTCTCAGGCGAGCGCTCCAGCCAGGCCTTGGCCGCTTCCATGTCTCCGCTTCGATAGGCCGCCCATGCCAGTCGGTCCGCCGCAGCCAAGTCCTGATGGTTCTCGGAGGCGGCCAGCCAGCGTCGTGTCTGCTCTTCCAGATCCAACCGGTACCAGACCGAGCTCCCTGGATTGGTCAGCAACGCCGCGATGGCTTGGGCGACCAGCGGGTCTTGGGTGGCCAAGCTCAAGTCGTCTTGCCTCAGAACGTCCTCCGCGAGCGGGCGGAGGTCTTGGCAGAACACACTGGCGCCACTGGATCGGTACTGCAGACAGAGGGACAGGGCCAGGACCGGCTGCTCCGCTCGGCTCTGAACCCAAGATTCCTGCCGCAGGCTGGCCACATAGAGACCGGCGCTGTCTTGCCCTCCCTGCGCGATCTCACTGCGGGTCTGTTGGTACCAAGCGGCCGCTTGAGCTGGGTCGTCGGTGGTGTTGCCCAGCATGTAGGCGGCCCAGCTTCCCCGGTACTGGCGCTGCTCCAAGGGCAAGTCCAGCACCGCGCGCCATGCCGTTTGCGCTGCGTCGAGCTTTACTTGTGCGCTGGCAATCGCTCCGGCTTGGTAGAGCTGGAACTCTTGGGGGAGTTCCGGTGGCAGGGGCGTCTGCTTTTCCCGGGCCTGCAGCGCCGCTTCAACCAGCACAGGGTCCTTCAAGAGCTGCGTCAGGTCAGCCCGGTCCGCGTCTGCTGTTCGCACCCGCTTTGGAGTGGCCAGGGGCGGGGCCTGAGTCTCCACCGCGAGCCGCTGCATCTCCAGCTTGAAGCTCGTTGTGGGCGCCTGAAGCATGTGCTGCCCCTGCCAGGACAGCTGGGTGTAGTCGTAGTAGGGGCCGCAAGCCTGTGCTGGAAGCGAGATCAGGAGAAGGAGTACGGGTAGGTTCGCGTCAGGGCGCATTGGAGACCACCGAGAGACCGGGTTCAACAGGACCACGGGCCCAAGCGACGATCTGAGAGGCGCCGGGCGGCAGAGTCTGCGCGGCTCCAGGACTCAGGTGGCCTTGGTTGCGGTGGTAGCTGCCCAACGCGTCCCAGAGAGCTGGGTCCGAATCCCAGCTGAGCTCCGGTAGCAGCAGGGTCTCTGTTCCTATGTTGTGGAGGCTGAACTGCCAGAGCTGGTCTCCCGTCGCTCTCACCTGGAGCTCCGCCCGGGTCACGGGTGCCACCCCAGCCGCCACCGAGGTCAAGGTCGCCAGACTCCAGCTGTTCTGATCCTGTGCTGTAGGCAGCCGGAACCAGATCAGCGCCTCCAGCTCCTGGGGGTGTGCCAACTCCAGCGCCGCCACCACCTCAGCCACGGCCGCTGGATCGGCCCGCAGAGTCTCGCTGTGTCCACCCCGTGGTGGCGCCTGGCCTTGCTCGGCGCTCAGGCCCGCCTGTTCTCCATTGGCGTCAAAATGTAGGCTGTAGCTGTAGCTTGGCAGGGCGACAGCGAAGGGCTGCCCCACCTCGCCGGCCTGCTCGATGTGCGACAGGGCCTGGGGATCCAGCAGGTGTGTGGGGTCGGCTGGGTCCAGCCAGTGCAGCTGCAGCACGTAGTGGGGGGCCGCCTGGGCCAGGTCTTCAAAGGCCGGGTCGTCCAGCCAAGTGGGCAGCGCCGTGATGCGCAGGGGCGGCAGCCCGGCTTGGCTCAGCGCCTCCATCCACCGGGCGTACTCCCCAAGACGCCGGGTGGGCAGGTCCATGTCCAGCTGCAGATAGGGCGCCTCGGGGTGGGCCAGGGCCAGCTGGGCCAGGGCGTTCTGCAAAGCGGGCAGCGTGTCCTCGCCTGCGGGAGGGGCCTCTACACGGAGGGCCAGAGCACTGCCACGGGGTAGGGCAGGACGCTCGAAGAGGACCAAGCCCTCCTCCCAATCCAGGGTCCCGCCCAGGACCACCAGCTCGCGGAAGGAATGGGCATAGGCCGCCTCTTGGACTGCAGGGGTCCACACCTGCTGCCAGACGTAGGCGTCCTGGGGGAGAGGACCGGCGGCCTGAGGTGGCGCGCAGGCTAAGTGCAAGGAGAGGAGCAGCATTGGGCTCGGAAACGGATGGGATGCTCTGGGCTTACACCACAAGTCCTACTCGGGGTGGTAGATCCGCCCTTTCCACTGCACGCACTTGCCCTGGCAGCGCACCCGTGACGTTGAACGGTGTCGGGCAAGCATGCAGCTGTGATTGTGCAATTTCGTTTAGTCGCAGCCCGCCCAGTTGTCCCGGACGGATGGGGCTCAGTCCCGCGCTGGAAGCTTCACTGCGAATGAGACGGCCCCGAATGGTGCGCGCGCTGCAGGGACGCAGCCGATTTCACCAAGCACCTGGATCTCGGATCCATTTTTCAGCCCGAAGGCACGAATTGCCCCAATTCCGACTTCGATGACGGGGAGGACGATCGCCTTCTGCCCGCCCGCCGTTTCGCGATTTGGCAGGCCGATCCCGTAGATGAACCGTGCGGACGCCGTGCCGAAGAAGTGGATCGCTTGCTGCGGCTTGCGTATGAAGCAGCTTTCTACTTCGCCTAGGCGATGCTTGGAAGAATGAAGAGGAGAAGAGCGAGCATTGTGATCTCGTTGTCGACTGTTTGGCGGCACGGGGCCTGCCAAGTTCCTGGTATCCGGGACCGCTGACACCGGCTTCGCGGGGGGAGTATCTCCGTCGCCGAAGCCACCGCTGAGGTCATCCACACGGTCCATCAGCAAAAGAAAAGCCACTGATGCAGAACTCACTTGTGGAACGTGGAGGACTTGGAATATTATCAATTCATGAATTCTTCTTTATCACTTGAAGCCAGCTCCAGCCCCAACTCAAAGCAGGCGGGCCCAGCTGCAGCCGATCATCTCGCGGACGGCCTTGTCGACCCATTGGTTGTGCAGTTTGAGAATGGGCCAGGCACTCAGCCAGCGGCGACTTCGGCCGCCGCGGAAGGAGTCTCTGGCGGTGGTGGTCCCCTCCCGCATCGAGACACCATTCAGCGTAGCTTTGGCGCGTTCGACATCTCGGGAGTCAAGGCCCACACGGGCGGCAAAGCGGCCGAGGCCAACGACACCTTCGGGTCCAACGCCTACGCCATGGGGGGCTCGGTGGGTTTCAAGAACGCCCCGAGCCTGCACACCGCAGCGCACGAGGCCGCCCACACCGTACAGCAAGAGCAGGGCGTGCAGCTCGAGGGCGGATTTGGGAGCGCCGGTGATGTCTACGAGAAGCATGCCGACTCCGTCGCCGACAAGGTCGTAGCGGGAGAGAGCGCCGAGCCCCTCTTGTCATCGGGGCCTGCGGGTGGACAGGCGGGCTCGGCCGTCCAGTTCGACGGCGGCGCGGTGGGAAAGCTCGCTGCTATCAACTTGGTAGAGCCAACGGACGTCGTGTCCAAGTTGATGAAGTCCGCGGAAAGCGCAGAAGGAGGGACGCTTGGGCTTGGCAAGAACGCCGCGAAGTCTGCCTTTATGGAGCACTACTTCAAGGGGCTTCCCAAGGCGGCTCAGTGGCATATCTGTGCCGACTTCGCTGGAGAGGCCATCACCTCCGGGACCGACTTGGGCGGCCTCCAGACGAAGGCCTGGAAGGCCATCGACTCCGGTTGGATCCGAGACGTGGTTGATTGGGAGGGTCTTGCGGACCGAGCTCGGGTAGCCTTCGACAACAAAAAGGAGCTCATCGCGGGCGCTAACGCCATCAACCCAGCCGATGTCGCCAAACACTCCGTCACAGGGGGCAAAGCTGTCAACGCCGGTACCGGTCAAGCCCTGAAGTTGGGCGGCGCCTCCCAGGACTCGACCAACGCTTCCCAGCTCGGAGGACCAAGCCTCGCCATTCTGGGCAGCCTCGTCGCCCTCGTTGAGCTGGGTTCGAACGCCTACAACGGTCAGGGCGTCGCCGAGCTCGCCCAGGCTGGTGCCGAAGCTACGGTCGGCGCGGCACGGGACAGCGCGCGTCTCGCCCACAACGTCATCGCGCAGTATGGTGCTGCAGGCAGCGCTGCGGGGTCCTGGGCGGCCTTCGGTGGCCTGGCCATCTTCGCAGGGCTCGTTCAGGCCGGCGTTGGACTGTACACCTTCGTCAAGAAGAAGGCTCAAAAGGAGGAACTCACCAGGCTGGCCGGCTTGGTCGATCCCATTCTGAAGCCCATCGCCGACCACGCCGCCGTGAACGCGGGCATCGCGATGAAGGGCGCAGTGGGCAAGGGGGCGTCCGGTGTCTTGACTTCTGCGGGTGGCGTTGCCCTGCTGGCTTTGGGCATGAGCAATCCCGTGGGGTGGATGGTCATGGCCGGCGTCGGCGCGGTGGCAACCGCCATCGGGATCGGTATGGCGATTTGGTCCATGTACGAGAAGTCCAAGGCGAAGAAAACGCTGGCCATCGCAGCGCTCAAAGACAGCCACGGGCTCAGCGAAAAATCCACTGATAATGAGGTCCAGACCGCCATCGGAAAGCAGGGCTACATCTCGTTGGACCACTGGTACAAGAACTACACGCTCAACCAAGCCAAGGCTCTGTATGCCTCCGCCCATCAGGATGAGGACGCGGAGGGCAAGGGGCGCGCGAGGGAAATGATCAAGGCCCTCGGGGCCGGCACGGTGAAGGACACGAAGAGCCCTTCCATCGACTCTATCGCCAGCAAGATGCGAGGCTGAGATGCAGACAACCCTCTTGCAAACGTGGCTACGCCTACTCGAGGATGCGGGGTTCTCCGTTACCTTTCGTCCCCAGAATGATCAGATCCCTTACGACGCCATCACCTTCGGGGTGCTCGGGGGAGAAGGGGCAGGATCGGCTATAGTGCACATTAATTTCCTGCCGATGGGCTCGGAGACCCGTGGCACCCTTTTTGCCCAGGTCGTTGCCCAGCTGCCACAGACCATCGCCCCTGACTGCGAACCGGCGCTGCTGGAGGTGGCGAACTTGGTGAACCAGCAGATCCTGCTCGGGAACTTCATGAGTGGTCCAGGGGGCGTTGTCTTCTGGCGCCACACCTTCTACATGGCCGGTGACATCGCGCCGGAAGTCAACACCCGGATGGTCGATCAGATGATGGGGCTCTTGCTGCAGACCCTGCACACCATGTGGGAGCCGCTCGCGCTCGCGGCGACTGGATTGTCCACCGCATCGGAGGCGCTAGAGATGGTCCGAGAGCGTCGGCCTGCTGGGGCCCCTGCCGCGTCTTAAGGACTCAAGGTCCTGTCGCCCTTGTGGGGCCGTACTCGGCTAGTGCCTTTGACCGATCAACTTGATCCGTCAGGGTTGTAGATCCGCCCTTTCCACTGTACTCCCTTGCCCTGGGTCTTGATTCCCGAGTGCACGATCAGAACCATCACCATGGCCGTGGCCGGGGCGTGGGTCAGTCCGTAGATTAGCTTGTGGCCGTACTGCCAGTCCATGGCCAAGCGGGTGGCTTGCATGACCAAGATGTGGGCCAGTCCCCACCACAGCCACTCTGTGCCGGTCGCCGCTCCGATCGCCGCCAAGACGGGGCCGCTCAGGGTGGTCCAGGCCAGGAAGCCCAGCACGAAGGCCACGGTGGCCCAGCTGTAGTGCATACCGGCGAAGAGGTTCTTGCCCCAGCCTGCCCAGATCTCATCAAAGCTGGCGTACATCCTGACGGAGTAGATGCGGCGCATAAACAGGCAGTGGTACTTGACCCCGGCGTCTACACAGGCCCGAGCCAGGCCCACATCGTCCAGGATGTTGTTCTGCACCGCATGGTGCTGGCCGGCAGCGTCGTAGCCCACCCGGGAGAAAGCCAGGAGCTGTCCGCTGGCCATGTTCTTGTCGGTCTTCTCGGGGTCGTTCACGTCGTCCAGGCTGTTGCCCAGCAGGATCAGGCCGCCCACCGCTGGCTGCAGGATGTGCTCCCAGAAGCTCTCCATGGTCAGGGTGCCAAAGCCGGTCAGCATGCCCAGGCCATTGCGTTCGCCGTAGCTCACCACCCGAGAGACGGCGGTGGGGGCCAAGCGTACGTCGGCGTCGATAAATACCAGCCAGTCGCCGGTGGCATGCTCTTGGGCGCGCTGCAGGGCCCAGGGTTTTCCGAACCAGCCGTCCGGGATGCCGTCGCCGCCGGAGAGCACCTTGAGCCTTGGGTCGTCGATTGCAGCCAGGATCTCGCCGGTGCCATCGGTGCTGCCATCGTCCAGGACGATCAGCTCCAGGTTGGGATGGTCCTGGGCGAGCACCGCGTCCACGCAGCCCTTGATGTGGGCTGCTTCGTCCCGGGCCGGAATGACAACGCTGACCTTGAGCCCCGGATCGCATGGTGGATCCTCGGGTGCCAGAGCCCACTTGGGGTTCTTGCTGCGGGCCAGAACCTTGAGCAGTGTGGCCAGCCAGCCCAAGATGAGCAGGGCCAACAGAACGCGAAGGATCCAAGTGAACACGAGCATGGTCTTTCTATAGCGCGCCCAAGACGTGGGCAGGGTGTACCCTCTCATCCATGGTACGGGGTCCCATCCGCAGCGCCCATCTGCTCTGGCTTTTGCTGGGGTGTCTGGTTCCCGTTCTGCTCTTCCTGGACTTTCTGGTCGGGGAGTCTGGAAGGAGAGAGGTCTTCCTCCAGGCAGACCTGCGCGTGCGCCTGGACGGCGCTTCTCCTTTGGCACTTGCCGGTCCTCTCGTCGGCGAGGCCGCCGTAGACGGTCTGCAGGTCGGCGGCGCGCTACGACTCACCGAGGGTCGGTACCCGTGGCGGCCGGTGGCCCGCGAGGGCATCTTCTCCCTTCGCTTGCACAGCTCCTTTCTGGAGAACGCCCAGCCTGGTGTCCGCACCCAGGGCTTTGTCGCCAGCTACCAGGAGCGCAGCTTGGAGGGCGCTGGGTGGCCGGCACCCCTCACACCCTGCCAGGGACGAATCGAGGTGATCGAGCTGGCGGCACCGCTCTGGTCCGGCCAGCCGGGTGCCTGGGGCTTGGCGGCGGTGGACGCGGCGGTCCTCAAGGTGGATCTGCTCTGTACCGGCACTGGCCCCGACCTGCTCTGGGGCACCGGCGATGAGAGGGTCTGGGCCATTGAAGGCCCCTTGGAAGTAAAGGCCGGAGCGGGCGGTTAGCCGCTGTTCTGGGTTATGAGAGGGGCATGCTCTACACCTTGCTTGTCCTCGCCTGCGCCAAAGACCCCGAGACTGCGGAGTACACCCCTCAGCCCAAGCCCCAGGGCGGCGAGGTGGTGACGCTCACGACCCGAGACTCTGTAGACATCGTGGCGGACTACTACGCGGCCTCCTCTGTAGACCGGCCATTGGCGGTGTTCGTGCACATGGACCCCAGGGGGGCCAATACCCGGAACGACTGGCCCGGCGAGGTGCTTCAGCCCCTGGTGGATGCGGACTGGGCTGTGATGGTGCCAGACCGGCGTGGTGCAGGAGACTCGGGGGGCGTGGCCGAAGACGCATTTCAGACGGTGGCGGGTGCCTACGACATCGAAGCGGTCGTTCTCAGGGCCGAGCAGGACGGCTTTGGGTCCTTCGTGCTGATCGGCGCGAGCAACGGCACCACATCGGTCTTGGACTACAGCGCGCTCTCCGTTGAGGGAGGGGCTGCAAGCGAGGCCTGGCCGGCGCCAGACGCCTTCATCATGTTGTCAGCAGTCGGGCCGACGACCAACAACCACGAGATATCGCAGATGCCCACCATGCCCGGATGGTTTGGCTTTCCTGCCTCAGAGGCGGACGACAACCAGGCTTGGCAGGACGCCAATCCTGGGGACTGGTCCTTCACCGAGTACGACCCTGGAGCGCATGGGACGCGGATGTTCGGTGACGCACCCGATGCAGCAGGAGAGCTGAGCGCCTGGGTGATCACCCAGGAGTAGACGCGCTGCGACCTACCAGAAGGTATCTTCGCCGTTGCATGCATTGCATGCATTGCATGCATTCTCTGCCGCGTCTGGAGCGCAGTCGGCACCTAACACTGTTGTGATTGCGGCCTTGGCATCGGTGCAAGCAGCGCGGCATATAGTTGGGTCTTGGTCCTTCCAGCAGACGCCCTCCTCGCCGTAGGTCGCATCGAGGGTGGCGGAATAGGAACCTGCAGTCTCCGCGCAGACCAAGTATTCCGGGCAATCCCCTTGATCTGGGCTGCCAGTGCAAGAAGCGAGTATGAGCAGAGCGCCCGTCAAAACAGTGAGCTTGCCGATCATCGAGGCCATCTGACCCTCCCATTTTTTACGCAGAGACCGGGTCGCTTGACGATCGGGACACGACGTCGTCGCGACGCGAAAAGACCACGTTGAATCAGGCTAACACGGTTTCGGGTTGTCCCTTGCTTTCTCCTACTGCTCCAGGCACTGAGCAGGCTTGTCCCCGCCATCCAGGAAGCCGACCCAGTCCGGTGCCAGCGCGATGTTGCCGTTGCTCTGTACGTGCTTGTTTGCTTCCGTGTCTATTTCACAGCGCATCGCCCCGTCCCCCTCGAACTTCTCCGAGAGTCGGGTGATGTTTCCGGCTGGGACCTGGGGGTCGATGCTCGAATAGACCACCGCCACGGGGATGTTGGGGAGCTCGTCAACCGCGACCGAGGCCATCCTGGCCAAGGACCATTGGTTCCAGTTGTAGTCCTGGGCGTCGGAGTCCAGGTAGACCCTGCGAAGGCCCTCGGCGACCAAGGGGTCGCCGGCTGCCCAGTCCTCGAGTTCGTCGATGGGGGAGTCGATGAGCAAGCCGGTCGGGTT
This sequence comes from Cognaticolwellia sp., assembly GCA_047621545.1. Lineage (GTDB taxonomy): Bacteria > Myxococcota_A > UBA796 > UBA796 > CAJQPC01 > CAJQPC01. The sequence goes on along the minus strand of JBLHMA010000028.1, from coordinate 8,390 downwards.
CACGCCCTCGCGCATCATCAGCTCGGTGACGCCGCGGGAGCCTTCGCCCAATCCGATGAGCGGCGCCCTGCTGGTGTCCAGCAGGGCGCCGGACTCCATGAGCTTTTCACCACTGGCAAAGTCCTAAGCGTCTGCCGCCATTGCACCGCCGTTGCAAACATGGTGCCCCGGGTAATTCGCATACGGAGACGGGGTGTCGTCTACAAAGTTGCCCCTCTTGTGGCGTCAACTTGCCTCGTCCGAGTGGTTGAAGGTTCAAGGGAGAGCCGGGAACCTATGCGATCAGTCTTCTGTGGTGCTGGACAGGGCGTCGATGTCGACCGTGCTGCCGGGCCCTGCGGCGATGGTGAGTCGGGTGTGGAAGACTGGATTGTCCGTCAACTCTGGGGCGACTGCGGTCACCGTATACTGGGACCACTCCGTGCTGAGATTCAGGGTCGTCGTCTCCGTTTTTAGTGGGTCGGTCCACATGGTCTGATCGCGGAAATCAATGCCGACATCCAGGCTTTGGCCTGCCTCTTCCGCTCGAAGCCATAGGGTCACGGTCACAGTCTGTCCTGCGCGGGCCGGATTGGGCTGGTGGACCGCTGCGCCCTGGGAGAGGCGAAGGAATGCACTACCGTCTTTGGCAGCGCTGCTCTGTGTGATCCGCTCGACGCCTGGCTGTGCGGCATAGCGCCAGCCGAAGCCCCCAAAGGGTGCCACCTCCTCGAAGCTGCCGTTGGCCAAGTCACCGTTTAGGCCGTAGCCGTTCATGACGTCCAGTGGCTCGGCTTGCCAGCCGAGGGTCTTCTCCAGGTGGGCCAGCAGGTAGCTCGCCATGCCGGCATGGTCTGTCTCGCAACCGTGCCACTGTTCAAAGACCCAAGGGAAGGTTGCCACGGAAACGTTCGGGTCGCCGTGTTCGGCGACGACCTCGGCGGTGTAGTTCGTCGGCTCATCATGACTCCAGCCCCATCCGTTGAAGACCACGATATGGACATCAGGGTGGGCGGTGCGGAGCAGATCGAGAAGGGTGACGTACCTCTGCCGAATGGCCGCTTCTCCAGCGGTGTCGATGTCATTGGCGCCAAGGTTCACCACGATGACGTCGGGTGTGTAGCGATCGAAGTCCCAGCTTCCGACGCCTGCGTACCAATCGATTCGGTCGTAGAGCTGCGTCATGCCGCTCAGGGTTTCGCCAGACACGGAGATGTTCGTGTAGTCCGCGGATAGGGCGCGGGCGGCGACGCCAGCGAGGCTGAAGTGACTGCCGACGTAGCGAGCGTCTGAGTCGTTGGTCTCGCTCATCAGCGCGTAGCCTGCGAGATTGGAGTCCCCGTAAAACTCAATGCTGCGCGTTGCCTTTGGGGGGGGCTCGAGCAGCTTGCTGCCGGTGACCTGGATCTCTTTGGGTATGAAGTTTGTGCCCCAGTAGGTCTCTCTCACGAACTCCACGGTGTGCGGGCCAGACTCAAGGTTCTCGGCCAAGACCACGGTGTTTAGTCCGGAGAGCAGGGCCACATGGGACGTGGTCGTTTGGTCCCCGTCCACGATGACCCGTGCGTACTCATTGGCGTTGCCGGCGTCGAGTGTCAGCGTGGCGTCTGTGCCCTCGAATGCCAATGCGAGTGAGCCACCCTGCCAGCCCAACTCTGGTGCCGTGGGATCGCTCAAGTTCCAGCGGCCCACGTACCGAATCCCAGGGTCGTCGGGAAGCACGGTAAAGGCGATCACAGCCTCACCAGAGTCTGTTACCACGCCGCTGTCTGGCGTCGTCGACCCTGGGGCTGCTTCTCCCCCGGTCGGGCCACGGCAGCCCGCAATGAGTGCGCTGGAGAACAGCAGTGCGCTGGTGAGTCGTGAGGTCATGGGAAAGCCTTTGCCGTTCGTGTTGCTGTGGGGTGGACATCGAGGCCACGGGCGCAACATGGCCCCCCGTTGGGAGTCTGTTAACGGGCGGCCCGCCCGACTCGGTCATGCTTTCAGCCGGGTGCTTGACCCCTCGCTACTGCTCCGCGCACCGGGCAGGCTTGTCTCCGCCATCCAGGAAGGTGACCAAGTCCCGCGCCAGCGCGATGTCGCCGTTGCTCTGCACGTGCTTGTTCGCTTCGGTGTCGATCTCACACCGCATCGCCGTGTCCCCCTCGAACTTGTCCGAGAGTCGGCTGATGTTTCCGGCTGGCACCTGGGGATCGATGCTCGAGTAGACCACCGCTACAGGAATGTCGGGGAGCTCGTCTACCGCCACCGAGGCCATCCTGGCCAGGGTCCACTGGTTCCAGTTGTAGTCTTCGGCGTCGGAGTCCAGGTAGAGCCTGCGAAGGCCCTCGGCGACCAAGGGGTCGCCGGCTGCCCAGTCTTCCAGCTCGTCGATCGGGGAGTCGATGAGCAGGCCAGTGGGGTTCACGCCCTCGCGCATCATCAGCTCGGTGACGCCGCGGGAGCCCTCGCCCAACCCGATGAGCAGGGTGCTGGTGGTGTCCAGCAAGGCGCCGGATTCCATGAGTTTCTCGCCGCTGGCAAAGTCCCAAGCGTCTGCCGCCATCGCGCCGCCGTTGCGGGCGAAGAAGTCCAGCTCACTGTTGCTGCTCAGGTTGGGCAGACCCGCCGATGGAGTCTCGTTGTGCCACAGGTCACCCCAGCAGTTCGTGGGGTAGATCCCGATGTATCCAGCGTCCAATAGAGCGGACGCCATGGTGCCCAGGTTGTCCTCGCTCGCATCGATGCGTGGAATCAGCCCCATCGCTTCGAAGACCTTCTGGCTGGCCCAGTCGGCTTCTAGGCGGATGAGCCCGCCGTCGCTTAAGCCGGCATAGTTCTGGCCAAGCAGCGGGTTGTCTGCAGCAGGTGCCTGGATGTAGTCAAAAGGTCCACTGTGCAGAACCACGGCGCCCGGCAGGGGGGCTTCCTGGGTCTGCGGGTACACCAAGTAGATGCTGGCGGGGTTGCCGTCAGGGCAGGCCAGGGCGCTGTCCACGCGTTCGACCCACCCCGGCGTATTCGAGGTAGCGTTCTCGAAGGGGATGATGGTCGTGTTCACAGACACATCGGTCTTCCAGCAGCCGGCAAGCAGGATCAGCAGCAAAAGGGCCTCCAGGAAAAGGAGTCTATCAGCATCCATTGCGCCTAGCCTTGGGCCCGCGCTGGGACCTACTCGCCCCAGGCCACGCGCTCGGTCCAGATCTGCGTGTCCAGGTCCACTTCCCAGACGTCATTGACGAAGTTTGGGGTGGCCTCGTCGTCGGCAGGATCGCCACCCATGATGAAGAGGTGACGGCCGTCTGGGGACGAGGTGACCTGTGCGTCACGGCCGAGGGGTGCTTCCCCCTCAAAAGAGCGCCAAGTTCCTGCCTGTGGATCCAAAGCCCACAGGGCGTTGTCCTGGCCCGAGCCGGCCCAGACCCAGAGCTGACCGTCGTACCAGTGGCTGCTGTGGCTGGCACGGTTCCCGGGGGTCTCGCCGCCCACCTCCAGCTCATTCCACTCCAAGGTGTCCGGATCCAAGGTCCAGACCCAGTCATAGCGGTTGCCGTCGGCGTCGATTCCGCCGCTCAAGTAGACTAAGCCGTCCTCGCCCAAGGCCATGCTACTTCGAGTGATGGCGCCCGGTCCGCCTGTCGGGCTAAGCTCGGTCCAGGTCTCGGTGTCGGTGTCGAAGCCCCAGAGATCGTCCAGGGTCAACGTTTCCTCGTTGTCGTCAAAGCGGCCCCCAAGCAGCAACATGCGGGACCCATCCCAGACGGCATCGGCCTTGTAGCGGCCGCCAGGACCCGTCTCTCCAAGGGAAGTCCAGCTGTCATCCGCCAAGTTCCAGCGCTCCAGCGATGCGCTCTCGGTTGAGTTGTCGCCCTGGCTCCCGCCAAAGACCCAGGCCATGTCAGTGCCGGGCTCCCGGACCAGAGTGCTGCGGAAGATATCTCGAGGTGGAGCGCTCAGTTCTTCCCACTCCGCGGTGTTCTCCCCATCCACACCCAAGGCGATGCGCCAGGAGTCCAGTCGCTTGCCACCGGATCCGGAGCCGCCGCTGATGAACAGATGCGTGCCGGCCTGGTTGAAGGTGCCCACGTGGGAGTAGCGGTAGAGAGGGACCGTGGCCGAGGGGTCCGTTTTGCTGCAGGCCAAGAGCATCAAGAGCATGGGACTTCCTAGCATGTCGGACTCAGGAGGGGAGGCCATTGGCGAGCGTCAGTGCCAGATGGTCTAGTAGTGCACGCGTGCGGCGCGGGGTGCTGCGTCCGCCAGGGAGTACGGCTCTGTAGATGCCGTCTGGGAAGTATAGATGCATCGGTATCTGCACCAGCCCTGGCGTTCCTTGGGCCAACCACTCAGGTAGAAGTGCAACGCCCAGACCGGACTGAACGGCGAGCGCGACAGTCTCCACATCGTCGCAGATCAGTACGGGAGGCGGCATGTTGGGCAGACGGAGGTCTAAGAGTTGGCCGCCCTCTCGGCGCACAATGCGGGGCTGGAAACAGGCCTCCTCTAGTGTGGTGGCCATGCCGTATTTCTCGATGTGGGATTGACTGGCGTAGACCCGTTGGGGCAGCGGCAAAGGGAGCGAACCGCAAAGTGTTGGCTGTTGGTCGAGCCCCCTGCGCGAATGGCCAGATCGATACCTTCGGCGATCAGGTCCAGCAGGGTGTCGAAGACCCGCAGATCCACGCAGACCCCAGGGTGTTCCGATAGGCTGGGGACCAGCGCGGGGGCGAGTACCCGACGGCCAAAGGCGCCAGGCGCAGACATTCGGATGGTTCCGGTCAGAGCGCCGTCGGCGTCGTGCAGATCTGCTTGGGCATCTCTGAGGGGCTCCAAGGCTCTGCTGGAGCGCTCAAAGAAGTCTCGCCCGGCATCGCTCAAGGTCAGCTTTCGCGTGGTCCGGTGAAGCAAGGTCAGGCCTTCAGACGTCTTGGCTCTGGCGTTCAGTTGGGCGCTCTGGTCCAGGTGGGTCAAGCGCGGGGAGTCTATGTGGACGGATGGCCTGTCACAGGTGGGCGCACCAGCGCGGTCATGGGCAGCATCACAGTGCCGCTGATTCAGCGCCATGTTCAGATGGACCTGCGCTTGGATGTTGGGCCTCAGGTCCTGTCGGTCACGGAGACCACTGGCCCCTACACGTCAGCAATGGGCCTGCGTGGGGTGCTCAGCCCCATGGCCACGGTTCCGTTTGGAGACCCGGGCGGCCCTGCGTCTGGGCTGGAGTTTCAAATACGCCATGGAGCTTGACCCGGTGGTGGCGACAGAAGCCCAGGCCTTCATCATTCGTGGGGGAGCCAGTCTCACGCTGTCCCCGACCGTCCAGCTCGCCGCTTTGGTGGAGTCCGGGTGGGGCTTTGGTTTCGACGGGGACGGGGCCAAGTATCTGAACCGTGGAACCCTTGGCGTTCGATGGATCCCAGGTTCCGAAACCTCCTGGTTCAACCTGTGATTTCGGAGCGAATATGACTGTGCTTTTCTTGTCCCTTCTCGGTGCCACGGCCCAGGCCAGCCCTGAATCCTCGAGCCCCCACAGTGCTTTTGTAGCCATTGGGTGACGCGGCTACTCTATGGCCGAGCATCTCTCGCACGGCCCCTCACTCTCTGGAGGGGTCTCGCTCTTTCAGGATCAACTCCGTGTCGGGATTGCTGCCACCACCCGTCCAGGTCCGATCAACCCGGCAACCTTTCCCCTGGAGTTGGATGAAACGTACAAGGAGCAGGACACGCTCCAGCTGCGCTCAGATGGCGGCGCCGCTGGCCTGTACATTGCTCCAGGCTGCACCTTGGCCAATGGGCGCTTGCACCTCTCGGCTCCGGTTCTGTTTGGAGGAGGTGGGTACGGTTTCTACTTGGTCGGGGAGGACCGGAAGACCCCAGATGGAGAGAAACCTTCAGTCTGGGAAGACAAGCTCCTAAACGGCGCCGACTCCGCTTTCGGCTGGGCCTTGGATGCGGGCCTTCAGCTGGCTCTGATTCCCGCGGGCTTGGGTATGAATGGTCAGGTTCGTCCGACCATTGGTGTGCATTACCACACCATTTTGGGCTACGAGGCGGCCTACACCGACCGCTATCAAGGGCCATCGGTCTCGCTTGGAGTTGAGGTTCGTCCAAACTAAGTGTTGCATCGAGGAGGCCCGCCAGACCGTCGGGCATGGAGTGAGCGGAGATATCGGGGCGCTGCGAATGCTGGGCTATGTCGAGTAGTCCGACTCTCGGTTGGTCTCCGTCGTTACCACCAGGTGCTGACCCCCAAGTTCGCGCCTGTCAGGTCCCCGGGACCGCTGTCTACAGCAAAGACCCACCAAGCCCCGGTGTGGACGCCTACGCGTTCCCCGGCGTAGACGCTCAAGCGTGGCGCCATGGTCTGCACGTCGTTGTCGATGTCGGTGAAGCGCCCCGGATCGTTCTCCATACGGTCGTTGGTGGTGGCTTCCCCAAAGCTCAGTCCGCCCAGGCTCTCGTAGGCCGTCCATGCCAGTCCCAGCTCTAGGTTCTGCCAGCGCCAGCTCGCCTCCAGGCCACCTTGGATGGCGTTGGGGGGACGTCCGAAGGCCTGCTCCCACTCCACGCCTCCGGCCACCTTGTAGGACGTGCTCCCCAGCTGCCCACCGCGACCGGCCATGACCCCGAGCACCAGGTCGGTGTTCCCATCTCCCGGTGCCCCGAGATCGTCGATGTTGGCTTGGTACGCGAAGCCGCTGGCCACCTCTACGCGCCCAGTGATCGTCCAATCTTGGACCTGCCAGGGCGAACGCAAGCCCAGGCGTAGGTCGCCGAAGGAGCGCACGTCGTCGCACATTCCATAGGTGGTGCAGAGGCGCTCAACCTTCACAATCGCGGTGCTGTCCACCCAGGGGACGTGTGCGCCGATCGCCAGGTGTGGGCCCAGGCCTACCTCGCCGATTAAGTCGGCCCTAGCGATGCTGAAGGATGCGGGCAGCTCGAACTCGTTTGTGCCCCAAAACTCCGAGGAAAAGCTGCTGATGCCGCCCCCCAAGTACACCCAGCCGGCGCCCCGTTCTTGTGGAGCCGCCGGGTCGAAGCGGCCGGCTTGGGCCAGGGATGCGCAGAGGATCAAAATCATGACCGCAGGGTCCCCCAGGGGCCAAGTGTGGGTCAAGGCTGCCGCAGCTTTGGCGGGCCGGTAGCCAAAGAGGTACCCTCCTGCGCCTTAGAAGGTGTCCCATGTTGTTGTCTCTGCTCGCTCTGGCCTGTACCCCCGCTGAAGTGCCAGTCCCCGTCGTCGAAGACCCCTGTCCTGAGATCGCCATGGACAAGCTGGCCGGCGACTGGATCAAGGTGGAAGGTTCCAAGGGCATGCACGACTTTCGAGTCCGCGTGAATGCAGACAACAGTGCGGTTTTCGTGGATGGGGGCAACACGCGCCGCGAGATGTCCGGCGAGCTACGCCAGAACGATCTCGTGCTCACCGAGGTGCCCGATGCGGCGCGCAAGGCAGCGGTGGATGCCGGAGAAGACAACATCAAGCGCCTCTATTTGGAGCCCAACAAGAAGAAGTGTGCGATTCGTGCCTCCGAGATGTTCGTGACCATGAAGGACGGGAAGGAGATCGAGAAGCCGGTCAACAGCACCCCGTACATCGAGTTTTTGCCCTTTCCAGAGGGCCAGGTCTTCAGCTTCTCCCTGTGCGAGGACACGCTCTTCGTGGAAGAGGCCGCCAAGAGCTGGAAGGTTGCCCAGAAGGAGGTCAAGCGGGGCGAAGTGAACAAGGTGGCCTCGCTTGGGGAGTCGATTCCCGTTGCAGCTTGGTCAGTGGCGTCCGAGGACGGGGACCCGGGATGCTCCTACACGGTCGATACCTGGTTCGACGGGCGTCCCAAGGAGGCGGGTGTTGCAGCAGGAAAGGTGAGCGGAGAGCGGCGCCAATACCTACACAACTTCAACGCGCCCTACAGCGGCTACCACCTCCTTGAGATGCACCGCTACAAGCAGTGCGACGGCGGAGAGAAGGAGTTGATCGCGGTGGACTGTCTCGAAGCGGTGTTGGACTAATGCGCTGGCTCCTGGTCGACCGAATCGACGAGATGGTGGTGGGCAAGCACGCGGTGGGTGCCAAGGCCTTCACCCTCTCCGAGCCCTTTTTTGCCGACCACTTCCCGGGGTTTCCGGTGGTGCCCGGTGTGCTGTTGATGGAGTCCATGGCCCAGCTGGCCGGCAAACTCATCGGCTACACCGTACGAAAAGAGCGGGGCGACTGGCCCTTTCCCATCTTCACCATGGCTGAGAGGGTGAAGTTCCGGAAGTTTGTACGGCCAGGCGATGTCGTGCAGCTGCACGCTGAGTTCATCTCTTTACGCGAGGAGTCCGCGGTGATGAAGGTGCGCTCCAGGGTCAACGGAAAGGTCGTCGCCCAAGCGGAGGAGACCTTCGTTTTCAACGCCGTGGCTTTTGCTGAACTGGCCGAGTCGGAT